>JAOPTW010000036.1:0-147892 GCA_051532035.1 Fibrobacterales bacterium | reverse complement strand
GTGCATCAGAAAAAAGCTGTACGGTGATTAGCAAAAAGTGTATTGATCAGGAGTTCTATGAGGGAGAGACCTTTGTGTTTCCTGAATATGTGACCTCTTTTAATAGTGCTGAACTCAGGTTTTGTGCATCCCATGAAACAGTAGTGAAATCAAAAATTCCTGCGGTAATTTTTGTCATGGATCAGTCGGGAAGTATGAAATGGACCAATGATATAGATGGGCTCAGAGCACCTTCGGTTAAACAATCTTTAGAGCGAATGAGAAATAATTATCCAGAGATTGCTGCAGGTTTTGTTGAATTTGGTGCATATGTGGATTGGTCAAAAGGGGTTGATGACCTCCATAAAGAAAGTCATTACAATTCTTTAATATCTGGAATTGTTAATAAGGAAATAACCGGCACTAATTATTATGATGCTCTTAAAAAAAGTAAAGAATATATGGATGATCTCGATTCGAGTGTCTATGCACCGTACGTAGTTTTTATTACTGATGGACGGCCTTCAAGAGGCGGTACTAATGATGCAGGGAATTATGGAGAAGTGAGAGATTTACTCAATGAGTATCCGAAAGTATATCCTTTTTTCCTTGGGGATGCATTTGATGATGAAAAAAACGTTCCTGTAGGGGATGGCTCATATATGAGTACCAAAGAGATTACTGCAGATATGGCCAAACGTACTGGCGGAGATTATTATCATATTTCAAAAGAGAATACGTATGCAATGGCAGATACACTCGATAAAATAATTGAGTTTATTGTTGAAGACGTAAAACAAGGAATATCAAATATTAAAGTTGATGCGAAGGGACCCGAGTCACAGTTTTCTGTTTTCTCATCAGAGATAACGGCTGATAGTGATAGTACCTGGAAGGGTGCTTTTGATTTTGCAATTCCTTTAGGGGTAGGTGATAATTCAATAGATCTTGATATTTCCTATTTCAAAACTGACTCCAAGTTATTTTCATTTACTGTAGAACGGGAAGAAGGCCTTGATGATGAAGAATATGAAAGTGATCAATGGGATCTTGAGTGTGAGTTGATTAAGCGAGATACTATTGAATTGATGGATACGGTAACCTATGCGCCAAGTACTTTAACATTGCTAATGGAGGAAGGGTATGGGCGAAAAGGGAGTTCTGAAATTACCTTGGTTGCCGGCAATTATGCATCTAAAAGACTTACAGTACATGCTCATTTGGAGTTCCCTGAGGGGGAAGAAATAGAAATGCGACTTGAACGCGATGAAAACGGTGATTGGGGTGTATATACTGATGATAAAGATATTCAAGAAGAATTAGAGGAGTATCAAGGTGAAGATGTGCTCTTGAAGGCGTGGTTTGTTGACCATTTTGGTGATACCATAACTACTGAATTGGAGGTACGCGTTCGTGCTGAAGAGATAATCGAAATTACAGAGGGAATACAGAGTGTTGATGTGGTGAGGGGGCTTATTGATTATAGAGAAGATAATGAGCAATTTGATATTGGTGACCTGGATCGATATACTCAGGATACAGAAGTTTTGGATCGTGTGTACGTCTATCGAAAGGATGGTAAAAGAGTACGACAGTTGTCTGGTGAAAATTATTCAGAGAGTTCAGGAGAAAAAATTAGGGAGGCGGCTATAGCAGGACCTTCATTTGTTCTTGAATTAGAAGCGCCAGATGTCACGGGGTATGATGCTGCGTTTACTGATGAGCCAGAGTGGAAAGATGTCACAACTATTGAGATAATGTATTATGATCATTTAGGACAGTTTCTTAATAGTGCCTCCCATGTAGTATCTCTTGGTGATTTATTTGCAGAAGATGATACTGAAGAGTTGATTCTTGAATGGGCACCGATATTGGAAAATGAAAACCTTAAATTAGTCAATAGCAAGGGAAGACAGGTTTCGACAGGAGTTATTATTGCGGTTATTAAGAGTGTAACTCACTTGACATTAAATAATGATGTTGCTGATTTGGAAGAAGGACTTGTGCAAGTTCTTACGAGTGGGGTGACCTATCGATTTGGGTATATCAGACCAGAAGCAATGTGATTATTTCTAAAGCATTACCTGTGCGACTATGCGGTATGAGTAGTGTCGTATTGTACACCCACTTTACAGTCAATGAGCAAAGAAGTACTCTGTTCATAAAGCCCGTGGCTGTAAGTGGATGTTGTTTGCATTGACTGATAGATCCTCAGGCACTATCTGTGGAACTATAAAGCCAAAAATTACACTAACGCTCCATTGCAAATAGTAAAATGGTTCTATGTGATAGACTTTACCCAAGCAATGGAACATTATGCAGAAGGTCATACAGCTCATCATGAGTTGTGATAATATTTTCAACTTCTGAACTATCCTTAGCCTCCTGAAGTGAGAGTGTATTAATCAATATCTCTTCATTAGGGATAGATTTAACCACTCCCTTTAACTCCGCCAGAGCACGATGCGCTCTTGGAGCCTCTTTTAGAGCTAATTTTGTTTCAAAACTAAAATAAATACTACTCTACACTTGACTACTCTACCGTGTAGTAGTATATTTAAACAAGAACAAAACTTAACTAACAAAACTTAACTAACAAGGCGGAACATTTGTCTACCATCGATTTAACACTTCTTGGGTTGCTTCATGAAAAGCCTATGAGTGCCTATGAGTTGATTCAATATATTGATGAGCGTCATGTGAATAAGGTCTTGAAGATAAGCAAGCAGGCAACGTATAAGTCGTGTAAACGTCTATTCGCCAACAAACAAATAGATGGAGAAGCGGTTCAAGAGGGGAATGCTCCAGAAAAAGTAGTGTACACTATTAATGAAAAAGGTAAAAAATACTTTATGGAATTAATGGAGCAGTATGCAACAGGTATGGAGAAAATTTATTTTAACTTCAATACTTTTATATATAACCTTGAGAAGCTTGACTATGCTAAAGGGCTTGAATTATTGGAAAGAATGCAAACGGAATTTACTTTTCACTATGAGCATGTGGTAAGGCATGAAAAAGAGGCTGCTGCTTTTATTCCCTTTTCATCTCGAATGATTGTCAAAAAATACCGGATGATTATGCAGACTCTAGTACAATGGATTACTGAAACTCTTGAGGAGTATGTTGAGTTAAATAGATAGATTTTTTTTAGGCCTATACTCTACGGTGGAGTACTCTATGATAGAGTTAGCCCAGGGTAAGTAATTAACAATAATAAGGTAATCAATGAAACACACTATTCTTATTTCACTTAAAATAGTAGTACTGATTTCAGTACATATCATCTATGCGGAAACTTTTTTGAATACGGACTCGACAGAGCAACAACTTATTGTCGAAGCAAATGGTTTTAAACATAATAACGGTAGGGCCGTTGCAAATCTCTACCTCCGTAAGAGTGACATCCCCAATAAGCCATTTAAAACGATTTCCAATGCCATTACAGGCGGTCAATCAGTCGTAGCGTTCAAAGGTGTTCCATATGGTAATTGTGCCCTCATAGTGTTTCATGATGAAAATAGTAATGGTACACCCGATCATAATTTTTTCGGCATTCCTTCAGAACCTATGGGGTTTTCGGGTAGTTATACTCTATCAATTCTATCAGGAATGCCGACATTTGAAAAACTGAAATTTGAATATAATCCAAAAACAAAAATAACGATAACTATACAGGAGTAACACAGTGAATACTATAACAGAAAATAACGCACCCCTTATTGAACTCAGTAACATAGTAAAGTCTTATGGAGTGGAATCGAAAACCGTACACATATTAAAGAACATTGACCTAACTATTAACTCAGGAGAGTATATAGGGATTGTGGGTAAATCGGGTAGTGGAAAATCTACCATCCTCAATATTCTTACTGCAATTGACCGTCCATCAGAGGGTGAAATTGTTGTGAATAACAAAGAGATACATACTATGGGTGAAAGTGCCGCAGCAGAGTGGCGCGGAAATAACATAGGCATCATTTTTCAGTTCTTTCAATTGCTCCCTACTCTCACGGTATTGGATAATGTTACACTCCCTATGGATTTTGTAAACAGCGTTCCACTAGCAGAGCGTCGTAAAAAGGCGTTTGCACTTCTTGAAAAAGTAGGCATGAGTAGTCATGCACACAAACTCCCCACTGCACTTTCTGGTGGTGAACAACAGCGTGTTGCCATTGCCCGTTCACTTGCAAATGACCCGCCGATAATTGTAGCAGATGAGCCAACGGGTAATCTTGACTCAGTAACCTCCGAAGCAATACATGTCCTCTTTCAAGAACTTGCAGATAGTGGGAAAACCGTTATTATGGTGACTCACGAAAATTCGGATACTCTCCCTTTCAGTCGTGTACTTACAGTGTCTGATGGAAAAATTGTTAACGATGAAAAAAGAGGTGTATCATGTTAAGACCAGGATGGAAAAAATCATTAAACGATCTTCTACTTTTTAAATCCCGTTCCCTCCTTGTAATATTTGCCATTATTCTCGGAGTAACGGGAATTGGTATTGTAGTGACTGCATTCTCAATTCTTCAGACTGATTTGAGTTCAAACTACTTGAATACAAACCCTGCAAGTGCATTCATAACAACCAAAGACCATATGGATAATACATTTGTGGAATCATTAAACAGTATGCAGGAGATTGAAAGTGCAGAACTTCGCCAAAAAATGACTGGCCGTATACTTACAAAAGATAATAAGTGGCTCACTCTGATTCTTTTTGTGGTAAAGGATTTTGATAACGCAAAAGTTTCGACTTTTACTCTTGAAGATGGGGCATACCCAAAAAAGAATGAAATTGCAGTTGAAAGGGATGGCTTTCACTTTTTCAATACCCTACAAATCAATGATAGCGTGGAAATCTCAATGCCACAGCAGCCGGGGACAAAGATTAAATTATCTATGAGTGGTAAATTACACGATCCCGGCCAACCTCCTGCACATATGGAGTACATGGTGTATGGATACATTTCTGAAGCAACCTATGCGGGGATAGCACAGGCCCCGACAATGAATCAATTGAATATTATACCGAGCATAGGGAAATATGACAAACAATCGATTATGCAGACAACAGAGAGCCTTGCAACATGGATTACATCAAAAGGAAACAAAGTAGAAAAAGTATTCATCCCCGAACCGGGACAGCACCCTCACCAATGGCAGTTGAATTCCCTCATATTTTTACTGGGTGCAATTGGGATTCTCGCATTTGTTCTGAGCAGTGTACTTATTGTGAATATCATCTCTTTTATACTGAGTAAACAAATTCGTCAAATCGGTATGATGAAATCTATTGGTGCAACACGCTTTCAGGTTATGAAACTATATTACGTGTCAGTATTGGCATTAAGTGTCATTTCACTTATTGTTGCAGTACCGCTCAGTATATCTGGGGGAGCTCTCTTTGCCAAATTCATAGCGATACAACTTAACTTTAATATTCTTACAGAATCCATATCGCTCTGGGTATATCTTGTATTAGGCATCATCGGTATAGTATTTCCTTTAATAACTGCAACATTTCCAATATTAAAAGGTACTCGTATCAGTCCAAGAGAGGCACTTTCAGATTATGGTATTTCTGCAAACTCAAATACTCATTTCTTTAACTGGATCAGTTCGTTAACTATTCTTTCACCAATAACCAAGCTCTCTTTGAAAAATACGTTTAGGCAAAAGTGGAGAACGGTACTTACTATTAGTACTTTGGCACTTGGGTTTGCTCTGTTTATGGTTTCACTTAATGTTCGTGAATCACTGAGTAAAACGTTAGAGGCTTCTTCGGAATCGCAAAAATTTGATATCTCATATACCTTTGTCCAGCCTTACGAAATTGAACAGTTAAAAACAGCACTTGAGTCGGTTGATGGTGTAAAAACCGGACTGTATATTAAAGGGGGCAAAACATCCTTTGTTTTTAACAACAAGATGAAGAGTAATGCCTATAAAGTGATTGCTCCCAAACTTTCAAATAATATTGTTGATTTTCCAATCATAAAAGGGCGTTGGTTGGGGGCCGAAGGTAATAATGAAATCGTAATAAATAATAATATTCAGACTCTTGAACCGAGTTTGGTGGTGGGAGAATCGATAGCATTAATGATTAATGATGCTGCAGTACCGTTTACTATAGTCGGCGTATCGAGAGAGTTTGGGTTTCCGACAATATATATGTCTGAAAAGACTTATAATCGAGTGTATAACAATAGGAATACTATTGCAAATTTGTCTGTTGTATTAGACCCTGAGTCAGGTCGCTCAATTGAAGAAATTGATAAAAACATTGAACAGGTGTTTGAGGATTCTGAGATTATTATTGTGACATCAATTGTTAAAGAGATAATGCTTTTGGCCATTAAGAATCACCTGAATATTTTAACTTTCATGGTTCTTGCTGGCTCAATCCTGGCGCTTATCGTTGGGGGGCTTGGACTTGTCTCAACTATAAATATCAATATCATGGAACGTACACGTGAGATTGGTGTCATGCGTGCAATAGGTGCATCTACTGAAATAATTCAGAAGATGATTTTTATAGAGACACTATTTGTTGGGACAGTAAGTTTAGTTGCGGCCTTTATTGTGTCACTACCGCTGAGTATTATGGTTGCTAACTTTTTGGGAATGTTGATATTCGAAATTAAACTCGATTTTTCGATTTCATCGGTGGGAAGTATACTCGCTTTTGTTCTTATGATAGTATTTATAAAAATATCAATATTTTCACCGAACAGAAGTATCAATACATTGTACGTACGTGAAGCATTGACCTATGAATAACCTTTAATGTGTTGGATTCGAAAAACCAGTCTGAATTACAGACTGGTTTTTCTATTTGTAGATTATGTTATGAGAGCTTCACATCTGTAAATATTTTAGGCACCTCTCTTGAGAACCCTATAGTAGTAACCCCATAAAAAATTAAATGAGACAAAGGTTACTAGGAACCCCCAGATGATTGGTGGTTGGTTACCTGAGAATATGGTAAGTACAATGCCAAGAATAGCAGCGCTCGACCAAATGAGTTTCATGCTGAGCAGTGATATAAATGCCTCTTTTGTGTCATCTCTGCTTAAGAGAGATTGGCCACCAATACCAATGAGTGCTGCCCCTGTAAGACGAACAGTGAGTTCGTTAATTTCTGACCATCCAAAGAGCTGCATGGTAAAAACAGGGGCAAACATGAGTGGTAGTGCAAAAATGAAATCTGCAATAAAATGAACAAGAAACCAGCGTTTTAGACTTTGAGGTACTGTTTGGGTAGGCATAGCTTCTTCCTAATGGTTTGGTGCAATTGAGCTCTATCTCACAATATGCAAAAATAATTAATGTATGAGTGAGTCTTTGCGCGAGCCTGAACCTTACAGGAAAATTATATAAAGGCTGTAGTAAAAACTACAACCTTTATATAATCGTATCATCGAATGAAGGTTATGTACTCTCTTCACTATGTATGAATGGTGACAGATCAAGTTCATAAAGAGCATTTTTGTCTTTATTCATTTGAATCTTTAATACAAAAAATATGGAGTAGAGGGACTGTGAAAGATGGTGGCTATCCACGTGGGATAGAGTGCCATCTAAGGTACGCTTCTCTATATGTTTCTTAATGTCATGAGCAAGATTTTCTAAGGCTATTGGGTCGTTCAGTTGGCCTATTGATTGGGCGATACAATACTCATTCTCAAAGGATTCAGTAGGGCGAAGGGCGTCGAAAATAAACTGAAACCAGTTGAGATAAGGGTATTTGTTGTCGAGAGTAGCCTCTTCGAACTCAAATATTTTTGGTAAAATCTCGTTGGCAACATCTTGGATGTTACTCGGTAGTTTGAGGGCGTTAAACATAACACTGCAAAACTTCTTTACTGCTGGAGTTGAATTTATCATAATATGTCTGCGTTGTACTCGTTGTGCTCGTAATTTGAGCGGGTGTAACTTACCTCTTTCGGTCTTAATTTAAGCGAAACACTCAATAAACAAAGTTAAATATCAGTTTACTTAACTCTTTCGCGCTCTTTTACCTAGTTGTGAGTTTATATGTTTTGGGGTGACAAAATTTGACATAGCATGTGAGCTATCTTTTGTTTAAACAACAGGAGGTGCAAATGTGTACTCAATTTGAAATGATGTGTGATACGTGTGGATTAGAATCCACAGTAGCCGGTGGAGAATTTTTAGGTAATTCGGGTAAAAAATTTGTCACTATGTATTGTAATGAGTGTAATACTCTTGAGGATATTTATGTTGGCGAGGTATGGGATGAACCACATGTATTAAAAGAGAAGCGTGCTAAAGGAGGCTCTCTTATTGATAAATGCCCTTGTTGTCATGGTGATTCATTGACGCTTTGGACAGAAGGCGAGCCATGTCCATGTTGTGGTGGAGATATTGAATTAACGGGTAAGGTTTATGAATATACGATTTAAAACTCTTGTATGAGCACAAATGGGCTAATGATAAGGGTGTTAAATGTGGCACCGCTAGTATCCCATTGAGATATTTGAGATTCAAGGGGTTTACTCAGGTTTCCTGCGGCGACTTCTTGAGAAATAGCCTCTGAATTATCTTCAGCAATATGGGTGCCTATTGAGATAATGTCGAGATCTTTTGATGCGATTATCACTGCGTCACGTTCGAAATGGGGGCGAATGTGCTCCCAAGAGACGGGTGCACATTCGCGTGTTAATTTCTCAGCAGTGGTTTCATCTAATTCTGGAGTTACGGGGGCTTGCATTTCTATTCTACTCCAGTAAATTAAGCTTTTGTTGCAAATTTTGAGGTTTCTGGGTCAACTTTAATAGAATCACCCTGACCTACAGATTCGGGAACTTGAATATCAATGCCATTGGAGAGCTTTGCAGGCTTGTTTCGGCTACTTGCAAAGGCGCCTTTTTCAACAGGAGCAGTCTCTTCTACCGTAAGAGTAATAAATTCAGGTAATTCAAGTCCAACCATGTTTTCATCGACAATAAGAGAATACATGCCTTCGAGGTCTTCGTGAATCCATTTTATTTGGTCTGCTATCTCGAGTGAGCCAATAAAATATTGCTCGTAGTTTTCTACATCCATGAAAGTGACCATATCAGCATCAGTGAAGGAGTATTGAACTTTTCTGCGAATAAGGTCGACATCTTCAATGAAATCACCACCTTTATAGCCTTCTTCGACTTTGAGCCCTGTTTTGAGGTTGGTATAGCGGACTTTATATAGGGTGACTGCTCCCCGAGAAGAGGGGCTCTGGACATCAATGTTAACTACTTTTAACAATTGGCCCTTAATGTTAACGATATTTCCCTTTTTTAATACATTCGCATTTGGCATCGATACTTTCCTGTTAGTTGCTTGTTCTTTGGTCGCTTATGGAACAGGGGGTGTCCCTTTCGCATTAGTGCTCACTAATGATAATAAAGTTTTACATAAAATTGTATCGAGGTTAAGTACATTTACATTTCTACTTGATTATGATTGATGGGTTTTAGAAATTTTATTGTGTGAGGTTATGCGTGGCGCATTTGGACTATGAAGAAGACTTTAAAAATATACTCTTAGATAAAGATTTGATCTCTAAAGATCTAGTTGGAGAGTACGTGAAATGGGTGAAAGAGTATCACACTTTTTTAAATGAAAAGTCTGACGAAGAGAGTACGATATCTACGTACAAAAAATATTTAATGGGGGTATCAGATGTTGAAATATGGCAGGTTGAACAGGCAATAGAAGCAGTGAGTCTTTACTATAATACGCTTCCTCAAGTTGCAACAGTACCAGCCATATCAAATTGGCGAGAAGCTATGGAGGCAGTACATAACGACCCCAATTTCAATATGTATAGCTCCGTTACACAAAAGACATATATAACGTGGTTAAATAAAGTTAAAGATTTTTATATGGCAACAGTACCTTCTGAGCTTACTGTTGCCGATCTTCAAGAGTTCATCCAATATACCAATGATAACTCTTCATTGAATGTTGCATCTCGAAATCATGTTATCGCAGCCCTTCTCTATTTTATGCGTTGTATACTTAAAAAAGATTCTACTGATTTACTGGGGATGATTGAACACGTAGCACAGAGCAAGCGCCCGGTAGTGATTGAAGATCAGCACATTGAAAAAATATATGAGAATTTGACAGATCACTATTATTATATCTCTCTCATTATGTCAGAATGTGGATTGCGTTTGGATGAGGCAGTGAGTCTTCGTGTAAGAGATGTCGACCTAGAACAAAATTATATAGTTGTGCGTTCTAATAAGAGTATTACTGATCGGTATGTGTTCCTATCTGACAGAGCAAAAATGATTATGAATTCATATCTTCTTGAGCTCAAAGAAGAATACAACGCCATGCCAAATCAGCGACGCATCGAAGTGGTTATGCCTATTGATCTTATAAATTCGGATGAGTTTGAGCCAATATCATGGGAATTACAATGGTTGTTCCCGGCCAAAAGCCTTATCGTTGATGAGTGTGATGGTAAAGTTAAGCGTAACCATATTCACAAAAGTTCTGTACAGCGTTCTATTAAACTTGCGGTGAAAGAACTTGGATTTGAGAAGTCAATAACTCCCCACACATTCAGACATTGCTTCGCAGTTCGTATGCTTAAAAAAGGGTATGATCTTGAAGTAGTTCAAAAAATGCTCGGGCAGAATAACATCAACAGCACATTAGTCTATACACTTTTTTATCCCTAATTTGACTGATACTGCGTTAAATGAGGTTCGACGTACTAAAGTACGCCTTCACCTCATTTGCCTTGTCTCAGCCTAAATTATGAATAAAAACTCTATCGTTCGGCACTTCATATTGCTCGGCACTTCTTTGAAGTGCCTTTGCTTTTTTAATATTTGGGGTTGTTGCTTGATACTTCGCAGGAGTATCGTTGCATCTCGACTTTTAGAATCCTATGAACCTTGTGGCGATGGTGCGAACTTCTTTGTCGTTCAATACGTGAAACGTTCTGAGTTGATTGAGTGTTTCGGTGCTGAATTTTGCGAAGGGCATCCAGATGAGGTTCTTTTTGTACTTCCGAGCGATTTTGTTTAGGGCTGGAGTTGGCTTTTTAGCTGCAACGTATGCTATGTTTTTATCTGCTGCATTCACACAGGCACCGTGTAGCAACTGTTCAGTCAAGGTCTTTCCTTCTCGCTTAAAAGGGTTGTTAACCGGTCTTGGTGGGAAAAGGAGTGATAGTCCCCCATATTGAGCGCGAGCAACCCCAGGTCCAATGAGGTCACTCATAGGGTCTGTGCCAAAAAAGGTGAGGGTTGATTCTTCTTCATGCTCTGCAAACCAAACGGTTTGATGCGGGTAGTTCTTGTCATTGGCATCGTCGAATATAATGACAACAGTATCGATGTGTGACCGTCCTGGTGGAATCTCTTTGACGTAGATTTTTTTAGTATGCCAATTTCGTAATGTTTCTCTGATGTCGATGCCATCTTTTACAGAGGTTAAGAACTCTTCGGATTTGATATTTAAGGCACTGAGTTGTTTGAGGGCAGAACGGCGAATATGGGAGTTAAAGTTTTCGATTCGAGTATCTTCGGGAAGGTGCGAACACATTGAATATGGGTTCCACGTATAGCGGTACTTTTTTTTCTGTTCTTGAGCAGGGTCCTGTTTTAGTTTTAAGGTTTTCCATTCAAGATTGAGGTCTGCGAATAGATTCTCAGCCTCTTCACTTTCGCCAAAAGGTTCTTTGATTTGTCCAAGACCGACACCAAGAGTTTGGTCATCTTCGGGATTGATAAACGGGTAGTGCTTAGCAGCTTTGAGTACATTAAGTGCAAAACGGTCATCAAATACCCCTTTTGCAGCGTCAATAATATCAATAAGCCCCGGAGAAAGTCTTTTGTTAAGATACGTAAGATTTCGAATATAGGTGAGGGCTGTTTGGATTCTATGAGGAGATACTCGAGTCCCTTGTACTGAGTCTCTTACAAATTGCTCGCGGGTATCAATAAAAAGTCGCTTTAAAAGTTCCGGGAGATCTGGTCGTTCGGCAAAAATATCGTGACGACTTACTTCGTGAAGCCCAGTATAAAAGGGGAGTTCTCCAAGACAAAAATAGAGGTGGTCAGGATTAATGGGGAAGCGAGTTATGGTACAGAGTGGTGTACTATTAGTGAGGTCAGAAAAGGCGTTGGCATAGATGAGTTTTTCTAAACCGAGTATGTGATTCATTCCACAGACAACCAAAATGTTTGAATATTTTTTTTCCAAAGTAAGAAGGTTTTGAGCCATCATTCGTTCACGATTGAGCTTTGATCGAGAAGGGACTTTTGGAGTTGTTTTTTGAAGAACCTTTTTACAGAGTGTATAGTAGTCGTCAAAACCAATTTTTGTTATTGCATAGGGGTCAGGGAGGTACGGTGTTTCACTCAGCTCTGGAGGGTCATTGTGGTCAATACAATGTATTGGGATATTGTTTTGTAAGCCCTGTCGTGCTGCTTCGATTATAGAGTCGCAGGGATCTATGGGGATAAAACAAGTATGGTTGTCATACTTCATTACCACTGCTTGTATAATCGGAAGGGCTTCAATAGCTTTTTGAACCTCATCCCAAACTATTGGGGGAAGTTCAATTGCTATACAATCAAATGACCGATTGAGGAGTTCGTCTCTCAGATAGTTTGAAAAAGCAACTTTTCCGTGAACCACGGGTAGTACTGTTATTGAGGGGGAAAGGCTAATCATGGTCAGGGTTTAGGTCTTGATCATCATCTCCAAAAAAGAATTCACCCATGTCCATTTCTGGCATATTTGGATAAATGAGTCTCCGTTTATTGGCCAGTTCCTCGAGGTCGAGGGCATCTTTACCCAGTATTTGAGTTATTGCCTGTTCAAAAAGATCTATCAATGAACGATCGGAATTATGACTGAGTTTTAAGGTATACCGAATTGAGTTTATGCCATCGCGAATAGAATAAGGGAGATCAAGATTGTGTGCTTGTTGCAAAAAATTGACACAGAGTTCTAATATGTCCTCTTTGGCATCAGGGATATTGTACTTCAGGATTTGTAGTTCTTCTTCGCGCTTAGGAAAGGGTATCTCAATAGCTGGCTGAAGGCGTGACATAATATAATCGGGAATTTCAAAGGTTGATGAATCGTCATTCATAGTAACGACACAACGAAACTCTGGGTGAGCATTAATCGTAATGCCGGCAATAATTGATTCTGCTGACCGACGATGATCGAGAAGTCCGGCAAGAGAAGCCCATGATTTTTCGGACATACGATTGCCTTCATCGAGGATAGCAACGCCACCAGAAATTGCAGCACTCAGCAAAGGTGACGCATGATATGATATCGATCCTTCTTCACCCAGCACCGGTGTAATTATAAGATCTTCGGGGCGGGTATCTGCAGAACACTGCATGAGGAAAATGTTTTGATTAAATGCGGTACCAGCAGCCATTGCAAGGGTCGTTTTGCCGAGTCCCGGTGGGCCTATAAGACGAGGGGTAAGCGGTAAATCGGTTTCAGATATTTTTAACCAACAAGCAGTAAGTTGGTTGAGGGGTTCTTTTTGAGCTATCCATTCGGGCTTCACATCAAGTGGAGGTGAAAGTCGGATAGTTGTTCCCTGAATAGATACGGTATCATGCATAGTGAATTCTTTTTAGGAAAAATATAGCATAAATGACCACGGATAGTGGAGTGGCTTTACAGTGATTCTTTTGGTTGATTTATAAAAATGTAAATATGGAGATTTTGACGGAAATTATCAAAAATGGTGGTATAATCAATACTATTGACCTACCTTTGGGCTGCAGACTGAACAGGGGGCCGCATATGCCACAAAATCAGCAAGAAAATTTTGAACGTCTCTATGGTACACTTCAGGATATTCTCAGTTCTGAGGAGTATAAAACTCATTTGCCAGAATGGATCGATACCATTCAACCGGCAGACCTAGCGGCAGTTCTCAATGACTGCTCTTTTGAAGAACAGATTACACTCTATAGTTCCTTAAGTTCCAGTGAAGATAAAATGGAACTCATTTCGTTTCTTGAAGGCGAACCTCTTAAAAATGTACTTTCCGTAATACATACTGATGAATTAGTTGCCTACATCCACGATATGGCGCCTGATGAAGCGGTCGATACCCTGGAAGAACTTGAAAGTGAAAAAGTAGATCAGGTTCTCAATAAATTAGAAGCTGAAAAAGCTATTGAAATTCGTACACTCCGAAAATATCGTGAGGGTTCTGCTGGTAGTTTAATGACGACCGATTTCCTTGAAGTAAAATCCCATGCTCGCGTTAGTGATGTACTCTCAATTTTAAGAGATAGTGACTCTGACCTTGAAACTATTGATACGGGTTTTGTATTAACTGAGGGTGGTAAAATACTCGGTATGTTTGATGTAAAAGACTTACTGGTACTTCCTGAGAAATCTTTTTTGCTGAAACATATTGATGAAGATGTGATAACCATTGCTGATACGAGCCCAACTGAAGAGGTGTATCAGATGATGACTCACCATAGTCTTTCAGTATTACCCGTTACTGATAATGGTGGTAAAATGGTAGGGATTATTACCGCAGATGA
The DNA here is from genome assembly GCA_051532035.1 of Fibrobacterales bacterium. Lineage (GTDB taxonomy): Bacteria > Fibrobacterota > Fibrobacteria > Fibrobacterales > JAOPTW01 > JAOPTW01. The sequence continues at coordinate 133,346 of JAOPTW010000036.1, read as the reverse complement.
TGTTCTTGATGAAGTGCGTACTATTGTTGATGAAGACTTTTATCACATGGTGGGTACCACAGGAGATCCGTCAGGCAGAGGAGTGTTTGGACGGGTAGTACATCGGGTGCCTTGGCTTGCGAGTACCTTAATTGGTGGGAGTATTGCAGCAGTTATCATGAATCTCTTTGGGGTGAATAAAATAGTGACATCATTTGTCCCTTTTGTAATGGCTATTGCGGGTAATGTTGGTGTTCAGAGCGCAACTATTATTGTGAGAGAGTTAGTTAATCAAGAGTTTAGTTCTCATCACTTACAAGAGAGTATTAAAAAAGAGATACTTACGGGGTGGGTGAACGCCGCAATCTTTGGGGTACTTGCATTTGTACTTTTGTTTGTGGTGGCGCAGTTTTCAGATGTGAGCACACTATCTCTTGCACTGGGCGTTGGTATTGGGGTGTTTGGTGCGATGTGCTTTGCTGCAGTGATGGGTGGGATCGCTCCACTCATGTTTACCTATTTTAAAATAGATCCGGCGATAAGTTCGGGTCCGATAATTATGGTAACGACCGATATTGTTGGGTTAACCATTTATTTGAGTGTAGTAAGTGCTATCTTTTCGGTTTTCGGAACACCAATAGTAGGGTAGTACCTAATCTATCGGCTCGTAAAAAATACCAGATACCATACCTTTTTCGCCATGAGATATCTTGAACTTATCAGTGACATTGTTTATAGTCTCTGAAGCTCCTATGACGAGCACGCCGTTTGGTTTGAGTAGATCATACATTTTACTGTAGATTGCAACCTTAGTTTCGCTATTAAAATAAATAAGTACATTGCGACAAAATACAATTTGAAAATGCCCGAGTATTCTAAAATGATCTATGAGATTGATGCGTTTGAAGGTTACCATTCGTTTGATTTGATCCACCAACTCCCAGTTGTTTTCGTCGTGCACTTTAAAAAATCTTTCCAGAAGATTGGGAGGGAGGCCGCGGGAGATACTGATTTTGTTGTAAATACCAGTCTCAGCTTGTTTTAATATCTCTTCTGAAATATCACTTGCAACAATTTCAACTTTCCCCCTTAGTTGTGGATAGGTCTTCTCCATTTCAGTGATAATCATAGCAATGGAGTAGGGCTCTTGACCGCTTGATGAGGCGGCACACCAAATTCTAATTTTGGGTATCTTGCCCGCTTTGAGCAAGTCTACAAATCGAGGGATAAGTGTCGCTTCAAGGAGCTCGAAAGGTTTTTTATCTCTGAACCATAGGGTCTCATTGGTTGTAATTGCGTCAATTACTTCATTAATTATAGTAGGGCCACCAGTAGCAAGTTTATTGTAGAATTCTATAAAACTCATGCATTTGTATTGAAATGCGATTTTAGAGAGGCGTTGCTCAATGAGATACTGCTTGGTGGGCTCAATAAAAATACCTGTTTTCGTATGAATAAATGTTTGAAACAAGGTGAATTCGTTGGCGTTGAGCTTAAGGGTAAACATTAGGTTAGTAACTCCCGTAGCTTTGGGGCGATCTGGTCAATATCAATGGAGATATCGCTCAAACCTGCATCATCAACTGCTTTGGGCATGCCATAGACGACACAGCTTTTAGCCGATTGAGTGATACAGTACGCTTTATTGCTTTTAAGGAGTGAGATTCCACCGCATCCATCCGAGCCCATACCAGTCAATATCATAGATAGAATTGGTTCATTGAGGTAGGATTTTGAGATTGAACGAAAAGTGTAATCAACGGCAGGTTTACAACTATTTTCGGGGGGGGCATCAGAGATAATAATTTTACTACTTAATCCATCTTTTTGGATAGCCATCTGTTTACCGCCAGGGGCAATATAGACGGTTCCCGGTTTTAGAATATCGCCATGAGCGGCCTCGGTTACGAGTAACTCTGATTTTTTGTCTAAAGATTCAGCAAGAGATTTAGTGAAATTGGCAGGCATATGCTGGACAATCACAATGGGTACTTTAATATTTGGGGGAAGTAAGGGAATTATTTTACCGAGTGCCTGTGGGCCACCAGTGGAAACGCCGATTGCCAGTAGTGCATAGGCAGAACGGGCGGGAATTGAGGTTGTTGGTTTAGAAAAAGTTGGTCGAGTAGTAGGAGAAATAATGGTTGGTTTTACAGGAGCTACATGACGTTCATTTTTAAATGTTATAGAGGGGTGTAAGGTTTTAAAGAGGGTATGCACTTGTTTCTCTAAATCCTTTTTATTAGAATCATGAGAACCATCAGTTGGTTTTTGAATAAAATCCACCGCACCATTATTCAATGCCTCGATTGTGAGAGATGCTTGTGAGTAATTTTCACTGCTCATAAGAATCACTTGGATTTTGGGGTTATTCACTTTTATTTTTTTTTGAAGCTCAAAACCATTCATCCCTGGCATGTTGATGTCAGAAAAAACGAGGGCATATTGAGTTGCCTCTATTTTTTTCAGTGCTATTTCGGCATTGGGAGCGGTATGAATAGTAGTACACTCAGCTATTTGAGTGATAATATCAGAGAGGCTCTTCCGGTAAATAACACTATCATCGACTATGAGTACAGGGTAGGTTTGGACCATAATTAATCATTTAAAACAGAGTTAGGATTCAATAATAGAAGTAACTGTGATTCAGATTGATAGACCCCTGATAAAAACTTAGACTCAATGGTGAAGTTTGCAGGTGGATTAGTGATCTCACTATCATCAATGGAGATGATGTCCCCAATCTCATTTACCATAAGCCCAACAAGGTCGTCACATTTATAGGCCATATTGTTAAGGAGGTCGTTTATTGCAGCAAATTCTTTACCTGTTTTTAGTATAATACAACGGGAAGATTCATTGTAATTTTCCGTGGTTGTACCAATACGTTTTCCTAGATCAAGAATAGTAATGATCTCTCCCCTTAAATTCATAAGGCCAAGAATAAAATCATCCGTAAGGTCGACTTTGGTGAGTTCGGTATTTCTATTGATCTCTCTAATGAGCAAGATATTTAATCCAAAGAGGTATTTTCCAACCCTAAATGTCGTATACTGTTGCGCTGCCATGCTTATCCTTTTCCACTTACGAGTTCTTCGAGACGTTGTCTCTGGCGCTCTTTATCAAGTTTAATTTCATATGCATCAATACCGACCTCTTTCCCTTTATCAATGTAGGCTTGATTAGCCATTGATGTGAGTGCCATTATGGGGAGGTCTTTGCAGTGAGAACTGGTTCTGATTTTTTGTGTCAATTGAAATCCGTCCATACGAGGCATTTGAATGTCAGTTACCAGTGCATCAAATGTTTCACCTTTGGCGAGGTGTTCCCACGCTTCTTGACCATCATTAGCGACAGTAAGTATAGCACCATGAGATCGCAAAAAGTTTCCAACAACTTGTCTAAAAAAGTCGGTGTCTTCTGCAAAGAGTATTTTTTTGCCTTCGAGGGTTTCTGTTGTTTGAACATCCTTCTCATATTGTTCTGGTGCTATTTTTTCAAAAAGTGAATAGATATCGATAATAAGAGTCATCGTGTCTTTTATTTTTGCACTACCCAAAATTCCTGGAGAGTTAATGTTATCCTTCTCAAGAGAAACATGAGTGCGCAGGGTGTCATCTAAATTAGAGCAGATGATTCCGAGTGGATGTTTCACTAGTTTAGGAATAATAATATAACATTCATTACTTTCGGGTATGACCAATGGTGAGACGGGAAGATGTTTATCCAGTCGAATAGTTTTTAAAGATTTATCATTGAAATATATAAATTCGTCTTCACCTACTTTTTCAATTTGGTCAATTGATATTTTTTCGACACGGGCAACAAGATCGAGGTTCATTGCAAAACGCTCTTTACCACCAGTATTAAAGAGCAGTAGTTCTTGTTTTTCAATCATGCTTTTTGCTTCGGTTTCTTCTTTAAGACGATTAGATTCAATATCGATATCAGAAAAACTCATGAGAGACATCTCTGATAGGCCACCAGTATCGACAATCATGGCAACTGACCCATTGCCAAGAATTGCTGACCCTGAGTAACATTTTACTTTTTTAACATATTTTGACAGAGGCTTAATAACGATCTCTTCATTGTCATGTACTTCGTCAACAATAAGCCCGTATCTATGCTCGCCTACTTTGAGTACCAAAATATTGATTGCATTTCTCACACTTTTCCTGCGATCTTTATTTTCAGTACGTCGATCATTTTCAATTTGAATCTGTGCTGCGTTTTCTGCCTCATTAATCTCATGTGCTTCTTTTTCACTGAGGTTTTTAAGGTTTACATCATGCCTTCTATCTGAGATTCGATTTCGACGATCCTCATGAAGTTCACCATCAGGGCCGGGGAAAATTGATTCTGTTTTAAGTGCGTCAGAAAGACGAACGAGTGGAAGTAAGTTGCCCCTTAAAAAGAGAACTTCTGCATTATTTACATTTTTAATTTTATCGGTAATTTCTGACGACCTAATACGGACGAGTTCTTCAAGAGCGATTTGTGGTATTGCAAATCTTCGCCCTGAAGCAGACACTATCAGTGCTGGTATAATGGCAAGAGTTAAAGGAAGGCGCATATAGATTTGCGTCCCTTTACCTTCTTGGGATTCTACTTGAATAGAACCCCCAAGGGCTTCAATGTTTGTCTTTACTACATCCATCCCTACGCCACGGCCTGATACCGCACTAATTTCGGCGGCAGTCGAAAAACCGGGTGCGAAGATAAGTTGATTGACCTCTTGCTCGGTCAGGCTTTCAGCTTCTTCAACAGTTATAATGTTTTTTTCCAGTGCTTTCTGTAGTACTTTACCTTGATCGATGCCGCCGCCATCATCAAGAATAGAAATATTGACTTTGCCGCCTTCGTGGTAGGCATTTAGGTGGATAGTACCCTCTCTCTCTTTCCCCGCCGTTTCACGTGCCTCGGGAGCCTCGATGCCGTGGTCGACAGAATTTCTCACAAGGTGTACCAGTGGGTCTGAAAGTTTTTCAATAATTGATTTATCTAATTCAACATCTTGCCCGTTGAGTTGAATGGCGATTTCTTTGCTGAGCTGCTTAGACAGGTCACGCACAATGCGAGGGAATTTATTAAAGAGTCCACCAACCGTTTGCATGCGGGTATTCATGATTTGTTCTTGTAAGTTGGTTGTTACACGGTCGAGATTTTGGGTAATTCCAGCAATTCCTGGGGAATCCGATATTGGACTGCTTGTAACGCCCATCATAAGTTGTTTAAGATTCTCAATACGGGTAGCAAGTTTGTTAAGGTCCAAGTTGCCTGTTGATGACTTACACTGTTCAGACAGCTTATCAACTTCATTAAATATCGATGTAAAGTCGAGAATTTCACTGGTCTTTTTACTTAATATCTGTAGGAGTTGATTCCGGTTAAGAACTAATTCTCCCGCATGATTCATAAGGTGATTAAGCAAGCTTACTTTGACGCGGAGTGAGTCTTTGTCACCTGATCCGGGAGCTGCAACATTTTTTTCAGCAGGTTCAGCAACTTTCGCTTTAGGTGGGGTCGGTACTGGTGGTACAGGTGGCGTTGGAACAGCTTCGACTTGCACTGTTTCTGCAGGTACTGCCTCAGGTGCGGGTGTTTCTACGGTTGCAGGGGGAGCAACAGGAGTGGTTCCCTCAATAAATGGTTGGAGCAACGCTACTTCTACATCGACATTAAGGTCGTCGGATCCTTCAATATTATCTAAGAGTTCTCGTAGTTTATCCATGCAGGTGAGGGTAACATCTATCAACTCTTTAGAGAGTTCTATTTTGTTACTTCTTAATTTGTCAAAAACATTTTCCATGGAGTGGGTAAGTTTTGTAATAATCACCTTTCCAAAGAATCCGAACCCGCCTTTAATACTATGTACCGCCCTAAAAATATCATTAATTTCATCGGGAGTACAAGAAAGACTCTGCTCCATATTGAGCAAAATAGGTTCAATGTTATTCATGTGCTCGGTTGACTCGAGTACCAGTTCGTTGAGAAGCTCTAAATCTTCATCTGACATATCACAAAACTCGCAAATTCTATTTCATCTCACTATTGTATTGTTAATGAAATGGTAAGTCAAGATAATTGTCAGAGAATACATATCAATTTAATATTGAAAATAGGCCTATTGGGCGCTTAAACGACTTTCTTGTTAAAATAATTGTGTTGAATGTATTTATATGGTTAATAATGACTATATCATGAGCGGTTTCTAGGATGAAATTGCCCATGCACCTCTTTGATGTAGTCATTATTGAGGTGCGTATAAATTTGAGTTGTTGTGATGTCAGAATGACCAAGGAGCTCTTGAAGAACACGGAGGTCTATTCCGCCTTCGAGCATATGAGTAGCATAGGAGTGTCTCAGAGTGTGAGGTGAAATGTTTTTATCTAAATGAACTGAATGTTTCTGAATGATTTTCCATGCGCCCATGCGCGAAAGAGGGGCCCCCCTCAGATTGAGGAGTACCGTATCAGTTTTGGGATTCAGTGCAGGGCGAAACTCTGTAATGTACTCAAATAGTATGTTCATGGGGCCCTGTCCAAGTGGTACAAGGCGAGTCTTGTTGCCTTTTCCAATAACTTGAAGGAGTCCTTCTTCTTGATCGATGTGAGATAGAGGTAATGTGATAGCCTCTGAGATACGAAGGCCTCCACTATAGAGAAGCTCGAGTAGTACAAGGTCACGTAATCCGCCTTTTTTACTTTTGTCAATAGCATCAAAAAGAGAATGTACTTCGTCGTGGGTTAGACAGACAGGAAGGTACCGAGAAATTTTTGGGGAGTCGAGAAGGGAGGCGGGGTTGTAATCAATATATCCGTGGCTATTGAGAAAGGAGTAGAAGTTGCGTAAACTCGATACATGGCGAGCAATGGATGTTGCCTCATATTCTCCTTCTGAAAGTTGTTGGACGTATTCCTCAAGAAGCTGTTCGGGGATAGTGATACTTCCCGAGCCTTGAGTTGCACAGAAACGGATAAAGGACTCCAGGTCCAAGGTATAAGACTCAAGAGAGGCAGAAGAGAGGTTTTTCTCAAGTGCGATATATGCTTTATAGAGATCGAGTGCCCTATTAAAATCCATTTTTTTACATTTATTTCGAAATTATTAATAGAAATGTAAAATGTTACTTCAAAATTTCCCTGTAATAGATCTATTTCTTCTCATTTTTGGTTTTCTTGTACTTATCAAAGGGGCTGACTATCTTATTGATGGGGCGAGTGATATCGCGGGCCGGCTAGGCATATCCGAAGTAGTTATTGGTATGACCATTATAGCATTAGGAACCTCGGCACCTGAATTAGTAGTAAATATTATGGCAAGTTTAAAAGGATCGTCAGATATTGCTCTGGGCAACGTGCTCGGAAGTAATGTAGCGAATATCTTTTTGGGTCTTGGCGCAGCGGCAATAATATTCCCTGTTGTTGTTGACCGAAAGATTGCGTCTGTTGAGATTCCCATGAGTGTTGGTGCGGTAGTACTCCTTTTGGGGAGTATAATGCTACTGAGTGCCCCCGAGAAGTATCAGATTACCCGAGTAGCAGGTGGGATCCTTGTGGCCGCATTTGTGGCATTTCTTATCTGGACGTTTAAATACCGCAATGAGACGGATGACCTCGAAGTACACCATGGTAAATCTATGGTTCGTGCATCGGTAGGAGTCATTGTGGGGCTGGGAGGATTGGCCCTAGGGGGACACTGGATTGTTGAAGGCTCGGTAACCCTCTCATCTTATTTTGGAATGAGTGAAGCGCTTGTAGGGCTCACTATTGTGGCAATAGGGACATCTCTCCCTGAAGTCGCAACAACGGTTATGGCTGCTCGAAAGGGCAAGACCTCTATGGCGATTGGTAATATTGTTGGATCTAATATATTTAACCTACTCTGGGTGTTGGGGGGTAGTTCACTAATATTGCCCTTAAACCTCTCTCAGTATAGTTTTCAAGATATGTACATTGTTATTGGGGTGACAGGTATATTGATGATATCGCTCTTTTTGACAAAGAAACGGTTTGAAATCAGTAAATTATGGGGCTATCTATTTATTTTAGGGTACCTATTTTATACATTCTACCTCATATTCCGTGAGGGAATCATTTAACATTAAGGAAACTATGAAAATTGTATTGGCGGTATTGATTATTTGTTCACTCTCATTTGCAGGTGTTGCAATGAAGGGTTTAAATGTTACAGGTTCTGACAAACAAGATATTGAGATAAAGCTCTCTGATGCTGGGGTTAAAATTGACATTACCTCTAAAAAGACTGATCAGACTATCATTTTTAAAGCCGATAAATTTCTTTTTTGGATTATTAATAACCAGAAGAAATCATATGTAGAGTTTACTAAACAAGATCTGGACAACATTAAGCAGCAGTTGGCTATGCTACAAGCTCAGATGAAAAATATGCCCAAAGCACAGCGTGAGATGATGGCTCAGATGATGGGTGGAGCGCTTCCAAGTGCAGATGTCAAAGTTGAGTTGAAGCTGAAGAAAAAAGGGGCTCAGTCTGGTGTTTGGTCGTGTAACGAGTATAATGAAGTAACAAATGGCTCGGTAACATCACTTCTTTGTCTTACCCCAATTAAAGCTCTTGGCTTAACAATTGAAGATTTCTCTTCTCTTAAGCAGCTCTCTTCATATATGGAAGATCTTGCGAAGCAGAATAAACAAGCAGAACTTGCTCAGTATTTTAGCGAAGATATCCTTAGAACAAAAGGGTTTCCTGTACGAGTTACCTCTAAAAAGGGCGATAAAAGTGAAGTCACTTGGCAGAGTATCAAAAAAGAAGAGGTTGCAAAAAGCACATTTGCACTTCCTTCAGGGCTAAAAAAAGAAGCTGGACTCTAAATTACCACTTCGGAAAGATCAAATTATGAGATGATAGGGTAATTTGCATAAAATTACCCTTTTCTATTCTCAAATCAGAAAATCTAAAATCTGAAACCCTATTCTTTTCTATATTTCACCCAAATTAACGAATAAGCGAAATGAGGCATTTTGGCCCGGTTTGTAATTGCACATTATTCCGAAAAGCAGGGGACGGTTCAGAAAGTTGTTGAACTTGAGAGCCAAGAAACTGCACTTCGCTTCTATTTTGAACAATATGCTCAAGAGTACTCCAATAATGAGGAAGGATTTCTTTATTTTAAGGAGGACTTTTTTGATGAGTCTAAACCTATGGGCTCTATTACCGAGTTATAAAAAGGAACACGATGGCTACTAAATTAATGGATTCATTGAAAGATATTGTATCGCTCTGTAAAAGAAGAGGTTTTATCTTTGCAGGGTCAGAGATTTATGATGGACTTGCTAACACTTGGGATTATGGACCCTATGGTGTCGATCTTAAGAAAAATATTAAAGATCTGTGGTGGAAAAAGTTTGTTACCGCACGTCCTGATGTTGTCGGTCTCGATTCATCAATTCTTCTCAACCCAAAAGTGTGGGAAGCGTCTGGTCACGTCGGTAATTTTTCAGACCCTCTTATGGATTGTAAAGAGTGTAAAGAGCGTGTTCGCGGGGACCACCTTGTTGAAACGCACCTTGGCGAAGACGCTGCTATTGGTAAAACCTTTGATGAAATATTTTCACTCGTTACCGAAAATAAACTTCCTTGTCCAAGCTGTAAAGCATGTGACTTCACAGAGCCTCGTGCTTTCAATCTTATGTTTAAAACATCTATTGGTGTTGTTGAAGATAGTGCTCAAAGTGTATACCTTCGCCCCGAAACGGCACAAGGTATCTTCATTAATTTTAAAACTATTGCTGAAAACTGCCGTAAAAAAATTCCATTTGGCGTTGGCCAAATTGGTAAAAGTTTCCGGAATGAAATTACTCCAGGGAACTTTATCTTTAGAACTCGTGAGTTCGAGCAGATGGAGATGGAATATTTTTGTGAACCAGGAACTGAAATTGAGTGGTATAACTTTTGGAAACAGTTCTGTATGGATTGGCTCATAAAAGATCTCGGAATTACCGGAGAAAAATTGAGACTTCGTGCTCACACCGATAAAGAACTTTCACACTACTCTAATGCTACAGCAGATATCGAATACGACTTTCCGTTTGGCTGGGGAGAACTTTGGGGAATTGCTTCTAGAACAGACTTTGATTTGAAGGCTCATATGGAGCATTCTCGAAAAGATTTGCGCTATCATGATCAAATAGAAAATAAAAAGTATCTTCCCTACGTAGTTGAGCCAGCACTCGGTGTTGACCGTCTTCTTTTGACCGTACTTGTTGATGCATATGATGTTGAAACATTGGAAAATGGTGACGAGCGTGTGGTACTCAGATTTCATCCATCACTTGCTCCAGTTAAAGTTGCGGTGCTCCCTCTTTCTAAGAAAGAGCCACTTCAGAGTAAAGCAAAAGGCATTTATGAAGACCTTTTGAAAAACTGGGGTGCTGAATACGATGAGACTCAATCAATTGGTAAGCGGTATCGTAGACAGGATGAATTGGGTACGCCACTTTGTGTAACTGTTGACTTTGACACTATTGACGATGAAAGTGTTACTGTGCGTGATCGTGATACCATGACTCAAGAGCGTATTAAAATATCAGATCTACAATCATACGTATTTAATAAAATCAATGGCTAAAAAGATTGCAGTGCTTATTGGAGGGCCGTCATTAGAATATGACGTCTCTCTAGTTTCGGGTAGTGAAGTTGTAAGAAACCTCGACCAGAGTAAATACTCGGTTCTCCCCATATGGATTGATCGTGATGGCAAATGGCATTGGCCAACGTGTCCACTTTTACCAGACGAGTGTGAGAACTTTTCAATTGATCAATTCTCAGGTCGTTTAGATTTGTGTACTGCTACTCCACCATCACTGAGTGCACTTCCTCTCATTGATTGTGCATTTTTGGCACTCCATGGTGCCTTTGGTGAAGATGGTCGAGTACAAAAATTGATGGAAATCCTTGAAATTCCATATACAGGTTCGGGTGTAACGGCATCTGCTCAGACCCTGAATAAAATTTCTACTAAGAAAATCTATCAAGAGGCACTCATTCCAACGCCTTCGTGGGGTGTAATAGAAAAGTCGCAGTTTCGCCCTTCAGATATAGGGGTGATAATTCAACAAATTCCGCTACCCTTGGTGATTAAAAACCCCCTGGGTGGATCTTCTATTGGTATTGGTATTGCAAAGAGTGAAACAGAGGCATTAGAGGTTATTGAACAACTTTTCACCGATGTAGATGAACTGCTTATTGAGGAATTTATCTCGGGAAGAGAGGGGACCTCTGCCTATCTTGAAGGCAAGAATCCACTCCCGGTGACAGAAATTATCCCTGAAACAGAGTTTTTTGATTTCGAGGCCAAATATCAAGGTAAAAGTCAAGAGGTAACACCAGGTAAATTTACTCCTCAGATTACCAAGAAGATGCAGATGTTCTCTGAAAAAAGCCATAAAGCACTTGGGATGGAAGTATACTCCAGAACAGATTTTATGATAATTGGTGACCAAGTATTGGCCCTTGAGACCAATTCATTGCCGGGACTGACGCCTCAGTCGCTACTACCACAAGCAGCTGACTATGCAGGACTGAGCTTTTCACAATTACTCGATACCATTATTGAAGAGAGTTTAAAAAAATGAAAGATTTAATTATTGAGACATCCCTGAGAGACGTCGCTCTTGGAATCTATATTCAAGGTGAAGAGCTCTTTCAAAAGAAAATAGAGAAGGGCCGAGGGGAAATTTTAAGTGACCTTCTGGCAGAGGGGCTTAGAGAGAGCCACTCAACTATGGATGAAATTAAGCGCGTTCTGATTACTTTAGGACCCGGGTCTTTTACTGGGCTTCGCGTTGGACTTGCCTTTGCGCAAGGACTCTGTTTTAGTGGTAAACGGGAGCTATTTACTGTATCAACATTGGCTGCCTTGGCAACTGGAGTACGGAGTGACTCTAAGAATATTATTATATGCCGTTCAAAACCTGGCATCTATTATGTAGGTGTCCGAGACGCTAATGAACCCTTAAGCAAAGCACTTTCAACAGAAGTTCTTATGACCACCGAAGAGCTATTAGCATTTGTACAGCCCCATCATCATCTTTTGATCGATACTGAAATGGAAGCTGAATTGTTGGCAAAGCTCTCTGCTGAATCGGTACAAGATCTCTGGGCCGAATTCTCGTTAAAGAATTATGCTCTGTTTTTTGGGGTACTTGGCCCTGTTGCCGTCGATAAGGCTGTTCCAAACTATATCCAAGAGCCCTACGCAAAATAGTGGCATTAAGGGCACTCCCGAAACATCGGGAGTAAGTCACCGCTGTGTATAATATAACAGTGCTGCTATGCTTAATACACTTGCAGGGTAAAAGATGGAAATAAAGCCCGACTCCCTGTACTGAATCACTATTGCTTGCTATCATCTGACAAATATTTTCTAACTTTTTTTCATGACAAAATTCCGCTTTGCTTGTGAGAGTGATTGTGCCATTATGGCCAAACTTGATTCCCAAAGAGGGAGTGATTCCTGGAGTAGACAACAGTTTGAGTTTGAGATTAATAATCCGCTCTCATCATGTGTTGTAGTCGAAGATATGGAGGTGTATGGTTTTTCAATTATGCGAAACATAGCACCAGAAGCAGAACTTCTACTTATAGTAATCACCGCTAACAGGCGTGGAGAAGGGGTCGGGAGAGCGTTATTGGAGTATCATATCGATTGGATGAAGCAAGAGCAGGTTATCTCGATTTTTCTCGAAGTACGAGAGGGGAATACTGCAGCTCAACGATTGTATAAACGAAGTGGATTTACTAATGTAGGTACCCGAAAAGGGTATTACAACGATGGAGAGGCAGCAATGGTAATGCAATGGGCGCTATGTTAGAGTATTGGTGGTATATTATACCGGTTGCTGCATTGGTGACGATATTTAAGCTGCTTTTTTCACGAAATAAAACTAAGCAGATTAAAACTGAGCTACAGGATATTTTTGACCTGCTCGAACCAGTTGCACTCATCTCTCGAGATTTTACGGTACTGCGTTGCAATGAACTTTATGCTTCTACTATTAATGAACCTATCCGTTCTGTAGTCCATTCCAATTATGGTAAATTGTTTGAAAAAGATTTTCATCGCCGCTCAATGTTGGCCAAAGCATTTCTAAAAAGAGAGACTCAATTTTTGGGTCATGAAAAAATTGAGAATGATGGACATCAGGTAATATATGAAACGTATTTTCACCCTATTTTTGTGGGTGAAACTGTTGAACAGGTTATGGAGATTAAAAAAGATGTAACGAGCTTCTACCTAACTCAACAAGAACTCGAAAAACAGAAAGACCGTTTTAAACAGTCGGCTCAGGAACTCACAGAAAAGAATAGTGAACTGTTAGCCGCTCAACGCGAGATTCAAATAAACCTTGAATTGCGAGATCATGAGCAAGCAATGGCCCGCGAAATTCAACAAGGTTTGTTACCTAAGTCGATTCCCGATCTTCCCGGTGTTGACTTTTGGTCGCTCTACGAACCTTTTGACCTCGTTGGTGGTGACCTCTATGATATTGTGAAACTCAGTGATTATAAAATTGGAATATTTATTGCTGATGTATCGGGCCACGGACTTCCGGCAGCACTGGTTGGGGCACTGGCAAAGATGAGTTTAGCGGCTCATGCAAAATCTATTCACTCACCAGTCGAGCTCTTCAATGTAATGAATGAGGATTTGAGAGATCAGCTCTGTTCTGGATACTATCTCACAGGTTTTTATGGGGTACTTGATCTCGATACCAACGTTTTTCAATATGTTCGTGCGAGCCATCCCTATCCACTCCTCTATTCTAAAAATAGAGAGGTGATGACTCTTGATAGTAAAGGGCTCTTTTTAGGTCTGTTTGAAAACCCAGAATATCAACAAGACACTGTACAACTTTCTGAAGGTGACAAGGTGGTCTTTTTTACCGATGGGTGTTATTCAGTATCAAAGAGTAATGCAATTGCTTACAAGCAGTACGTTAAAATAATTGAAGAGACTATTCACTTTCCTATAGATGAGCTCTATCATGAAGTGAATAGAAAGCTTCGCGACCAGGTGACTGATTGGCACGTTGATGACGACCGTACCTTTTTGGTTATGGAGATTAAAAAGAAGAGCCGTGCTGAACGCTTTACCTACCTCAATCACTTTATAGAAGGTGATCATATTAGAAGGATACGTTTTTCGACTAAAGAGGAACTTGATCAATTTTTACAGGATGTCATTAAAGACCTCCATGAATTAAACTACAAAGCTACTACCATCTCTAATATTATTAGTGCAACTATGGAAGTAGTGATAAATGCATTTGAGCATGCTCACAATGGTGATACCACTAAAAAGGCAACCATTGCATACTCAATTTCAAAAGAGATCTTTAAATTATCGGTCTCTGATAAAGGTCCTGGGTTTGACTATAGTAAAATTGTCCGCTCGGATAACATCGACAGTGAAGTAAAAGTATATGGGTTACTTCTTGTTCAGTTCTACATGGATCATGTCTATTTTGATCGTAAGGGAACAACAGTAACCATACTGAAGAAAAATAACTAACAGTGGGTGGCAATCTGAGTCACAAATTAACAGGGTTGTGAGCAACCGGGAAAGAAAAAATGAATTTTGCAGATAGACATATAGGGATAAGCAGTACTGATCAAGAGGCGATGCTTCGTGACATTGGCGTTGGGTCAATAGATGCACTTATCGAAAAGACCATACCCGCAGGAATAAGAACAGACTCATTAGGGCCTATACCTGAAGGGCTCAGTGAGCACCAGACCCTTCAAAAAATTGCACAGATATCAGGGCAAAATAATGTCTTTCAGTCTAATATTGGACAGGGCTATTATAATACCATTCTTCCTCCGGTAATACAGCGTAACATTTTAGAAAATCCTGCATGGTATACTGCATATACTCCTTATCAAGCTGAAATTTCTCAGGGGCGTTTGGAGATGTTGGTTAATTTTCAGACTATGATTACTGAATTGACTGGGCTTGAAATCGCAAATGGATCTCTACTTGATGAAGCTACTGCAGCAGCAGAAGCGATGACTATGTTTTATAGGTCAGTTCCTCGTCCAAAGAAAAAGGCTCATACTTTTTTTGTTGATGCTGGCTGTTTTCAACAAACCATTGACGTGCTCCAGACTCGTGCAGAACCCCTCAATATTACCATTGTTATTGGTGATCCTAATAGGGACCTTGCGGATCTTGAAAAAAATAAAGAGGTCTTTGGCGTCTTGCTTCAATACCCGACTGCTCATGGAGCAGTCACTGATTATAGTGGAGTAGTAGCTCAGTTAAAAGAGAGTGAAATTCAGGTTGCAGTAGCTGCTGATATTTTAAGTCTTGCACTACTCAAAGAACCAGCGACATGGGGTGTTGATGCTGTTCTAGGATCGACACAGCGTTTTGGAATTCCCATGGGATATGGTGGGCCTCACGCGGCGTATTTTTCAGCAAAAGAGTCTTACAAGCGACAACTTCCCGGGCGTATCATAGGAGAATCAATTGACCGAGAAGGCAACAAAGCCTATAGAATGTCGCTCCAAACGCGTGAGCAACATATTCGCCGAGAGAAAGCGACTTCAAATATTTGTACTTCTCAGGTTCTTCTTGCAGTAATGGCAACAGCCTATGGAGTATATCATGGCCCCGTAGGATTGAAGGCCATAGCGAACTCGGTACACAATCAAGCGTGCCGCTTGAATACCCTTCTCGGGGGACTGGGTATTGCTCAAAGTAATAGTGCATTTTTTGATACGCTTTCAATAACAGTTGATGAACCGAATCGACTAAAAGAGATTGCAGAAGAGGCGGGTTGTAACTTCTATTATGGGGCTGACAATAGAGTAGGAATCACACTTGATGAGACTACTGATGATGATGCACTTGAGTCTATTGCCTCAATTCTTTGTAACTATACTGGTAAAGAGGTGGCGCTGCAAGATACTGCTCCCTCGCCACTTGTCGGGGCTCTGGCTCGTGAATCTGCGTATATGCACCATGAGGTTTTTAATCGGTATCAATCAGAACATCTTATGACTCGCTATTTAAAACGGCTTGAGTTAAAAGATATTTCCCTCGTGCACTCTATGATTGCATTAGGATCGTGTACCATGAAATTAAACTCGGCGGCTTCGATGCTCCCTCTCAGTTGGGCACGTCTTGGTTCAATCCATCCTCACGCTCCGACTGACCAAGTAAAAGGGTATCATCAAATGATTGATGAATTGGGTGAATACCTCTGCGCTATTACGGGCTTTACTGGCGTCTCATTTGAACCAAATTCGGGTGCTCAAGGCGAGTATGCAGGCTTAAAACTCATTCGTGATTATCACAAAGCTCAAGGCTCTGATCGCTCCATAGTACTTATTCCTGCATCGGCTCATGGGACGAACCCAGCAAGTGCTGCATTGGCAGGATTTAAAGTGGTGGTTGTTAAATGTGATCTTCACGGTAATATTGATACGGATGATTTGACACTACAAGTAGAGAAACATACAGAACATCTTGCAGGTCTTATGATAACCTACCCATCTACCCATGGGGTATTTGAAGAGTCGGTTACTGAGGTGTGTCAGTTGATTCATGATAATGGTGGATTGGTCTATCTTGATGGTGCCAATATGAATGCTCAAGTGGGGTATACAAACCCCGGCTTTATTGGGGCAGACGTATGTCACTTGAACCTCCATAAAACCTTTGCAATACCTCACGGTGGTGGTGGCCCAGGAATGGGCCCAATATGTGTTAATGACACATTAAAACCATTCTTAAACGATCTTAATGTTTCTGCTGCTGAATTTGGTAGTGCTTCAATTCTAGTGATCTCATATGCGTATATTACTATGCTTGGGGCAGAGGGGTTGAGGCGTTCTACTGCTGCAGCAATACTCAATGCAAATTATCTCATGAAAAAATTGTCTGCATCATATCCGGTTCTCTATACAGGGAGCAATGATACATGTGCGCATGAATTTATCATTGATTGCCGGCAGTTTAAACAGAGTACTGAAATAGGGGCAGTTGATGTAGCTAAACGCCTTATGGATTTTGGATTTCACGCTCCAACAGTTTCATTTCCCGTTGTTGGTACGCTCATGATAGAGCCAACAGAGAGTGAAGATAAAGCGGAACTCGATAGATTTTGTACTGCGCTCCTCACTATTTTTGATGAGATTACCGCAATAGAAAATGGTGAATGGGAAAAAGGTAATAATCCACTCAGTAATGCGCCTCATACACGAATGCAACTCACTGCTGATAGTTGGGGGTTTCCTTATTCTCGGGAGAAGGCTGCATATCCTGCTGAATGGCTCAAAGAGTATAAACTTTGGCCTACTGTTGCCCGTATTGATGACGCACATGGTGATAGAAATTTAATTTGTACCTGTTCGTAGGATATTAAGTGAATAGACGGTATATACCTCAAAAAAAGCGAGAACGCCCCGCTCTCTGGAGTAAGGGGACAATGCCCTATTTTTTTATAGGGCTTGTGGTTCTTCTTTTTTCTATTCCTTTTTGGGTACGCATATCAGGTAATCTCCTTGTGGTCGATGATGTGTATGATTCAGTTGAGTGTGGGTTGGTAATAACTGCTGAAGGTGGGCTCGAAGCGGGGTATAGTGCTCTTGTTGAAGACCTCGGTGCCATGGATATAAAACGGGTTATACTTTCTGGGTCTCCCATTTTAAAATCGGTATCCGCTGCAGATATTGCCCTTAACGAATTAAAGCTCGAGGAATTTGATAAAGATCGCCTCTACTATTTTTACCATGATGCAGAAACGCTTCTTGAAGAGGCAGAGATCATCATACCCTTTTTGCGAACCAAAGAAGTTAAAGAGGTCGTTCTTTATACGCGCAAACATATGTCAGGGCGTGTTAAACACATATATGAGTCTTTAGCAAAGGGTAACCCTCGATTTGTAGTCCGGTATCATAGTGAAGAGAGTTTCAATCCAAAGGCATGGATCCATTCAAGCCAATCTCGACTGCAGTGGGCAACTGAATGGGCTGCGTATCTTATGAATACCTTGGAGCTGCTTTTATACAGTCCAACTTTTGAATCTGAAATTAAGGTTTATAACTATACCTCTGGCTATTCAGTACGTACCAAAGATAGTGATATTGATGTAGACGACTCTCTCCTTGAAGATATTCCTATTATTCGAGAGCGCGAGGAGGAGAATTTGATCGAACCAATCGATACGGTGACTGTTGATACTTTGGCGGACCAGCAAGCCCTCGATTCAGCATTAGTTGATACACTTACTCAAGACAGCTCTCTTTTTCAATAATGAAAATAGTACTACAGCGGGTATTAGAGGCTTCGGTCACCATACAAAGTACTGGTAGTGAACAGATTGAATCTATTGGTTCAGGGCTTGTACTCCTTGCAGGCATGGCTCCAGGCGACACCCTTGATGATATGGATTGGATTATTAAGAAGATAACACAGTTACGTATCTTTGATGATGTTGAAGGCTTTATGAATCGAAGTGTAGCTGATATATCTGGCGAGCTATTAGTGGTGAGTCAGTTTACTCTGTTTGGAGTTGTAAATAAAGGAACACGCCCATCATTTAGCCGAGCAGCACCACCAAAAGAGGCAAAACTACTCTATAGTACTTTTATGGGTCGACTCAGATTGGGGTATCTTGGCGTTATAAAAGAGGGTGTGTTTGCAGCAGACATGAAGGTATCTCTGATTAATGATGGCCCGGTAACCCTCGTTATTGATTCAAAAAATCGAGATGGTCGTTCCTAAGCGGAAAATGGGTGTTTAGCTCATTATTCTATGGATGAGCAGAGCTGCACCACCCCAAAATACAGCGGATAAGGCCATGAGTATGGTAGCATAGGGAAAAAGAAATGCTACTGAAGGATTAGCAAATTTTTTGGGTCGCTGATATATTTGAATCTTCATAATCTCCCCAGATTAATTTGTGTATCATCAATATATATTCAAATTGTGAGAGACCAAATGGTTTTTATAACTTTTCTTACTCGAAACATTATTTTAACAAAAAAGGTCTTAATTGTCGATTAAAGGGCCTTTTTTGTTGTTTTTATTGTGAACTCATAAATTAAAAAGCCCAAATAGATTGGGCTTTTTAAAAAACTAAAATGTGAAAAATTGGTCTTATTTAGCAATAATTGTTTGAGCAAGAATGCTGTTATTCAATTTATCACCTAATTGATACTGGTTGAAAACAATTGAACCCGAACCATAAGAGATTGTCTGTACGTCGACATGCTGTGTAATAATATTGCCATTGGTAATATTGATACAGCATGCTTCTATTGCAGCATCTTTTATAGGATTGAGGGAGTGGGCAGGTATTATTTCACTCAGTGTGCCATCTGCAACTCGCGTGTGAGTAATGTTCTTAAAAACACCGTCAGTAGAGAAGTAGTGATATGCCGCACCATTTGAACCAGAGGTTGGTGTTGCGATAAGTTCTGTGTTCAGGCGTTTAGACTTATTAAGTGTACGAGCATCTTTTTCATTGAGTGCATTAAAGATGACGGTTGTTCCCGTCTCTGCTGCATCGAAAAGCGCTTGAACAACTTCTGAACTATAATCAGCAATATCATGAATAAGAATAGTGTTTCCTGCTTTTCTTATTGCACCGAGGCATTCATCATCACTGGTAAATTCAGTAAGAGTAGTAATGCCTTTGAGGTAATTTGTCGGTTGATTTAAAACGATAATAGCATCACTGAAAGTACCAATGTTACCTGGGTTACTTGAAATAGAAGCTGTTACTGTGTATATGCCTTTTGACGAAGGTGCAGGAAGAGTAAAGGCTCCCATTTTATACACAAGTCCTTCAGGAGTTATTTTCACATCTTTTGATTCAACCACTTTCCCTTTCGCATTGAGTAACTGGAGGGTAAGGCCAAAAGGCGCAACACGAAGCTCATTCAGTAAGGTGAGGTTAAAAGCTATCTCTGAACCTGTAGCTACGGCACGGTCAAGATTGTGCACAATGATTTGTGAAACAGAGGTAACCTCTTTAAGTGGCGGTATACAGCTTTTAGGTTGGTGTGTTAAATCGGCAAGACCATTCATGATCTGCTTTGTATCTGCCCAGCTATCAAGTATAAAACCACTTGTTTGCTCATTTGCACGAATAGCATTTACTTTATTAATGATCGCTTTTGTTGCGAGTGTATTTGCAACGGTTATAAATTCTTCATGAGTAGCCCAGATAGTTTTAAAGACAGGCTCTGCTGCGAGTGCTTTTAATTCTTTTTCAAAGCCGTAGAGTTTTTTATAAACATCAGTGCCTTTATGCGCTTTGAGGTATTTGTACACCTCTTTAAAGTCAGGGAAGAGTGTATGGTTATTGGTGGTAACAAGAATTTTCCCTGTAAGAGCTTTGTGCAGTGAATCATAGTGATCATGAAAATCTTCATCCCCAAAATATTTATTGGGTACTTCGTTGATTTCACTCTCCTTATTACAATACTCACTTAAAAAATGAGATTGCTCTTTATTTACGCTCATTTCAGGGTGGAGCTCGTGCGAGTTGTAGAGAGAAACTTTTTCGTTGGTAATCCCAAGTACTTTACCGGTATCTGAGTCGTATTCACCTTCACCTGATATGAAAACAGCGTTAAGGTTTGAAAAAATAACCCGCGCTTCATCTATTTTGTCTGTATGCTTGAGAAGTTTTGTTCCATTCTCGAGCATAAGGGTGCCATTGTCAGAACCAAGGCTCCAGGCAATTACAGATGGGTGTGTTTTTTGGGAATTGATAATTGCTTCAATAAAATCACGAGCAAGCTCAAGTGCTTCTTTTGATGCTTTTTGACGGTGAATAGGCATCTCTTGAATAACAAAAAGTCCGAGCTCATCACAAATGGTTAATGCGGTATTGCTCATTGGGGAGCCACCACTTTTAATGAGGTTGAAACCCATATTTTTAATAGTTTCTAATTCACTGCGAAGTGATTTATTACTTTCAGGGAGTGAACCCGTAATTGCATAACTGTTAGTGAAGTTCACGCCACGTATTTTAATAATTTTATCATTGAGGTAAAAATCGCCACGAAGTACATCCGACTTTCTTAAACCAAATTGTTTGGTTACGCCAAATGACATTTCAAGGTAGACTTCAATGGTATACAGTTCAGGTTCTTCAAGAGTCCAGAAGACAGGGTCTTTAATATTGAACTGTGCTTTGTGAATTGTGTTTTCTTTATCAAGTTTGGCCTCAACGGTATTGAGGCCAATAGGCCCGTCAGGTGCGGTGAGTACATAGTGTAGTTTTGCATTGAAGTTTTTAGAATTTGAAAAACGTGTTTCAACACGGATTTTTTTACCGTCATAATCAGGGATAACATTGACGTCAAGGATACATGCTTTTTTCCAATAGACAAGCTGAGCTGAACCCCAGATACCACCAAAAGGACTTTGCTCAAAGAGTGCGCCATGAGCAACATCACAACTTGCGTGTCCTTCAAAATCAAGAGTACCATTAAGTGTTGATACGCGAATACAGATTGTATTCTCTTTTTCGATATCAATAAATTTGGTAAGATTGATTTCTGCAGGTTTATAGCCACTGAGTACTTCTTGAACGAGTACACCATTAGCCCAAAGTGAAAACTTCATGAAAACTTTTTCAAGTTTTAGAATTACTTTTTTAACAAGAGTTGGATCTTCAAAAGAAAAGGTTTTGAAATAGAATCCTACGTTGTCTGTAGACTTAAGTGTATTTTTTTTCCAGGTATGTGGAAGAGTAACAGTTTCAGTCCCTGAAGGGCTATTTACATGCCACCGCTTATCGAGCCCAATTCCATCGCCATCGAGACAAAATTGCCAATCCTGATTAAAATCCAATACAGCAGCCATAGTAGTCCTATTAATAAGTAATTTGGCCTATAAGGTAGTAAAAATAGAGGGAATTGTCAGGAATCATCTGAGTTCTATAGAGCTCATTCTGATGATTACGAAATGTGTTGAAAGATATAATTGGTCTCTTTGATGACTCCGAGACTCATTGAGGGGACATGTCCATAATTATGTCCACAATAGACCTCTAAAGTATCTGGCAAAGGGAGGATGGTCTCTTTTAGGCTTCTGAGGAGTGTGTCGACATCAGCTCCTGCAAGATCTGTTCTGCCGCACCCTTCATGGAAGAGAGTGTCTCCCACAATTAATTTGTCATCAAACTGGATGCATATCCCACCGGGAGAGTGCCCGGGAGTATGATGAATGGTTACGTGAGATTCACCAATGAAGAAAGGAGTATCAGTGGCGATACATTTTATAGACTCTTCGGGGATGTCTGTTTTTTTGAGAACCCACGGTTTTTCTTTGGGGTGGCAATAGAGTGGAATTGAATATGACTTGATGAGTTCAAGAGCGCCAGGTACTATGATTCCATAAGCTGAGCCGCCAATATGGTCAAAATGGTGGTGAGTTGCAATAATACCGGTAAGAGTGTATCCGTCTTTGGTGATGAGTTGATGGAGTTGGTTGGGGGCCCAAGTGGGGTCGATTAACATGCACTGTTTAGTGATGGGGCACCCAATTGCATATGAAAAATTGGCCATGCCTCGAGCGTTTGGGTCGTCAGAGGCGTGGTCGGATCCTGAAAGAAACTGTCTAAAATAGGTCACTAATAAAAGCCAAGGGTTACACTGATAAATGGTTGCATAAAAGTAGACCATTCATGCATAAATGTGTAGTCATTTTCGTTGAGGCCTTCGGCGCCTTTTACTTTTACTGGGTCTATTGCGAGTTTCCATATTTGATAGGAGCTGCGTACCCCCGTTGATACGTGTAAGTTTTTCCAGCCAATACGGACACCGGCTCCATATGCATATCCCCAAAATTGACCATTTTCAAAATCTGTTGAACTTTGATCGAGAAAGGTTTTGCCGGTTATTCCAGAGCCAAAGATATGGGGATACACTGAAATCTTAGATTTGGCATTGCTGTAAACTGGGTAGCCGATCTCGAGGCCTGGCTGAATAATGAGGTTGAGCGTCGAGATGTCACGACTGTGACTACCACTTTGGAGGGTGAGATTATTTTTTTGTCCTCCAATCATGAGTTGTATTCCAATGAAATTGTTTATGGGGAGGTTGCCCGAAATACCAAAAATTATACCATGACTGCTTGAAGTAAGGTCGAATGGTGATGCCGTTCCTGATGTATCATCTATAGGAGTGTAGTCATTGTAAGATACCTTCTGATAATCAACATCACCAAAACTAATATAGAGCCCTATAGTTGGGGTTACTTCATACTCTTTTGACTCAAGAGTTTTTGCATCATCAATAAAGATGGAGGTAGAGCGGTTGGCTGAGCCCGCTTCAGATTCCTCTTTTTCTTTTTTCTTTTTGAGTCGTTCAATTTCACGTTGTCGCTCTTCGGCTATCAACTGTTCTTCTTTTTTAAGAAGATCAGCTTGTACGATCTGTGCTTCAGAAACGATAATGTCTTTGTTGCTCGGAGGTGCAGGGAGAATGCTGTGAGATTCTTGTGCAACACTGGCTGTGGCAGTGAGGGCGATAATGGTAAGTAGCGATGCGAGCGATTTCATACTATCCTCATAGACTATGACCAATATATCTCTTACTGTAATGCACAATGAGAGATTGTATCGGTCGAGTAATTGTTGTTTGTTTCTTGCAAATTCATTTTTATTATATCATTATTTGATATATTTGTGAAGAATAAAATCATTGAGGGAGCGCTGTGAATAAGGCTATTTTACTCGATCGGGATGGTACACTTAATGTCGATCATGGCTATGTCTATCGGATTGAAGATTTTGAGTGGATATCTGGTGTGCCTGAAGCCTTAAAAATGCTTTCTCAAGCAGGATATACCCTTATTGTTATCTCTAATCAGTCGGGGATTTCTCGAGGCTATTACTCTCTTGCCGACCTTGAAATTCTTGAGAATGCTATGGTTGAAGATCTTAAAAATCATGGTGTGACTATTGACGGATTTTATTATTGTCCACATCAAACAAGTGATGAGTGTCTGTGTAGAAAACCGTTGCCTCAATTGGTAGAACGGGCTTTGACTGAATATGATATTGACTCTGCGTCTTCATGGATGGTGGGGGATAGAGTCCGTGATTTACAATCTGCAGAAGGGGCAGGGTTCCAACTGGCCGGTGTGTATAATGCGGAGCATATTGATGAGTTTAAGGAGACGCCTTACAAGGTATTCCCATCTTTAAAAGAGTTTGCTGTAGAGCTTTTAAAAAATTAGCTTCCTGGTCTGTCTGGAGATACTACGGTCTGGTGTATATATCCTTCATAGCCATTCGCTTTGGCGTGAAACCAATCATTAACCTTTTTAATCTTTACGAGTCGTGTTCCGTTGGGGAACGCTTTTATCGCTCTTGAACCAGCTTTGGGTTGCAGGCGAAGGATAGCGCCATTTTTTGGTTTGATATAGATAGCGTTTGCCTGAGCTACATTTTTTGTTGGGTGGACGAGTTCTTTGATTTTTGCAAAATGATCGGGAGTTGTTGCCGCTGTTTTATAAATATACCCTTGTGACCCATTGTAACTAATGAGGTACCAGTCGTTGTGCATACTGATTAGTGATATGCTTTCTCCAAAGGGGGCTTGATCAATAAGGGCAGCATGTTGATTAGGAGCGCTTCGGAGTGATGCTTGAGAATCAATAATAACGAGGAAGGTGCCTTTAAGTGTCTCTTGGGCTTTCGAGCGTCGTGCAAGGTTAGAAGAGATAGTGGTCGACATTACTAAAAGTGCAATAATAAGAGTAAGATATCTTTTTTTCATAGTATACATCATATTCAAAATAGTGAGGTTGAGCTTACTGTATCACTATTATAATGGAGATGCAATGTAAATCTGGCTAAAAAACACAAAAAAAGCTAAAACAATTGAGTTGTTTTAGCTAAATACCTCTCTTTGGGAGGTAGACTTTTTTTAGTAGAAGTTATTTGTTTTTGAGGTTTTCCTCTGCTTTGATAACTTCGGGATTATTGCGAGCCTCTTTAACCATATTTTTGATACGATCTTCTGGGTGCATTTTTAATTTGCGCTGCATGGCAGGGCTCAGCATATCTGCAAGAGTACCCACTGAGTGAGTTGTTTCGGTAGGTTTTTTACCTTTATTTTTTCTTGCTTTTTTCTTGTTATCCATTCCTGCTCCCGTGCATTAACTGTTATCAATATCTATACATTTGACTTCTGTAAAGTGAGATGAGGCTTCAGACCAAATCTCTGCATACTGAAGTTGTTCATACGGTTTGGCATACACTACCCGCTTGACCCCTGCGTTTATCAGGTGTTGTAGGCACCGATGACACGGCTGATACGTACAATAGAGTGTAGTACCTTGTGTGTCAAAGGGACAGTTCATGATAGCGTTCATCTCGGCATGAATTACATATTCATACTTAATGGGACGCTTCCATCGTTCGTCAGTCTCTTCCATTCCTCGCGAAAATCCATTGTACCCAAATGAAATCTGCCTATTATCTGGCGTAACGATCAGTGCTGCTACTTGTGTCTTCGGATCTTTAGACAGAGTTGCTGGAACTCTGGCCATTTTAAGAAACATAACATCGAAATCGAACTGACTGGGCATAAACATCAACGGATTTTGTAAACCGAGGTAATGATAGTTAAAGTTATTGGAATGTTAAAGAGGAGGGAGGAGAGATGGGTCAAAAAAGAGTTGTAAAATGTGAGAAAATGCCTATTGGAGCAGTGTTATTTGAGCATTTTGCTGTTTACACTCTGTCCGAGGGTGTGGAGTCCCATTTCTGAACTGAGCTTAGCGCTCTGTTGACAGATAGGGAGCATGGTATTTGCATATTTATGAAGCTCATTATTGCGCCATATACGCCCAAGAAACTCGATTTCGACACTTAAATATTTATCGACAATTTTAATAAAACCACCGGTGTGGCTATCCTTTTGTCCCCGCTCCATTTTATTAGAGATAAGAAACGGCTTAAATGTATTGAGCCATTCAATACATTTTTTACCCAAAACGGGGTCGGCGTCATGGACATAGGCTATAAGGTCTTGGGCGCTTTTAAATGTTTTCTCGGAGCGTGGATCTGTCCCTTCACTGATGGTTTGGGCGAGCTCTTTATTAGATTTTACGATGGCCACAATTTTACGATAGACACAACTTTTTATAAACCCATAGGCATTTTCAAATGATGATATTCCCGGCTCAATAACAACGACACCTACAGGTGAGATAATGAAAAAATCAATCACATTGGGGTAGGTTCCAGCCCCGAGGTCCAGCAATATGTAATCAGCTTCTAAGGTGTTGATACTTCGAATAAGCTTCATTTTTTGGGTATATTTCGGGTTTGATAGGGAAAGAATGTCACTTGCACCACAGATAATACTCAAATTAGGGATTTTAGTGGGGAGAATCACGTCTTGAATAGAATCGACACGTTTTTTAATAAAATCGTTGAGTGTATGGGAGGGGTGAGGAATACCTACGCTACTATGAAGGTTTGCCCCCCCGAGATCAGCGTCGATTAAGATAACTTTTTTACCACTTTGAGCGAGCATTGTACCAATGTTGCTGGTCATGAAGGATTTTCCTACTCCGCCTTTTCCACCGCCAAATGCGATTATCTTATTGAAAAAATGGTTACTCACGTTAAAATACCTTCTTAATTAGTTTCCATGAAGGGGTAGAACCTCTACAGGATTTCGTGTTACACGAATCGAAAGGAAACCCTTTCATAAAATACTCTTTTGCTGTGCACTCGGTGCACTCATACTCTCCAGAGAGCGTACAGATCTCAATATTTTTATTTTGATCAAAATAACTGAAACTAACGTTGGAGTCAATGATTTCAGGAATTAGCAGACGTGGTGATTCCTTTTTATCTTCTGGACTCTTTTCTTGAGTCTCTTTATATACAGAGTCATCGTTATTTGGGTCAGATTCTGTTTCATGATACTCATTTTGAGGAAGATTGTCACTCCTAAGAGGTTCTTGTATTAATTCTTGCTCTTGATGTTTTTTTAAGGGGGTGACATGGGCACTATAGTCAGCTATGGTAGATTGCAGTGCTTCATCGGCATCGGTTACAGTGATGCCAATTGATGCACCGGTTGTAAGGAACGCATCTCTATTATTATGGAGGAGTATCTTAGTATCTGCGTAGAGTTCCTCGAATTCGAGTTCAAAAATTGTAGGTGGGGCACAGATACTGATCCATAAGCCTTGTAATTGCATCTCTGTAATAAGTGAAGCAAGGGGGCAGAGGAGCATAATGGCGTATTGATTGATTTCTTGAAGATTGACGACAACATAATTGCGGGAATGGTAAAGACAGAGAGCAAGGGCATATTCTAGTGCATCAAGCGACTTTTCACCCGGTTCACCAGGTGAAACGATAATCTCGATATACTCTCTGTCTGATAGATCCATGCCCTGGTCTTTCATTTAAATGTTATAATTGTGTTGATAATGATATTGTACCACATTTCTCTCTTCTGTGGGTAAAAAAAATATGGCAACTGTAGCGCTATTTACTCCTCCATTTTCTCAGCTTAATACCCCGTACTCGGCTATGCCATTTTTGGCGGGGACCCTCCGTGAATACGGCCATACTCCTCGTCAGTTTGATGTAGGGATTTCGGTCTTTCATCGACTTTTCTCTTCAAAAGGGTTACAGCGTTTTTTTGACTTGTTACAAGAAGATTTCGAGTTTGATAGTGAGTTGTGTAAGTTTTACCTGAGAACTATCGATCAGGTCATAACCTATTTACAAGGTGGGTGGCCCGAAGGGAGTATATCAATTGGAACCCCAGATTTTTTGCCCGAAGGCCCCCGGTTTAGTGCAATTGAAGAATTGGGAGAAATATTTTCAGAAATGTCTTCTGATGAACAGGCGCATTATCGTGCATCACTCTATATAGATGATTTGACCGACTTAATGCAACAGACTATTCTTCCGGGCTTTGGGCTCTCAAAGTATAATGATCGGTTGGGGATGAGTGCCCGTACTTTTGATGCAATTGAGGAGAGTCTTACTCAGAGTGATTTAATCGATACCCTTATTGGTGAATATCTTTCTGAAATTGATTTCGAGGGTTATGACCTTTGTGCAATTACTGTTCCTTTTCCGGGGAATCTTTTTGGGGCTCTTGCTATTGGACGATGGTTTAAAAAAAAGTATCCTCAGATTCCCATAGTTATAGGTGGTGGGTATGTTAATTCTGAACTCCGTGAATTGAGTGATACACGGATATTTGATTACTGTGATTACATCTGTTTTGATGATGGTGAACGCCCCTTATTACAACTTATAGAGTATCTGCAAAGTGGAGACCATAGTGCACTCTATCGAACTATGGTAAAAGGTGATACGGGGGTTCAGTGGGTCAGTAATGACTCCATTGCTGATTTACATGTGAATAAATTGGGGGTTCCCGATTATGGCTCTCTCGACCTCTCTCAGTATATAACGCTCTATGAATCTTTTAATCCAATGCATACTTTGTGGTCTCAGAAAGGGTGGCTCAAAATAAGAGCGGCCCATGGTTGCTACTGGAAAAAATGTTCCTTTTGTGATGTCTCATTGGACTACATTGCACGGTATCAGTCGGCTTCAATTGAGTATCTGGTGAATACCGTCGAAAGTATAATCGCAGAGACGGGTTGTAGAACCTTTCATTTTGTTGATGAGGCTTTCCCTCCGAAAAGTGCAAAACTTTTTTCACTTGAGGTGATCCGTCGGGGACTTGATATTGAGTGGTGGGGGAATATACGATTCGAAACAGCGTATACTCAAGATATTGCCTTTTTAATGGCCCGTGCTGGATGTGTTGCAGTGACGGGGGGGCTCGAAGCGGTAACGAATAGTGTCCTTGATGCTATGAATAAAGGTGTGTCGACTGAAAGTGCAACAACAACAGCGGGTAATTTTGCTCGTGCAGGTGTATTGACTCATGCCTATCTTATCTATAGTTTTCCTGGACAGATTATTCAGGATGGTATTGATGCACTAGAAATTGTGCGACAGATGTATAGGTGTGGTGTGATTGACTCTACCTTTTGGCATCGTTTTTCTTTGACAACTCATAGTCCTGTTGCTAAGAACCCTGATGTGTATGGAGTTGAGTATGATGCGACCCCCGCACCCTTCGCCAATAATGATTTACCCTACAGTGGTGGTGGTTCCATAGATATACTCGCTGAAGGGCTCAAAAAAGCTAACTACAACTTTATGTACGGAGCAGGGGTGGAAAATGACGTAGCTTCGTGGTTTGATTGTGAAGTTCCACACCCAACAGTAGCGCCAGATTTTATAGAACGGGCACTCACACAGCCATTGAAACTCCCCAAAGGAACAAAGCAAGTTGTGTGGCTCGGAGGGGCGGTACAGTATACAAAGAGTGGTTCTTCTCAGGCACAGTTTACCTGTAAGGTGAATGGAGTGAAAACCGGGTTTACTATTCCCTATACTGTTGCAGCATGGTGCAAGAAAGTGTGCAATGCAGGTGATCTCAAAAAACATGAGCGATTGCATTGGAGTGAGGCTCTTTCGTGGTACCCTACAGGGACCACTCCTGTCGAAGACCTTATACAGTCGGAGTTTTGGTTTGTCTTAAAAAGTGCTGGCTTAGTCGTTATATAAGGGCTGTTATTCAACAGTAAAATGTGCGGTATCAGCTCTATAGAGTCCAGAATTGTCTCGAACGCGTAATATAACGGGGAGATGAGGAGTTGGTTTGTTCGGGGCGATAAAGGTTGTATCGGTTCGTTTGGTTTTTACGTAGGGACCATTGCCAATTTTCCACTCAAGTTGCGTAATCTCACCAAGTCCATCAGAGGCAATTGCTACAATCGAAATAGTATCCAGAGGTGCAATGGTATCGCCATCTTGAATCTCGACCATGGGGAAATCCATTTTTTGATATGCATTAAGCTTTTGTATCGTTTTGGTGTTCATCTGTTTTAAGTACTGAGTATCGTATTCACTAATGTGCCCATAGATGTTGTCGGATGATACCTGATACCACTCTTCGGTTTTGGATAGTACTTTAAAGCGGGTGCCAAAGGGAAGTGCGGCTCTAATAGGGGCGTTTTCATGAGGTGCTTCTCTGAGGTAGGCACTCTCCTGTGTAATAAAAATATAGCGAGGAAGGGTTGACCGGGGGCCTGCAGCAAGCGATGAAAGTGAGAGTACTATGAGTGCGAGAAAGAGTACGTGGGGCATTATAACCTCCAGTTGAGTCCTGCAAAATGGGTTGGGTCTAAGGAGAAACGGTGGAGTTCAAGAGCGTAGTGTATATCAATACTACTGAGGAGGAGAGAGAAACCACCGGTTGCAATGGTTGTTTCTTGATTTGCATTATCATAATTACTCGTCATAGCCTTGAGTGAATTGTTGTCTACTGCATATCCCACATAGATTTTTATTGCAGGGTGAATTGCGGCAGCTATACTTGCGCCAATACGATAGGGGCTGTTGATGAAATATTCACTTTCAAGGTTAAGTGTCAGGATTTCAAGGGATGGATTGGTGTAAGAGCCGCCTAATTTGAGGGAAGTATTAAGAGATTCAGTTTTTGAATTTTTGGTGTGCCCAGTAATTTGTTTACCAAGGTTCATAAGCGTTGCTGCAAAAAGGAGCTCGTTGGGGAGTGCTATATAGCGCGAACCAATGTCAAGAGCGAGCCCTTGTGCTGTTGTACCATATTCTGCATCGGTGAGATATTCTGCAATGTATTTTCCACTTACACCGAGGGTAAATCGTTCAGAGAGACGATAGGCGCCATGTGCTGCAAATATATAATCATAAGGGTCGGTTTTACCTATAGGTTCGTTGGCGTTGTTAAGCATCTGAATTGAAGAGCTCTGAGTGTAGTGGAGGCTGAGGCCGCCGGTTAAACGCTTGTTGAGAGTTTTTACCCCTGAAAGGGAAACCGCTTTATCACCATCAATGCCAAATTGAGCACTGAGTGCTACTGCTGCTGATGCTTGAGTGAGGTGGATGCCTGCCGGTGTTACACCGAGCGCTTGGGTACCGGTCACATATGAGGAAGAGATGCCATTGAGTGCTTTTGAAAGTGGAGAGGTATGGGTACCTAAAAAGTCAAAAGTGTTTGCTACATCAGCCGAAAAAAGTGTGACAGTAAATAGTAGGTTGTATATAATATATTTCATAGAACATAATGTAGGATTTTAAAGAGATGGCTGTTTGCTTTTTTTGTGTTCTGGGAATCAACGGTTTAAAATGTAGCACTGATAATAGTAGCCAGTGTAGGGTACTTTACTATGAGGATAATGATTATATGTCTTGAGAATGTCGATATCTATAGAATGGAGCGTGTTAAAAAATGGAAAAGCCTTGCGGCCCTCGAATGAAAGGATGTTTGTTATAGAGGAACTATGACTTTCCCTTTAGGCAAAGTAAGGGCAATACTTTAAAGAATGGGGGAGGGAGGTGGAGTAACATTGAGGTAAAATTTCTAAAAAAAACCGCCTCGTAAAAAAAAAATAAAAAATGGAAATTTTTTAACAAAAAGCGTTGACGTATAAAAACGGTCTATGTATATTTGCTCTGCGCTTCTGAAGTGCACTTGTTTAACGACAAGTTGGATTAGTAGCTCAGTTGGTAGAGCAACGCCCTTTTAAGGCGTGGGTCGAAGGTTCGAGCCCTTCCTGATTCATAAAAGCCGGCTTTTTAGTCGGCTTTTTTTGTACCCTCACATATTTCTACAGCTAACATTAATTGTGTTGATTCATAACTGAAATTCTGGTATACTAAATTGAATATGTTTAGAGTTTATACCCGATGTCAATTGAAGCTCCATTTGATGCAACGATTCTTGTTGTCGATGATGTCTCTATTAATACTAAGATTTTGAAGAAAATTTTAGTATTGAATGGATATCAAGTTATCATCGCGTTAAGCGCAGAGGATGCAGTTTCCATTGCTAATCAAAGTCCTCCCGATTTGGTCATGCTCGATATCAACATGCCTGAAGTTAATGGGTATGAGCTCAGTATGCAGATGAAGAAAAATAAGAGTCTCGAAGATATTCCGATAATTTTCATTAGTGCAAGTACTGATACCCATACTATCGTTAAAGCATTTGATTCAGGTGGTGTTGATTATGTGACTAAGCCGATTGAGCGGCGTGAGGTACTGGCACGGGTTAAAGTACATCTGGAATTGCAACAGATAAAACGTGAGCTACTTCTTACAAATAAAAAGTTGCAACAATTAGCCATTACAGATGAGTTAACTCAAACATTTAATCGACGCAATATGATTGAACGTTTTCGAGATGCATTTAGCTATGCGGATCGGTATAATACTGATGTTTCTGTATTGATGATTGATCTGGACTTTTTTAAACGGGTCAACGATTCTTTGGGGCACAATGCTGGGGATGCGGTGCTTTCAGAGGTGTCAAACATAATGAAAGGGATAGTGCGTGACTCTGATGTGGTAGGACGATGGGGTGGAGAAGAGTTTGTATTGATATTTCCTCATACGAATATCGATGGTGCACTTCAGGTCGCAGAAAAAATTCGCAGAACACTCGAAGAACATTCTTTGGATACGGCAAAAACTGGGGTCACTATTAGTGGAGGTTTGGTTCAGCATAAGCAGGGTGAGGCTATTGATGATTGCATTAACAGAGCTGATATACTTATGTATAAAGCTAAAGAAGCTGGTCGGAACCGCATCATATTAGAATAACGGCAAAATTAAATGAGAAGTTCTCAAAAGGTGCCCTATTGGTGAAAGAGTAGGGTGAACTGGGCCACTATTAAGTTCATTTTGGTATATTTTGCCCTTATGAAAGAGATACAAACCGTTATATCAGAAAAACTTTTCCCGAGTTTTGCCCGTATTGAGACCAGTACTGAAGTAGATCTCGTTCCTCACCTCTCGGGTTTTACCGATGTTTCAAAAGCAGCGTGTATTGCGCAAAATTATTCGAGTAAGCCTCGTCGTCTGTTAGTACTGTGCCCTGATGTGCGGAGTGCAGACTCTCTCGCTGATGATTTAGGTACGTTTGTTGGGGATGAACAAGTAGTACGGGTTCCCGAACTAGAACTGAATCCCTACGAGTGGAGAACTCCCTTTACTAATGTTGTAGAGTCACGACTTCACTTTTTAAATCGACTCAATGATGCGTCACCGTTTATTGCGGTTGCAACACTCAAAGCGGCTCTCGAAAAGATGGCCGACCCTGC
The DNA here is from genome assembly GCA_051532035.1 of Fibrobacterales bacterium. Classification (GTDB taxonomy): domain Bacteria; phylum Fibrobacterota; class Fibrobacteria; order Fibrobacterales; family JAOPTW01; genus JAOPTW01. Next base: position 100,144 of record JAOPTW010000036.1, on the reverse strand, counting down.
ACAGCTAAAAGCTACTATCGTTACCCTGTCTGTTGGGGGTGAAATTGAATTTGACGATCTGCGAGAGACCTTAATGATAATGGGGTTTAGCGAAGAGCCTATGGTAGAAAATATAGGTGAGTTTTCTATTCGTGGATGTATTGTCGATATTTATCCTTTTTTAGCAGATCATCCACTGCGACTTGAATTTCTTGATACTGAGATAGAGTCTATACGTGAATTTGATATTTTCAGCCAGCTCTCACGGGGGAAAAAAGAGCGCATGGTGCTTATGCCTATGGAGGAGTTCTGTTACTCCGCTAATATGCTCGAAGAGGGTGTATTGCAGATGATGGAGGCTCATGATGGGGCTGATACTCTTGAGTCAGTACAGACTTCGATAATTGAACAGCGGGATTTTACGGGTATTCACTGGATGAGATCCTTTTTCCAGCCACTTACCCATTCAATTTTCGAGGTGATGGGAAGTGCGTTAACGCTTTTTTATACTGATAATGGGGAGATACAATCTGCTGTTGAAGCATATCACGATCAATTAGAAAAAGGGTATAGCGAAGCATTAGAAAGCGGGCACCTCCCTGCGAAACCTACCGACCTTTTTTATACTGCAGATGAACTTGATACGTTGATACATGCGACTACACGGGCTTGTTTTACGCGACTGTCATGGAATGGCAAAAACTCATTTGAATATACTATTACGGATCAACAACGTAGTTCTGCAGGTATACAACAACTTGATGAAACATCTGCTGAATTACAAGAGCGGGGGTATAAGGTCTACTTGGTCTCTTCAAACCAGGGGCAGGCAGAGCGACTGAAAAAACTTGTCTCAGATATGGCCTTTTCTGAAGTACTTATAGGGCATCTCTCTTCGGGTTTTGTCGTCGAAGATGAGAAGGTGGCACTGTTTACTGATCACCAAATATTTAACAAGTTTAGTCGAAAGGTAAGGCAACAGAAATACAAAGGGGGAGTTGCGATTCCCTCATTTGAAGCCCTAACTCGAGGTGACTGTATTATTCACCAAGACTATGGTATCGGTAAATATATTGGTATTCAGCGAATAGAAATTAAGGGGGGGCATATTGACTGTATCCTTCTTGAATATTCAGGGAAAGATCGCTTAACGGTTCCTGTCGAAGATCTGCAAAAATTAGAGAAGTATGTCTCTAAAGATGGGCCAGAACCAAATCTCAATAAGTTGGGTACCAAGACTTGGGCAAGTTTAAAAGAGCGTACGAAAAAGAAAGTAGTCAAAATTGCAAAGGAGCTTGTTGAACTTTACGCTAAACGTCAATTGGCAAAAGGGCACTCCTTTACTGCTCATAATCCACTACAGGTGGAGTTTGAACAGGCATTTGAATATGAGCCGACTCCTGATCAACAGAGTGCTTCAGAGGCTTGTAAAAAAGACCTGGAACAAACAATGCCGATGGATCGTCTCGTTTGTGGCGATGTAGGGTTTGGTAAAACTGAAGTTGCAATGCGCGCTGCCTTTAAAGTTGTGTGTGAGAAAAAACAGGTGGCGATACTGGTACCGACCACCATTTTAGCGACACAGCATTTTAATAGTTTTGTTGAGCGGCTGGCTTCATGGCCGGTTGAAATTGAGTTTCTTAACCGTTTCAAAAGCACCAAAGAGAAAAAAGAAGTATATGAAAAATTGAGTACAGGCAGGGTTGATATTGTTGTCGGTACTCATGCCCTGCTCTCTAAAGATGTTTCATTTAAAGATTTAGGTCTTATTATAGTCGATGAAGAACAAAAATTTGGAGTAAAGCAGAAAGAGCGTTTGATGGAACTGAAGCTTTCCGTTGACTTTCTCTGTATGAGTGCAACTCCCATACCGCGAACCCTTCATCTCTCCCTTGCGGGAGCTCGTGACGTCTCACTTATCTCAACGCCACCTCGTAATCGCCTCCCTATTGAGACACGGGTAATGCATTTTGATAAAAAAGTGATTCGTGATGCCATTTATAATGAGATGAATCGCGGTGGTCAGATCTTTGTGGTTAATGATCGAGTACGTACTATTATGGAAATCGCTGAAGAGATTGAAGAGTTGGTTCCCGAAGCTCGTGTCTGTGTGGGCCATGGACAGATGAATGCTACAGACCTTGAACAAGTAATGGCAGCATTTCTTAATAGAGAATTTGATGTATTGGTGAGTACTACTATCATTGAATCGGGGCTAGATATTCCATCTGCTAATACAATGATTATTAATAATGCTCATAATTTTGGTGTATCACAGCTCTATCAACTTCGGGGACGTGTAGGGCGTTCAGGGCTAAAGGCATGGGCGTATCTCATAACCCCTCACAATAAGGTACTTTCGGACGATGCCCAGAAGAGATTGAAAGCGCTAGAAATGTTTACGGACCTAGGAAGTGGGTACCAGTTGGCTCTGAGAGATCTTGAAATTCGAGGTGCAGGGAACTTGTTGGGAACCCAACAGAGTGGTCATATTGCAGAGCTCGGATACGAAACCTATGTAAAAATGATTCGAGAAGCAGTAAATGAGCTCAGGGGTGAACATGAGGAGCCGGATATTGCTACGAAGGTAGAGCTTTCGGTTGATTCATTTATCCCAGAATCTTATGTCGAAGATGGGCTTCAGAGAATATCTCTGTATCAAAAAATAGCCCGACTCGAAACTATGGATGAAGTATATCGTCTAAAAAACGAGTTTCAAGACCGGTATGGCGACCTACCTGCCCCCTGTGAGATGCTGTTGGGCTCTGTGGAGATGCGTATTGGTGCTAAAAGTATTGGTGTTGAAAAGGTTGAAATTGAGAAGCACCTTCTCGTACTCACCTTTTCGGAGTTCTATAAGCCCAAGCCTGAGCAATATGCAGTGATGATGGAGCGTTGTAATCGACCAATTCGTCTTATTTATGAAGAGCCGATACAAGCTGTTGTTGACCTGAATGGTAAAAATGAGGCCGAGAAGTGTATTCAATCCTTGGAAATTATCAAAAAACTGGCGGGTATTGAAAAATGATTTTTCTCAGGTGTAAATATGAGTTAAAAAGTTCCCTTGATTGAATAAAATTGGGGAATTTAGTATTTTCTAGCAGAACGGCATAATATTCTGTTCATCACATTTTGGGAGTCCAAATGAAAATATTCCTCGGTCTAGTTCTACTTGTTGTAGTTTCGTGTAAAAACACCGAAACAAAAAGTATCGTCGCACAGGTAGGCGGAAGTGTCTTAACCCAAGATGATCTCACTGCCCGTGTTCCTAAAGAGTATAGTGAGTTGTTGAGTAGAGAGCAGTACCTTGATATGGTGCATCGGTGGATGGATAATGAGGTGTTATATACTATTGCTCTTGAAAGAAAACTTGATAAAGAAGAGTATTTTCAAAAACAATTAGCGGCAATTGAGAAAAAAATTCTCGTGGATAATGTTGTTGCAGATATTCTCAAAGAGATTGAAGCACCTAATGATGAACAAATCAAGAGTTTTTTCAAAGAGAATGGTGACCTATTTAAACGAAGCGAAGCGGTCTATAAAACTCGCTTTATAGGAACACAAACAGTTACGGGCTCTTGGAAACTTCGTCAGCGTATAACTGATCAACGAAGAGTCAATAAAAGTAAAACACCCTATATGGATGTGGAACGATCAGTGCGTCGTGAAAAGGGATTTACTGTTACGCTCAATGACTATAAGTCTATTGGCGAATATCCAGAGTGCGTAAGAAAAACTATCAGCTCTATGCGTGTAGGTACAACAAGTGTACCAAACCGCTGTGATGACCAAGTGATTGTAGTGCACCTCGAAGAACGTGAACTTGAAGGGGCTACAAAATTCTACCACGAGGTTGAAAGTGACATTGCCCAGGTAATGAAAAAAGAGACCTTAAAAAATAAGTTAAACCAAATGATTGAACGCACAAAAGGCAGACTGCTCATTAGTGTGGACCTTGATAACATTCCTCAAAAAAAATAAAGAACTATTATGAAAAAAATCTTTGTATCTCTCGCACTTATTGTAGCGTCATTGATTGCACCTGCTCTTGCAGCTAAAAACGCTGAATCCTATGAGCGAATTGTAGCAGTTGTTGATGGAAAAGTGATTCTCGAATCTGATATTATGGAAGCACTCTATCAGTATAGTAGTCTTCCCGATTTTAGCACTCTTGATGGCTTGGAACTCAAGGCGAAGGTACTTGATAAGCTGATCGATGAGAAAATAGTTCTTGCAAAGGCACGCCTTGATACTCTATTGGTTGGGCCAGATGAACTCAATGAGTTGGTTGATAACCATATTGCTAAGCTTGCAGTAAATATTCCCAATAAAGCGCAATTGGCACAAAGAATACTGCAAGAGACCGGTATGACAATGTCTAAATTCAGAGTGTATGTCGGTGAGCAGTTGTCTCAACAGGCAATTCTTAATAAGGTGCGTGGAAAATATGTAGGCCGCCTTCTCCCCACTCTTAAAGATGTTGAACAGTTTTATACAGAGAATAAAGAAAAGCTTCCTAAACAATATAACTGTGTGAAATTGAGAAAGCTGACTATGAAAATCAAACCGAATAGAGAGAGACTCGATTCGGTACGTGCACTTGCTGATTCACTTATTAGTGAACTTAACAAAGGGGCCGCATTTGATACTCTCGCAGATAGTTGGTCTCAGGATTTTACTTCAGGAAGTGGTGGTGATCTTGGCTTTTTCAAGAAAGGAGCTCATGACCCAGAATTTGAACGCTATGCATTTCGTACTCCCATTGGTCGGTATACTGAATTTCCCGTTCATACTAAAAAAGGGTTTCATATTATAAAAGTACTCCAAAGACAGGATAATGAAATTCAAGCTGCTCATATATTGTTGGGGGTGTTGCCCAATGGTGCAGATACTTTGAAAGTTAAAGCGATGGCTGATTCAATTGCGGCTCTTGTAATAAAAGGCGAGTCTTTTGCAGACCTCTCACAAAAATATTCAAGTGATAATGCAACGAATAAAAGAGGTGGACTTCTCGGCTGGTTTGAACGACCTCAGGTTGATCCTACGCTCACAGTGGTACTGCAAGGGCTTCAAGAAAAAGGTGTTTCGGAACCATTCCTTATTGAAGAAACTTGGAATGTGCTCTATTTAGAACAACAACTTGCAGAACGTACCCTTTCAATTAATGATGATTTTCCTCAGTTAGAGATGATGACAATGAACAATCTTTCTCAGAAAAAACTTGAAGGGTATATGAAGAAATGGCGTAGTCTGGTTTATGTAAATATACTTGATGAGAATCTTAAGAAATTAGTATTACCTTAATCTGGTTGTCATAGATGTGCTCGCAATCGTATAACTCTTATGTACATATAAGCTCTTGGTACGACCAGATTATGTGCCACGTAGACTATTCAGAGTGGTCACAGTACATTGCAACACTATTAAAAAAACATAAAGTTGTACCAACACGTATTCTTGAGCTTGGTGCTGGCACTTGTCAGCATGCTCGATTTCTCGATTTTGGATCGGAAGCCTATACGGTCTATACCGATCTTTCTGAAACGATGCTCCAAAATGCTTGGAGTAAATCGACCTTAAAGACTACCTGTTGCGATATGCGGGCTCTCCCGTTTAAACCCGGTTTTGATTTTGTCATGATGCTCTATGATGCCTTTAACTACATGGTTACAGAGTATGAGGTCGAAGATATGTTTAAAGAGGTCTACCGTGTTTTAGAGCCAGAGGGACACTTTCTATTTGATATGACCACTGAGTACAATTCTGAGACCTATTTTATGGATGATGCTTTTCATGAAGACTGTGGTGATTTTGAATATGTGAGAAACTCCTGGTATGATCCAAATAATAATCTTCAGCACAATGATTTTATTTTTTTTGTTAAAACAGAGAATGGGCTTTACGCAAAAATTGAAGAGGATCATATTCAAAAGGTCTACCCATATAAACAGGTTGTCGCACAGTGTAAAGCTGCAGGCTTTATTGTTAAAGGGGCATACTCTGAACAGAGTTTAAAAAAACCTACAGGTAAGTCACTAAGAATCCATCTTTTGGTACAAAAGCCATGATCCATTTTCAACATGTCAGTAAGACGTTTGATGGCTATCGAGCCCTTGATGATGTCACTCTAAAGATTAGTAAAGGAGAATTTGTTTTTCTTACGGGAAGTTCAGGGGCGGGTAAAACAACACTCCTTAAACATATATATATGCAAGAACGTCCAGACCCAAAGGGAGGGCAGGTGCTTATATCATATGGGCAAGATAATGTGTATGATTCAAAAAATGCATCACTCTCTCAGGTACAACAGTTTCGCCGTAAATTGGGCATTATATTTCAGGACTTTAAACTCCTTACCGATAGGTCAGTATTTGACAATATTGCTTTTACCCTTCGCATTACGGGCTATCCTTCACATAAGATAAAAGAACGGGTCAATGAGGTGATGAATTACCTTGGGATTACTCACCGAAGATCGCTCCACCCTTTGGCACTTTCTGGGGGAGAGCAACAACGTGTTGCAATAGCCCGGGCAATGGTACATAATCCTTCGGTTATTGTTGCTGATGAGCCAACGGGTAACCTAGATCCAGAAAATGCACAACAGGTGTTTGAGATTTTAAAAGATATTAATGCTCAAGGAACGACCATAGTAATGGCAACCCACAATCCTGGTCTCTATGAATATAGTACGTTTAGACGTATAATTCTTGATCGTGGTCGGGTGATGAATCGGGATATGATATAATGGCTCACAAGTATCAATGGATCTTATTTGATTGGAATGGCACTCTTCTGGATGATGTAGATTATGGCCTCAAGATTGTGAACACAATTTGTAAGCAGTACTCTGTACCAGAAATAACCCGTGAGTGGTACCTCGACCATTTTGGTTTTCCACTCATAGAGTTTTATGAGAAACTTGGTTTTGACTTTTCTGATTACACATTTGATGACCTTTCACAGGTATTTATGAATATCTATCATGCTGCTCTCGATACAGTACTGCTCCATACAGGTACTATGGAGGTACTTGAGGCGTTAGGGCAACACTATTCCCTTGGTATCATATCTGCCTATAAACAGGAACGCTTGGATATTGCTGTAAAAGAATATGGTGTAGACGCTTTTTTTACCGCAGTGTATGGCGTGACTGATGATCGTGCTGATTCAAAAAGTCACTCTCTTAAAGAGATGCTTGATCGGTACGATATCAACCCTAGCCAGACACTGTTGGTTGGTGATACCTTACACGATTATGAAGTAGCCAAAGAGAATGGTATCGATGCACTCCTTATTGAAGCGGGGCATCAATCACAAAAACAGTGGCACGCGATCTTAGATGAAACGCATATACTAAATGATCTAAATGATTTACCGACATGGTTACACTCTTAGGATAGACAATGTCGCTCCCTCTTTTAATTATTGGACTTAATCCTTCGTGGCAACGAGTTATGCACTTATCGTCTCTCTCTCTTGGAGAAGTCAATAGAGTGACGTCAATACAGGAGTTTCCTTCGGGTAAAGGAATTAACTGCGCTATGGCTGCAAAGGCGTGGGGAGCTCAGGTGACCCTTGCTCATGTACTATCTGGCTCTAAGGCTAGTGCCATTACTCAATTTTTGACAGGGAATACTATTGGCTCTCTTATCTGTAGCGGTGAGGGAGAGGTGCGTTTTTGTCACTCTCTGATAAGCGAAACGGGCCCTGTAACAGAAATTATTGAACCTGGGCTCACTGTTACCGAACATGACATGGTGACATTTGCTGACCAATTAAAGACTGTAGTCTCAGGATACACTTACGTTGCTTTTTGTGGAACGTATCCTCAAGGAACCCCTGACTATCTTTTTAATATAATTCTTAGTGAAATGAAAGAGTGTCGAGTAGTGCTTGATGGAGTGAAGCAGGTGGAGTCCATTTTGAAACATGGAGTATGGCTTCTTAAAATTAATCGAGATGAACTATTGGAACTCGTTGATACAGAAGATGTCGCAGTTGGGTGGTGTCGGCTACAAAATCAATATGGAGTAGCGCAGATTATTGTAACTGATGGCCCACGATCAACGTGGTATTGTGATGGGGAGGAGTTAGTAGAGTATCAACAGTCTGTGCTTAACTCTGTTGTTAATCCCATTGGGGCAGGTGATGTCTTCTTGGGGAGTCTTCTTGCACAACTCGCTGACGGAGTATCCATACAGAAGGCAATTCCCGGTGCGCTTGGTGCCGCACAAGTAAAATGTACACTCATTACGCCATGGGGCTGGGATAAAGATATGGCTACTGAACGTGGTACTCAGATAGTGGCTGAGTCTTTTCTGTATTCTAATCAATAAAAAAGACCCAACTCATGTGAGGTGGGTCTGACAATTTTACGCCGAGGTAATTACCACTCAGCACTCATGTCGGGCTTGTTGCCCAGAATTTCATCAATGGTTGTCATGAGTTCTTCTGTAAGACTCTTTTTGATTTCAATTGCTTTCATGTTTTCAGTAACTTGTTCAATACGACTCGCGCCAGTTATTACCGTAGAGACATGAGGATTCTTGAGGCACCATGCGAGAGCAAGTTGTGCGGTTGAGCACCCGAGGTCCTGAGCAATTTCGGTGATCTTCTTAATTTTTAAAATTACTTCATCACCACTCAAAAAGCCACCTTCATTTTGAAACATATCTCTGAGCCAATCAACTTGTGCGAGACGTGAATCTTTAGGGATGCCATCATTGTATTTACCTGTAAGAACACCACTTGCCAAGGGGCTCCAAATAGTTGTGCCTAATCCATATTTTGCATAGAGAGGAGCAAACTCACGTTCTACCTTGTCGCGAACAAGCATGTTATATTGTGGTTGTTCCATAGTGGGTCGTATAAGGCCAAGACGATCACAGATATCAATTGCTTCTTGAATCTCTTTTGCGGTCCACTCAGAAGTTCCCCAGTAGAATGCGTATCCTTTTTCGATACACCAGTTCATCGCTCTCACGGTCTCTTCGATTGGGGTATGGGGGTCTGGGCGGTGACAATACAGAAGGTCTACATAATCAAGATCAAATCGTTTTAGAGCATTTTGGGTACCCTCTATAATGTGTTTACGCGAAAGACCTTCTTGGTTTGGTTTTTTACCACCCCAGAAAATTTTTGTAGATATAACGAGTTCATCGCGGTTAAACTCTTTAAGCGCTTCGCCCATTACAACTTCGGCTTTACCGCCGGCATAGGCTTCGGCATTGTCAAAAAAGTTGACCCCTGCTTCGAATGCAGCATGCATGCATTTTTTAGCTTCGGCGATTCCGAGTTGATCGTGAAACGTTACCCATGAGCCAAAAGAGAGTTCACTTACTTGTAGTCCTGATGTTCCGAGTCGATTATATTGCATATCAATCCTTAGTGAGGTTTATTTCGTTAAAGGGGTTATCTTGTTTGTAAGGCCGCTACTGACACTCATGGAGTCATTGGCTGCGATAATTATTGCTTCGAGATATTTTGTCCTCTCTACGAGTGCTATTGCAGAGTCTACAGGGAGTACGAAGAGATAGGTTGCCCAGAAATCTGTTGCCATGCCACCACTGCTGACAACTGAGACACTTTTTTTGTCGGTTATAGAGTAACCCGTTTTTGGGTTGATAATGTGGTGATGTTTTACTCCGGTCGCATCGACAAAGTATTTCTCATAGCCTCCTGAAGTAGCCATGCTGTTAAGCCGAGGGTCTGCAAGAGAGAGTGCCGACAGAAGGCCATGGGAGGTGTTGGGGTCTTGTATACCGACAGTCCAAGGACGGTTTTTATGGTTTTGTCCTTTGTAGATAATATCGCCACCCACTTCGAGAAGATAGTGTTCAATGCTATAGTGGGAAAAAATAGATTCAGCAAGATCGAGAGCCTTGCCTTTTGAAAATGAACCAAGGGCAAAGTGTTCTCTCGTGCGTTCAATAATAATTGATTGTGTTGTACTGTCGAGTCGGTAAAAAGGGGTGTTCATTTTGTTGACTAAATGGGTAATGGCTTCTTTGCTCGGGAGGTGAGGCGTCATATTCCAAAGAAGGCCATACTCTCTGAGTAAGTTTCCGATACCAACATTTATAGCACCATCTGTTTGGGAAAATGTCGTGAGGCCGTATGCAAAAAGTTCATAGAGAACCGGAGAAAGGGGGATTTGAGCCCCAGAGTCGGCGTGAAAAACTATGGAATCGAGAGATGAGTTAGCCTGTACTTGTTCGGTAAATGTTGTAAAAGTCGACACGAGTGAATCATATACAAGGGAGTCGATGGAGGGTGTGGTAAAGTGAGTGAGATTTATTTGAGTATAGAGATTATTGAAATGACGTTTGTGCCACGTACTTTCTGAAGGAAGGGGTTGTTGCGATCTGAAATAGTACCGCATCCCAAGAATTGTAAGGAGAGCAACCCCAAGAATAATGGTTTTTTTGAGCATAAGAGGTACGGGCTAGTTATTTCAATAAAGTATAGTAATTATGCTCACTGTTGGGCTGTTCAGTGGAGAGAATGAGTGCCCCACTCACAATAGCAGCTTATTTTAGAAGTGCCCTAACCTATGTTCAGAAATTCTATAATTTACATCAGCTCTAGATTAAGCTATTTTAAGCATAATTCTATTAGACGGTACTCCAATGTATCACAGTTTTCAATTTTCGCCCACAGAAGAGGAAGAAGACCTCATTGTTAATGGGACGTTACTCAATGATTGGCTCAAAGGACTCGATCCAGAAATTGTTGTTCAGGGTCTTAACTTTCAATCCGCAGACTTTATTCAAAAGAAGGGTGCAAAACATTTACTCTTTCTTAAGTTAGATTGCGATGCCGTTGATGAACAGGGAAGACGAGTTAATGGAATTGTTATGCTTCGCGGTGGCGCTGTTGGGTGCTTCATTGTACTCCACTGTGAAAATGATAAATATATACTCTATGTTGAACAATCCCGCATTGGTGTGGGAATGCGTCGCTGTCCAGAAATTCCCGCAGGAATGCTCGATCATAGCAGTGATTATGAGGGTATAATGCGCTGTGAACTTGAAGAAGAGGCTGACCTTAAAACGGAACCGGGAGAACTGGTGGATCTAACAAAAGAGGTTCTGGGGATGGACGCGAACGGGATCTACTGTTCGGTAGGCGGCATGGATGAGTTTTTAAGAATATTTTTGTTAGAGAGAACCGTTGACCGATCCTTTATTGATGCATATCATAACAAGCACCGCATTCACGATGACGAAGATGAAGTGATACAGATAAAAATTGCTCCCTATACAGAAGCACGTAAAACCCTTGCGATAGATGCAAAAAATATCTGTGCGTTTTATCTCTATGAAGAGTGGAGCAAGTCCCATGAGTAGCGCTGCATTAACCATAGCTATTGGGCAAATTGAGATAGAACCAGGGCGCCCTGACCTCAACTATACAACGATAGAGCAAAGTGTTACAGAGGCCCTTGCTAAAGGTGCGCACATTATTGTGTTTCCTGAGTTTTGTCTCTCGGGATACCTTATTGGTGACCTTTGGGAAGAGCGTGCTTTTGTTCAGGATTGTCTCACCTATGGAGATATGGTACGGAGACTTTCTCGTGAAATATGTATTGTATTTGGTAATGTTGCAGTAGATGAAACGGCACTGGGAACCGATGGCAGACGTATGAAGTACAACGGACTCTATGTTGCCTACCAGAGAAAATTTATTCGATCAGAAAAACTCGATCTTAAATTTCAACCTAAAACCTTATTACCCAACTATCGGGAGTTCGAAGAGAATCGACACTTTTCAGATTTACAAGTACTTGCTCAATCTCGTGGTACCACAGTAGAAGATCTTCTTGAACCATTTGTCGTTCCTTTTGAGGAATCTCCAGTGCGCCTTGGGGGGATGCTTTGTGAAGATGGCTGGGGGGATGACTATAATCTCAATATTGTTGATATACTCGCAAAGAAAGGGGTTGATATACTCCTTAATCTGAGTAGTTCTCCTTTCACTCTTGGCAAAAGCGACAAACGGGACCGGGTATTTGCTGCTCATGCGAAAAGATCACAGGTTCCTTTGCTGTATGTTAATAATACAGGAGTACAGAATAATGCCAAAACAATATACTCCTTTGATGGCCAGAGTACTCTCTATGATGCAGATGGTGGGACCGTTGTAAAACTTCCTGCCTATCTCTCTACGGTATTTACCTGTTCATTGAATATGACCGAGTCCTTTTTGAAAATTGAACAAAAAGATAATGGATCGCGGAGTAGTGAAATTGCCGATTCACTTCTCTATTCTGCAAAAAAATATATGGAGCAGTGTGGATTAAAGCGTGTGGTTATAGGAGTTTCGGGTGGTATAGATTCTGCTGTAGCAGCAGCTCTCTACGGATTGATTGTCGATCCTCATGATCTACTCTTAGTTAATATGCCGAGTCAGTACAACTCCCAGACGACTATAAACCTTGCACGGGAGCTCGCAGAAAATATTGGGTGTTACTATACTGATATTCCTATTGAATCATCGGTTACTTTGACAGAAAGTCAGATTGATAATCTCACATTACATGCTCCGGATGGAGCGTCAGAAGTTCTTGCCCTCTCTGGGTTTCATCTCGAAAATGTACAGGCTCGTGACCGCTCCTCTCGTATTTTAGCAGCGCTCTCTTCTGCTTTTGGTGGGGTGTTTACCTGCAATGCAAATAAAGCAGAGACTACAGTAGGGTACTCTACTCTCTATGGTGATCATGGTGGTTTTCTTGCGCTATTGGCCGACCTCTGGAAAGAGCAAGTATATGATTTGGGACGCTATTTAAATAATAAAAAATGGGGACGCACCATTATACCCGAAGGGACCTTTACCATTGTTCCCTCTGCTGAATTGAGTGATGCGCAAGATGTTGATGCTGATAAGGGGGATCCAATGATTTATTGGTATCACGACCGACTTTTTCATGCATGGATGCAGCGCTGGAATCGAATTACACCAGAAGAAATTCTTCAGTGGTATCACATGGGTACCCTCAATGATGAACTCGATCTTCCTCATGATATTAAATCGGTATTTCCTGATATTGTAGATTTTGTAATTGACCTTGAACGGTGGTGGATTCTTTTCAAAGGAATGGGAGTCGCAAAAAGGGTACAAGCACCACCTGTTGTAGCGGTGTCTCGTCGTGCATTTGGATTTGATTATCGGGAATCAATGATGAAGCCCTATTACACAATGACGTATAAAAAACTAAAAAGCAGACTTGGCTTGAACTAAGGTTATTTTTGTAGGTTATTAATTTCGATAACCTTTTCAATTTTCTCTTCGATAACTTTGGGTTCAAACGGTTTAACGACATAACTTGAAGCACCTGATTGAATCGCTTCCATAATTTTATCTTTTGAAGACTCCGAAGTGACCATGATAACCGGTATGTGTTTAAATGAATCTGCAGATTTGATCGCTTTGAGTGCGGTGATTCCATCCATATTAGGCATATTCCAATCCATAAGTACGAGACTTATATCTGATTGCTGTCCGAGCATATTAAGACACTCTTGACCATCGGCTGCTTCAACAATCGTATCATAACCAATACGAGCAAGAGTATTTTTCTGGATTCTTCTCATCGTAGAGGAATCGTCTACAAGCATAATTTTCATAATCATTCACTAATAAGTAGCATCACTTAAACTGTACTACACTAATTGGGGAAAAGGTATAACTAAATAGGAGAATTAACAATTTTGAGTACCCTTATGCGACAACCATGGAATTACCCATAACTGACTCTATTTTATTGATATAATCATTGGCTTTAAAAGGGACCATGATGTATCCATTGACTCCGGCCTTAATTGCCTCCATCACTTTGGGACGGTTCTTTTGGCTGGTTACCATAATAACGGGAGTGTTTTGATGGAGTGGATTTGATTTTATTGATTTTAATGCGGAGAGGCCACTCATTGTAGGCATTTCCCAGTCGAGTAATACCAGTCCAATAGCTGGGTCTTCCTCGAGCTTTTGCAGTGCCTCGACTCCATTCCGGGCTTCAACTATCTCATTGTACCCCATTTGTTCAAGGGTATTTTTTTGCATTTTTCGCATAATGAATGTATCGTCTACTAATAGTATTTTCATAGATTTCCACAGTTTAGTTGTATTTGTGTTACTATAAAATACTCTGAACGCTAACAAATAGTTTACATAAGTTTACAATGGGGCGGTGGGGCCATATTTTAGAGGTCAATTTACTGTATTTTTTCAAAAACCACAATTTTTAAATGGGTATATAAAGACAAAATGCTCAAATTTAGCAATGAAAGAGAGAGGACAAATCTCGCTAATTTACGTATTATTGTGGCACAATAATTTATTAGATGTGAGGACATGTTGAGTGTATTGACCGAGAGTAAAGAGTGGGAAACCCTCGTTGACCATTATAATGAAACCCTTGACTGGCACATGCGTGAAATGTTTGCTGCTGATAGTGACCGTGCAGAAAAATTTTCAAAAGAAGCCTGCGGGATTTTTCTTGATTATTCAAAAAATATTATTTCTGAAGATACGGTAAAGTGTCTAATAGATCTTTTAAAATCAAGTAAATATGAAGAACTTAAAGAACAGATGTTTTCTGGTGGGATAATTAATACCACAGAGAAACGATCGGTACTTCACGTTGCACTTCGTAATCGTTCAAATACACCTATTGACGTTGACGGTGCTGATGTAATGCCTGCTATAAATGATGTACTTGCAAAGATCGAAGCATTTACCAATAAGGTAAATAGTGGTGAGTGGAAAGGACATACAGGCAAAGAGATTAAAACAGTAGTAAATATTGGCATTGGTGGTTCAGACCTCGGACCGGTAATGGTCTACGAAGCACTCAAGTCTTTTAAACCAGAAAATACTCCTGAAGTACTTTTTGTATCAAATGTAGATGGTACTCACATTGCAGAGACTCTCAAAAAAGTAAATATCGAAGAGACTCTTTTTCTTGTAGCGTCAAAAACATTTACGACACAAGAGACTATGACCAATGCACAGTCAGCTAAAGACGCAGTACTTGCGGCTTTTGACGGTGATGCATCATCTATTGCAAAACACTTTGCAGCTCTCTCAACTAATACTGAAGAAGTTTCAAAATTTGGTATTGACACAGAAAATATGTTTGAGTTTTGGAACTGGGTTGGTGGCCGTTATTCACTCTCATCAGCAATTGGTACTCCTCTTGCACTCGGACTTGGTTGGGATAACTTTGCACAGCTTCTCGAAGGCATGCACGAAATGGATAACCATTTCAAAACTGCAGCACCTGAAGAGAACCTTCCGGTTATTCTTGCACTTCTTGGTATCTGGTACAACAACTTTTATGGCGCGGAGTCATATACAATTCTTCCCTATGATCAATACATGCACCGTTTTGCAGCATACTTCCAACAGGCAGATATGGAGTCAAATGGTAAGTCTGTCGATCGTGAATCAAATATTGTTGATTACGAAACAGGGCCAATTCTTTGGGGCGAGCCTGGTACTAATGGGCAACATGCCTTTTATCAGTTGATCCATCAAGGTACTAAATTGATTCCATGTGATTTTATTGCTCCTGCAAACTCACAAAACCCTATTGGTGATCATCATCGTAAACTACTGGCAAACTTTTTTGCACAGCCAGAAGCACTTATGAATGGTAAAACGCATGAGGAAGCGACCGCTGAGCTAAAAGCTTCGGGTATGAGTGCAGAAGAGATCGAATTTCTTGCACCACATAAAGTATTCGAAGGGAACCGTCCTTCTAATGCACTTATGTTTAAAGAGCTTGATCCAAAAACATTAGGTAGTTTGATTTCAATGTACGAACACAAAATCTTTGTTCAAGGTGCGGTGTGGAATGTTAACTCATACGATCAGTGGGGCGTTGAGCTCGGTAAACAACTTGCAAAAGTTATTCTTCCTGAACTCGAAGCTGGTGATGCTGATGCAGATGTTGCACTCAGTCATGATAGCTCTACTAACGGACTTATTCGTTACTATTTGAAAAATAAAAAATAGCATTCAAATCAGTTTGAGTTTTAGAAAATAAAAAGCCACACTTCATTTTGAAGTGTGGCTTTTTTAATTTTTTATAGAATTATAAAAATCTATTTGCTATTAATTGGCGAATTGTCTGCCCCTGCTTCTATAAGCAGATGGGCGATATCTGGCTGGAGTGTTTTTTCTGCTAGAGTCACAGCATTCATCTTTTCGTTATCACAGTGGTTCAGGTCAACCCCTTTTTCTATAAGGAGTTTAACGGCAGCAATCTGTTTATGGTATACTGCATACAGAAGCGCGGTAATCCCTTTTTTATTGGAGTGATTAAGGTCGCCATTATTTTCTGTAAGAAACTTAACAATATGAAGGTGCCCCTTTTCAATAGCTCTCATAAGAGGAGTACTGCCATCTTCTGTGGTCTCATTCAATGAGAGTCCTTTTCCAAAAAAGAAGGTGACCACTTCAAGGTGACCACAGTAAGCGGCCCAACTGAGTGCGTTCCCGTTGTACTTTTCTTGTGCAGTCATCGTCGCGCCTTTCTCGAATAGGTGCGTTACAATAGTAAGATCACCTTTCATGGCAGCCCAAATGAGTGCAGAGCCACCATTTGCATCGACGGCATTAATATCGGCGCCACTGTTGAGTACCTTTTTAACTACATCAATCTGCTGCCCTTGTACGGCCCACATGAGGGTCGTGCGCTGCTTGTCGTCGCAGAGTGTCGCATCAGCTCCTTTTGAGATGAGAAGATCAGCAGTAGTCAGGTGGCCAGCGCTGCAGGCACGCATAAGAGCTGTTACGGCATCCTGAGAGGTGAGGGTTAAATCGGCATTTGCTTCAAGGAGGGTCTTTACAATAGCATAATGTCCATGATAGGAGGCGAGCATAAGAGCAGTGTTGCCCGCTTTCTCTTGAATATTTATTGAGGCGTCTTGTGAGATTAACTGTTCGACGAGTGTAGTGTTGCCATCTTTTGAGGCAAGCATCAGTGGTGTAATGCCATCATTATTTCCTAGATTACAGTCCGCATCCTGGTCAAGTAAGTAGCGAACGCTCTCATTTTTTTTCTGAATAATAGCAAGGGCTAGGGCAGTCCAACCTGAGGCCTCTTGTTCGTCAATTCCTGCACCTTGTTCGACAAGATATCGTACGGTATCACTGTTTTCTCTATAGAGGGCACGCATGAGTGGAGTGAAGCCTTTTGCATCCTTTTGATTGAGTTCTTGACCGTTATCCAAACAGAATTGAACCGTCTCAGTACTGCCTCCATAAGCTGCCCACGTGAGGACAGAACCACCAGATTCTTCGGTTGCAGTAATATCGGCACCATTGGCAAGAAGTTTTAAAAATATTTCATGATTACCAGTACGTGCGGCCCAGAGAAGCGGCGTTGCCCCTTTGGCATCACTGGCATTTATATCTGCACCATGAATAATGAGAAGCTCAATAACCTCAAGATTATTGGAACTGACAGCCCAAATGAGTGGAGTCCGTTGCTCATGATCGACTTCATTGACGCAATCTTTTTGATCGAGAATATTCTTGATAGACTCTATCTTGTTTTCTGATATGGCCTTATGAATGTCGGGGATAGCTGTAGTTGTTTTCATTGTGCGACTTTGTTTGAGGTGATCTCTGTTGTAAATTAATATAGTATTAATCACTCGATTGGGTTTTGGCAATTGGGTGCATTTCTAAAAATATTCGCTTGAATCGAGGATACAATCAAAATTCTATTTGAATCATTTAGAATGGGTAAAATCTCCTTACATGAAAAACCAAATATATTACTATTGCACTATACCTTCCAACCTAGATGTCCATGATCCTACTTGTCGCAGAAAAACCATCAGTCGCTACACAACATTATCGCCCTATGCTCGAACGCTGTGAGGGGGAGTCATTTGTGAAGAGAGATGGGTATCTGGAAGGGAAGAATTACACCATAACTTGGTGTGTAGGCCATTTGGTCACGCTCTCGACCTTTGATGAGTATGAGGGATATGATGGGATGTGGAAGTTAGAAAACCTCCCCTTGATCCCTCCGCAGTTTAAACTTAAGGCGATTGAAGGTACTAAAAAGCAACTCCAAATAGTGACACGCTTAATGGAACAGAGTGATGTGCTTATTAATGGTGCGGATGCTGGTCGTGAGGGTAATCTAATATTTGATTTGGTTATCGATTACAATCCTCAGCTGAGAGAAAAAGAGATAAAGCGGCTTTGGGTGAACTCATTTGTGGCAAAAGATCTCGACCCTGCATTTAAAAAGCTCGAGTCAGCACAGCACCGTATTAACCTTTCTTATGCTGCACGACTTAGACAACGGGCTGACTGGCTCGTTGGTCTCAATTCGACTCGTGCGTATACTCTCACTGCAGGGCATGGTTCGCTCCTTTCGGTTGGCCGGGTACAAACACCTACCTTAAATCTTGTGGTTAAACGAGATAATGAGGTTGAGACCTTTCAGGAACTTTTTACCTATGGTGTTGTTGGTCAATGGCGTGGATATAAAGCGCAGTGGTGTCGAGAAGATAAAATTGTCTTCTTCGAAGAGGATGGGTTGCCACAATCGGTGGTCGACAAGTGTAAAGGTGAGAAGGCTGAGATTCGAGAAATTGATGTTGTCGATAAAAAGGCATTTCCGCCAAAGCCATTCGACTTGACCGAACTTCAGAAAGAAGCAAATAAACGATTTAAAATTAAAGTAGCCCGTGTGTTAGAGGTGGCTCAGCAACTCTATGAAAAAAGGTATATAACCTACCCAAGGACCGACTCCCAGTACTTAAATGATGCTATGAAAGGGGAGTCATACACTCTTGCACAGCAACTCGTCGACGATGGTTCTCGAGAATTGATGCGTCCCGAAAATGAAAATTTTGTCTTTATTAATTCTAAGAAGGTGACGGATCACTATGCTATAATTCCAACGGTGGAACGCCCCGTAAATCTGAGTGCCGAAGAACAAAAAATATATTCACTCATTGTAGAGCGGTTTGTGACTGCATGGCAAAAACCACACCTTTGGAAAGAGTACACGGTGCAACTTAAATGTGTTGATGAGTTTTTTAGAATTAAATTAAAGCTCGATATTGACTTGGGTTTTAAAACAAAACAGAAAGATGATGAGAAAAAAGATGACGATGAGATAAGTAACCGTCTCGAGAGTGAGCTCACTTGGCAGATGGGGGAGAGTGACCCTTGGGAAAATCTTGACGTCCATAAAAAAAAGAAATCAAAGCCCAAATACTTTACAGAGGCAACACTGCTTGCAGCAATGAAAACCGCGGGTAAAAATATTACCGATGAAGCCCTTGCCGAGGCGATGAAAGATAGGGGTCTTGGAACACCAGCAACTCAGGCAGGTATTATCGAAACCCTTAAGCGGAGAGAATTTTTACAAGAAGATAAAGGAAAAATTGTTTCAGGTCCTAAAGGGCGGCAGCTCATTGCGAAAGTGGATGACCGCGTAAAATCTGCAGAAATGACGGGTGAGTGGGAGTACAAGTTGACTCAGGTTGAAAAGGGTAATTATGCCCCTGATCAATTTCGGGATGATATCATAAATTTTGTAACGAGTATCTTTGAAAAGCTTCGTGAAGATTATGTGAATGACTTTGAGCGTGAAGACCTTGGGGGGACTATTGACTGCCCAAAATGTAAAAAGCAGAAACTCAGTGGGGTGAGCTGGGGATATGTTTGTCCCGATGAACAGTGTTTATTTAAGTTGGGTCATGCGGTGGCACAGCGGAGTTTGAGTACCGAAGAGATCCTGGCACTGGTGAATAATGGTATTACGGAGGAGCTCACAGGATTTAAATCAAAGCGTGGTTTTGAATTTTCTGCGAAGCTCAAAATAGATGAAAAATTTGAAGTTACTTTTGAATTTTCTGAAGAACGGAGTAAAACTGAGGCGTTCAAAGGAAAATGCCCCAAGTGTAAAAAAGAGAACCTTCGTGAAAGTGAAAAAGTTGTCTACTGCGATACTGATGGGTGTGAGCTCGTTATTTTTAAACGTGTTGCGGGGCTTACTTTAGAGAAGAAGTATATTACTCAATTAGTGAAGAAAAAGAAGTGTGATCAGATTGAAGGGTTTACCTCTCGGAAGGGGACCCAGTTTTCGGCACCACTCAAGCTCAATGAAGAGTGGAAGGTGGTTTTTGATTTTGAGGGTTCAAGTGGTGGTGGAGGCAAAGATCTTGGAAAGGTGTGTCCTGCATGTGGGGAAAAGCTCAAGCACAGTGATAAGGTGATCTTTTGTAGCAAAGAAAAGTGTAACGTCACTATTTGGAAAGAGACTGGTGGTATCGCACTGACTGATGACCATGTGGCTCAACTTATAGAAAAGCGGAAGACTGAGCTTATTCGGGGTTTTAAATCAAAAAAAGGGAACTTATTTGACGCTTACCTTGTGTTAGATTCCAACTGGAAGTCGAGCTACTCTTTCGATTAAAACCCTCTTTTTAATATCATTATATGTGACCAGTAGCAAACTTTTTAGTTGCGAAATTTGTGTAAATATATAGTTTACATTTTATGCAGGCAACATGAGTGGGAGAGGAATGGTCGAATTCATCTACAATGACCGTGATGATATTTTATTCATTACCTATAAAGGGAACGTACATTTACAAGACATGTATGAGATGGTGCAATATCACATGGAGCACCCCGACCTCCCAGACCAACTTCGAGTGTATCTCGATTCGAGAAAGGGAAACTACGCATTTCCTATCAATGAGTTCACTTTAGGGAACTTGGGGCTCGACCGCTTAGAAGATCGCTTTACTTCCGTTTCGATTGCAGTGGTAAGTAATGCTGAAATAAGCCCGTATGAGTCATATTTCTATGATTTTTGTGAAAAGGTTGGTATTTCTATTTCTTTGTTTCATGATGAGAGTAAAGCCTGGTATCACTTGAAAAAAATGCATTCACTTACGGACACTCCTGTATAATCTTTTTTCCTGACAGGGTTTGAGTAAAATAGTATATTTGCACATATGTGCAGTGCTCTAAAGAAAATTATTCATGTGGATATGGACTCATTTTATGCGTCCGTTGAGATGCGTGACAATCCAGAATTAAGGGATAAGCCAATTGCTGTTGGTGGCCCTGCCGAAAAAAGAGGCGTACTCTGCACCTGTAATTATCTTGCACGAGAATTTGGGGTTCGATCTGCTATGGCTACGGGATATGCTCAGAAGCTTTGCCCTCAGTTGGTGTTGGTTCCCGTAAATATGGATAAGTACAAAGCAGAGTCCAAAAAGATTCATGCCATTTTTGGGGAGTATACTCAGCTTATTCAGCCCCTCTCTCTCGATGAAGCGTATCTGGATGTGACCGATACAACTCAGTGTCAGGGAAGTGCAACTCTCATTGCCGAAGAGATCCGTAGAAAGATATTTGAGACAACTGATTTGACCGCTTCTGCAGGTATTGCCCCTAATAAATTTCTCGCAAAAATTTCAAGTGATCTTAATAAACCTAATGGGCAGTATGTGATTATTCCTGATGCCATTGAACAGTTTATGATTCCACTCCCTGTTGAAAAAATATTTGGTGTTGGTAAGGTGGCTCAAAAACGTCTTAAGGAGCTGGGTATTGACACCTGTGGTGATCTTCAGAAGCTCACCCTCGAAGAGCTTCACCATAAGTTGGGTAACTGGGGAGCAAATCTTTATAACCTTTCACGAGGTATTGGATCTGCTACGGTTGAGACCAGCAGAAACCGAAAGTCTATTAGCCAAGAACGTACCTTTCACAAAGATATGGAGGGGGAACTCTCGGTCCTTCGCCCTTCAATAGAGAAGGTGTATGATATTCTCAGCTCATATATATCGCGCTATCAGGGACGGCAAAGTGTACCGGTTAAAATGAGAAAGTCTTCTATTAAGATTAAGTTTTCCGATTTCACTCAAACGACTGTTGAACGAGATTTTGGTTCTTACTCACTCGAAAATTTTCTTGAGCTGATGCGAGAGGGACTGACACGAAAGAGTTTGGATGTGCGCCTTGTTGGCCTTGGAGTAAAGGTGGATTCAGCCCTTGATCAGATAGAACATGCGCAAATAGATATGTTCGAAGGGAGTGAAGTCGCCCTATAGCATATGGGGGACTCCATAATCAAACACTCTTAAAAAGTGTTCTGACCACTCTATCATTTACTACCTTACATTATGGACTTTATTGGGTAGGTTATGGAACAGAAGCAACGAGAAGAGATACGTGCGACGATCAAGAGTGAGTTGGTCACTCTTGAGAGAACGATAGCGGACCTTAAAGAGAAAACCAAACCTATTGCTCCTGATAATGCTATCGGTCGTGTCAGTCGTATGGATGCAATAAATAATAAATCAATTAATGATGCAGCTCTTGTCAATGCTCAAAATAAATATGGGGCCCTTACTCATGCTCTTTCAAATATTGATAGCCCTGATTATGGTCTGTGTAGCGCTTGTGGACACGAGATTCCTGCCGCACGAATCATGCACCTCCCTCATACGAGACGGTGCATGGAATGTGTGAGTAAGTAGGATGTCGCTTTGAGCTTTTATAGCTTTGGAGTATTTCTGTATCTAAATATTTGACCAACGCGTTACTATCTGATAAATGACGTGCCTTTTGTAAATATAAAGTTTACAATGTAGGGTAGTGTATATACTTTTCAATAATATCTATGGGGAGGAAGTATGATCACAGTCTCATATGCACAAGAAAAACGGATACTTTCAATTGTTTATACTGGTTCTGTATCATTAGCTGATCTTGGATCTATTGTCACTTTTGTTCAAGAGAACCAACAGCTTTTTTCCAAAGATATTAAGGTCTTTTTTGATATCAGAAAAGGACAGTATTCGTTCGAGATAGGTGAAATAGCCGAAATTAGTATCGAATTTGATAAAATAATCGATCTCTTTGATTCTGTTCGAGTCGTTGCGCTCCGCTCGAGAGAGAATGATCCTCTGTATACCGAATTTTTCCATATGTTGGGCAAGCAAGATGGGGTAGAGTTTTTTGTCTTTGATGAAGATGAGGAAGGTGCCCTTCAGTGCCTTGAAGAGAAGCTCACTGTTCGCACATAATCCCCATGATCTTTTGGCTAAAACATCTCTTTCCTGCTTCGGTTTCACACTATTTTAAGTATCTTTTTCTCAATCAAGGGTACTATTTTGAATGGGTAGATTAGCTTGGCTATAGTGAAACGACATATACTACTTCTTTTTTTAGTTTTGACTTTTTCTCAAGGGTTTAGCAGCTCTTCGGCGGTAAAAAAGGTTATTGGCGGTTGGCGTTTTTATGCTGATGGTAAACCGTTTGTACTTAAAGGCATTCATTTCTCAATGGATGCTGATACCAATACTATCGGTGCGTATCTACGTGATCTCAACTATATGGGTACTAACATCATTACCTTGTCACATCAGAGTGATCAACTCCACGCACTCCTGGATAGTTGTGCGCAGTATCGGATAAAAGTAATGCTTCAGTTTTCACTCCCTCTCGGGAATACCCCTGGAGCGCTTCCTATTGCTGATGGGCAGTTTGACGAAGGTGATCTTTCTCGCTATCTCGATTCTGTAGCACGTCAGGTGCAAGAACTCAAAGAGACAACCCCTTTGCTCCTCTGGAGTATTGGTAATGAAGGGACTGAGTATTTTAGAAGAAACTCAGAGTGGCGTCTCTATGCTGGGCTTGTTGAGTCGATCATTCAGACCATTAAACAAAATGATAAAACACGTGTTGTTACTGCAGTTTCGAGAGGAATTGATTCGTGGAAGTGGTGGAAAAAGCTGACTCCCTCTCTCGATATTTATGGTATTGATACCTATGGTCGTACTGCGAGTATTATTCCAAAACAGAGAAGAGAATTTGGGGTTTCACAGCCCTATCTGGTAACACGCTTTGGTATTGACGATTGGAATGGTGTTCCCGAAGATTTCTTGGGGGTTTTGAAAGAGCCCGATGATGAGAAAAAATTTGGAATGATTGTTTCGGGGTATACCAAATGGGTCGAAAAGAGAAAGTATTGCATTGGTGGGTTTCTTTCTGAATATGGGAGGGGCAAAACCTACAGTGCCCATTGGATGAATTTCTATTTTGGTAATTATCGGAGGCCTCAGTACTGGGCAGCTCGTACCCTTTTTACAGGAAAACGCCCCTTTAATGCTATTCCCGAGATTGTAGAGTTTTCAGTTCCTAATAAAAAAAGTTATCAGACTGGTGATTGGATTCCCGTTACTGCACAGTATCGTGATGCTGAGAATGACTTTGTTAAAGTGGAATTCTACTATAACATTCAAAATGGTTCCGATAAAAAACACGCAGCAATTACTCCACTCGAATTTGTTGCATTGGGTTCTGGGGAGTATAAAGTTCGTGCCCCCGAAGAATATGGTGTCATAAAAATTTACTTTTTTGCAAAAGATGCAAATTTCAATTTAGGGAGTGCAACGAGTTCAATAGAAGTTGTTGGCCTTTCGGAAAGTACTACGGACGGCGGTGGGAAATTGTTTGGACTCAAGACTCAGCTCCCTTTTTATCTCTATAAAGATAGTGAAGAGGAGCTCCCTTATGCGCCATCTGGTCTGGTGGGGAATGTTGCAGATGTGACTCTAACACTCAATGAGACCGAAGATATTTACAGTGGGACAAGTGCAATACGGATAGATTATGGGGATGATGAAGGGTGGTTTGCTCTTTCGTTTCAGGACCCTGCAGGCGATTGGTGGAGTAGACCAGGAGGCTATAATCTCAATGGAGCAACACAGCTCTCTTTTTGGGCTAAGGCAACCGAAAACGAAGTCACTATTACGTGTCGAGTTGGGTTGTATAATGGTTCTCGCCCTTTTCACGATACGGGTCTCATTGCATCAAAAGTGCTTCTTACCACTGAATGGCGGCATTACTCTATAGATCTCAGCAAAGTAGATCTTTCAAATATCAAAACAGGCCTTACGATTATCGGTCATGGTATCGATGACGATTACAGCATCTATCTGGATGAGATTGTCTTTAAATAACCATAGGGTTATGTAATAAGTAGTTGAAATTTGCTCATTTGTGCACTATATTTACTCTTGTAGTAATCACGCTTCTCGTGGTATACTCTTTATGGAGGTATGGGTATGTGTGGTCGATTTGCTCTTACATCATCACCAGCAGAACTTGCACGGCAGTTTAATTGCTTGGCCGAGCTTTCAGTAAATCCTCAGTATACCATTGGTCCCATGGATCAGGTTGCTGTAGTGAAAAGTGGTGTACAGTCATTAGATCGTACTCTTACTACAATGCAGTGGTGGTTAGTGCCTTCATTTGTGAAGGGGGAACCCGAGTACCGGCACGCAATGTTTAATGCGCGAGCAGAGACTCTTTCGGTGAAGCCATCCTTTAAAAGTAACTACCAGAAGAGGCGGTGCATTATTCCGGCAGATGCCTTTTATGAGTGGAAAGATGGGCAACCCTATGCCTTTCGTATGGCTGATCACACCCCTTTTGGTATGGCTGGACTTTGGGATGAATGGCAGGGGAGTGATGGGAGTATTCTGACAAGTTGCACTATTATTACCACTGAGGCGAATGATCTTGTAAAGCCTATTCATGACAAACAGAGGATGCCGGTTATTCTTGACCCTCGCGAGTACGATGTTTGGCTTGACTCAAAGAGTGAGCAAAACGAACAACTCGATCAACTCCTTAATCCTTTCGAAAGTGACCGCATGGAGTGTTATCCTGTTACGAAAGATCTAAAACAGAATAGTTCCATTTGCCTTGAGGCACTCCCGGTGCGTGTGCAGGATGGTGAACAGCTCGGACTTTTCGGGTAGACGCTATGGATGTTTTTAAACCACTGAGACGCTCAACAGTTCGCCTTCCGTTACTGCTCTCCGCTGTACAGGCGGGCTTTCCAAGCCCTGCTGATGACTATATTGAAAAGCGCCTTGACCTCAACGACTACCTGATGGCGAACCCAACGGCTACTTATTATATGCGCGTAGCGGGAGACTCTATGGAGGAGGCAGGGATTCATCACGACGATCTTCTTGTGGTCGACTGTTCCTTAAAACCAAGAAACCGGGATATTGTTGTAGCGGTGCTGAATGGTGAGTTTACGGTAAAGCGCTTGCGCATTTATCGACAACGCTATAGCTTGGTTCCAGAAAATCCTAACTATCCCGTTATTGAGATTACCGAAGAGATGGAGTTTAGAATTTGGGGAGTGGTGAGTCATGTCGTACACGCTACCCGCTCGTGAGCGTTTATTTGCCCTTGTGGATGTCAATAATTTTTATGTAAGCTGTGAGCGAGCCTTTCAGCCAGAACTGTGGAATTGTCCAGTAGTGGTTATGTCAAATAATGATGGCTGTGCCATTGCCCGTTCTCAAGAGGCCAAAGATCTTGGGGTCTCTATGGGAGTTCCCATTTTTCAAATTAAGCATCTTATTAAAAAACATGGTATCGTGCTGCGCTCGAGTAATTATGCGCTGTACGGAGATATGAGTGAGCGTTTTAGTCAAGTGCTCTCTGCTTTTTCTCCTGCGGTTGAGCAGTACTCTATTGATGAATGTTTTCTCGAGTTTACCGGCCGCTCAACAGAGCAGGCTACGGCCATAACCCTTGGGGAGTCCATTAAAAATGCAGTGCAGCAACAGGTACACCTCCCGGTTTGTGTGGGGATTGGGAGAACAAAAACTCAGGCAAAGTTGGCGAATCATCTGGCGAAGCCAGCTCAGGGTGGAAGTGGGGTCTATATTTTGAGTGAGTCGTATCCTCTTTCACTCTACCGTACTCTGAGTATCAAGGATATCTGGGGGGTCGGAAAGGCGGGACAAGAGAAGTTGCGCGCTGGTGGCTGTCGCACTATTGCTGACTTTTGTACTAAACCGGCGGCGTGGGTGCAAAAGAGTTTAAGTATTGTGGGTGCTCGAACGCAGAAGGAACTTCAAGGAGTGTCGTGCCTCGCGCTCGATGAAGTGGTACAGGAAAAAAAGGAAATCATGTGCTCTCGTGCCTTTGGTACTCTCATAACCTGCAAAGATGCCCTCCACGAAGCTGTTGCCACCTACGCTTCAAAGGCCGTTGAGAAACTGTGGCGCCAAAATCTTTACGCGGGAACCGTAACGGTTTTTCTGCGGACCGACCCTTTTAATCAACGTGACCCACAGTATCTCAATTCACTCCCTATCTCATTTGATGTTGCGACCAATGATGTCGCCGAAATAACCAGTGCCGCGATAGAGGCATTTACCAACATTTTTAAAGAGGGTATTCGCTATAAAAAAGCGGGGGTGATGCTTCACGACCTTGTAGATAAAAATGCTGTACAGCTTTCTCTCTTTGCTGCTCCTCGGCAGGCGCCCGATGCTTTGCGCAAACTTTTTGAGACTATCCGTGATAAAAAAGGGGCGGGAGATATTCATATCGCCTCGACGATTCCTTCAGCGGGGGATTGTGGTGCAAATTGGCGAACGAAAAGTGAGTATCTTTCTAATCGGTATACGACACGGTGGGGAGAGGTGCCGGTGGTTGCCGCTTCAAAATGTCTTGAGTAATTTGAACTCAATGAATATTCATGCGGATTTTTAAAAAAAGTGCTGATAAGTGTTACAGCTCCGCGATACCACTCGTCTAATACTCGTATTAATAACTAATAGATGAGAACAATGAAATACTTACTTATAACCCTACTCTTACTCTGTATCGGCTGTGACGGTACAGGATCTGCAGCTGCACCAAATTCGAATCAAACGGCACTTGCCTTAAAAGTGTCTGACACCTCAATTGCAGTAGATAGTCTTAAACTCGTTATCATAAAAGGGGGCACGGTACTCTTGAATGAGGTAACCCCTTGGAACAGTGATGAACCAATGGTACACTTTAAGGATATTCCCTGGGGAGAGGATTTGCACATTGAATGTTCACTTCTCGATGCTCAGGGTGTTGTCCGTTATACTGGTACAGTGATTGTGTCTATCGAACAAGGAGAAATTCACGAGGTAGATATATACTTTAGTCCCCAATTTGCTCAGGTACATATTGATGTACCTGTTGGGTTGCGTAATGAACTTGAAATTACGAGTGGACACTTAAACTTGATGGGAGTGGCACAATACGACGCTACTCTTGAAGGGATTGCCCCCAATCGTTTTTTACATATTGATGCTGTTGACTTTGGGGAATATGCAGTAGTCATTAGCCTGTGTAATTCTGAGGGAGATACGCTCTATGGCTATGAATCCATACTTACTATTGATGCAGAGACTACTCCCAATCTCTCAATAACAATGCAATCTCTGATCACTCACTTAAAGGCGTCTGTTCTATTAGAAAAACCAACTCTCTATAGCGGCGGACTACTCTTTCCTCAGAGTACCCTTCGTGGAGTAACAGAACGTCAAGATATTATCATTACCGAACTTTCACCAAACCCCAAAACGTCGGGTAATGAGTATGAGTGGATAGAGCTCTTTAATACTGGTATCGATACCCTAGATCTTGCAGGGTGCGGTCTCAAAAAGAGTATCAATTCAGAGAGTGCAACAACCTATTTGCCCTTGGAGGAGCACTTGCTTGTACCGCCTTCTGGTTTTGTTGTACTGGGCCGTGATAGTGTCTCTTTTGCCGATTATCACTATAGCTCCTTCACCCTTTCTAATACTGCGCAGTCACTGATACTGGCATGTGAAAGTGGCGTTATCGATTCTCTTTTTTATAAAAGTGCCTCAGACTCTCTGAACCCATTTCCTCTTGATGAAGGGCACTCCTTAGAGTATGGTCTGAAGGATATTGCTCATAGAGGAGAAGGTACGGCTTGGTGTAGTGGAGCGGCGCCTCTCACCTTTACTACAGGTCTCGAGAACTTTGGCTCTCCCCATGCTTTTGGGGAGTGCAATGAGTAGCGATAACTAAACAATGGCCTTGAGATAATTTACTACATTTCTCTCCATGGTCGAATCAAAATCTTACTCAGTTACCCAATACTGTACCAGCATTCAAAAATTGCTTAAACAGCGTGTACCCGAAATATGGGTACATGGGGTAATCTCTCAGCTCAATATTCGAGGGCGAGTGGTCTATATACAGATGGCCGAGTACAAAGAGGATGATTCACGGCCTGTTTCCACCTTAAGTCTTATGATGTTTACCTCTGATTTTGAAGCGATGAATAATCGGCTGAGTAAAGAGGTTCAACCCTTTAAGCTTGAAGTTGATCTTAAGGTGTCGCTCCTTCTCGAAGCTGATTTTTATGTCCCTTCAGGGAAATTCCAGGCGCGCATAAAAGATATCGACCCCAACTTTACCTTGGGTGAGCTAGCCGTTACAAGAAAGAAAATTCTTGAAATGCTCAAAAACAAAGGGCTTTTCGATAAAAACCGGGAACATGAACTTTCGATCACTCCTTTAAAAGTTGGCCTGATTACTGCAGAAGGCTCTGCTGCCCATAATGACTTTATGGAGATAATTAACCAGAGCGATTATGCCTTTGAAATTACCGTGGTATCGGCAAAAATGCAAGGCACCGAAACAGAGCCAACGGTATTGAAAGCCCTCAGGAAATTAGCAAAACAGGGCCTTGATGTGCTGTGTATTTGCCGTGGAGGTGGATCAAAAACGGATCTGGTCTATTTTGATAGCGAGGTACTTTGTGTAGAAATCGCCAATTACTCGATACCTGTGTTAACTGGTATTGGTCATCAAATTGATACCAGCCTTGTTGACCTGGTTGCGTGGGATAATAAAATTACCCCCACCGCATGTGCACGATTTTTAGTTGAGCAATTAGATACACAGTGGCAAAAACTTATAGAGATAAAACGTGAACTTCGGTATTCCTGGGAAGTGATACTCCAGAGTCAGAGTGACGCTATATATACCGTTGGTAAAGGAATATTGACTCGCGCTCCACAACTGGTGACTCTTGAGCGAGAAAAAATTAAACGGCACACCATTGGATTGCAGCGGGGGCCTATTAAACTCATTACGCAACATCAGATCAATTTTGAGTCCGTCCGTTCCAATCTTCACCATACTTGGAATAACTTTTATCAAACGACTCTTGGTTCCCTTAAAGGGCTCGGGGTCACCTTGACTCACCAGGTTGATAATCGAATAAAAGAAGAGCAGCGGGCTATCATTGGGCATAAAAATGATGTTACTCGGCGATGGGATAGTGAACGTGATATTAGACAACAAGATTTGAAGGGGAAAGGGGCGCTTTTGCGGTCACTCGACCCAAAAAGAACCCTTGAACGAGGGTATTCAATTTCAAAAATAGAGAAAAAAGATGGAAAGAGTGAATTAGCCCACTTTTCAGGGCTCAGTGAGGGGGATATCCTTGTCACAGAGTTTAAAGATGGGGCAGTTTTTTCTAAAATTACCGGCAAAGAGGTGAGTTAGTGGCTAAAAAAGTAACGTATCAGGAATCTATGGAGCGTCTCGAAGAGATCCTCGAAACTATTGATTCATCAGAGGTCAATGTTGATGAACTTGCCGAGCAAGTATCTGAAGCGGCAAACTTGCTCAAGACCTGTAAACAGATTTTAACCAAGACCGAGAAAGATGTAACGGCGGCTCTTGAAACCCTCGATGAAGAATTCGACGAAAGTGAGTAATAGATGTTAAGTGCAAAAGAACAACTTGAAATTTTAAAACGCGGTGTTATTGAGATTGTACCAGAAGATGCATTTGTAAAAAAACTGGAAAAGTCCGTTGAAACGGGTAAACCGCTCAATATTAAACTCGGTATCGATCCAACCTCTCCCGATATCCATCTTGGGTTTACTGTTGTTATGCGCAAGTTGGCAAAATTTCAAGAACTGGGGCATCAAGTAACCCTAATTATTGGTGACTATACTGCAACAATTGGTGATCCGTCAGGAAAAAACAAGACGCGTCCTCGTATTTCTCATGCAGAAGTAATGGAGCTCGCTGAGACGTATAAACAGCAGTTCTTTAAAATTGTCGATGAAGACAAAACTAATGTTGTGTACAATGGTGACTGGTTTCGCGAGCTTAAATTTGATAAAGTAGCAGAACTTATGTCACAAATTACTGTTGCTCAAATGCTTGAACGTCAAGACTTTCAAAATCGTTATAAAAATGGCCAACCAATTTCTCTTCACGAGTTTATGTACCCAATGATGCAAGGGTATGATTCAGTGGTTATCAAGTCTGATGTTGAGATTGGTGGCACTGATCAAAAATTTAACGTTCTACGTGGACGTGAACTGCAGGCAGCCCGAGACGAAGAACCACAGGTAGGCCTCTTTATGCCTATTCTACTCGGGACATGCGGACGTGAGAAAATGTCGAAAAGTCTGGGTAACTATGTGGGGATCAATGAGTCTCCTCAGACTATGTACCACAAAATTTATAACATCCCTGATGCCTTGATTGAAAACTGGTATGAGTTATTGACCGACAAATCAATTGAAGATATTAGAACTATGATGACGGGTATCGAAGATGGTTCAGTAAACCCAAATCAAGCTAAAATTGATCTTGCACTTGATATTGTTTCTCAATATTATGGTGCTGATGCAGCTAAAGAGGCGCAAGAGGCTGAGAAGAAGATTCACAGTGGCAGCGCAATTCCTGATGATGCTCCAGAATTTCAGTTCCCGGCCGGTGATATGGGTCTTCTCGAGCTTCTTCTTGAGATAAAGGCTTTTACCTCAAAAGGTGAAGCACGTCGTATGATCCAAAATGGCGGTGTTAAGTTTAATGGAGAAAAAGTGACTGATCCGGGTTCAACGGTTGTTATGGTTGAGGGGATGGCGCTCGTTATTCAGGTAGGGAAACGAAAGTTTTTTAAAGTGAATCACTAGATAACTCACCTATCTATCTATTTGAAAAGAGTCTACTTCGGTAGGCTCTTTTTTTATGGATACTTTTTCTGGACAGTAGTTAAAAATGGTGATTAATTACTTTAAAAAGGGATTTTTTATTGAAGGTAAATACACGTTTGATATAAAAATATATCACCTGAAATATTGAATTTAGACCCAATGTGGCAATTCTATTTTTCCTATATTGTTTTATGGAATTAATATAAGGATTAGTAATGAAATTCATTTTTGCCATAGCCATACTCTCTCTTGTCATTGTCGGATGTAAAGAAGAAAAAATCAGAACATACACTGAAAAGCCTGCATCAATGGCACCACAGCCACCAATTGATCAGAAGGCTATGCCAAAGATGCCCGCAGGGCACCCACCTATAGATCAAAATACACCAGGAATGGGCGCACCTCAGGCACCTGCTACAGTAACCAATGATACCCGCCCAAAGTTTAGTTGGAAACTCCCTAAAGGGTGGTTGGTTCAAGAAGGTAGCGGTATGATCACTGCAACCTATTTTCCAGACGATGGAACAAATAGTTTCAAAGCAACTCTTATAATTTTAGGGGGCATGGCAGGAGGAGTCGATGCGAATCTTGAACGCTGGCTCGGACAAATTGGACTCCCTGCTGACCCGGGGACTATTGCAAAAGTGAAGAATGCTGCGAATAAAGTAAAAGGGGTTAATGTAAAAGGGGATCTCTATGATTTAACCTTACAAGCAACCCAAGAAAAGACCTTTCTCGTAACGATTCTTCCAGTTGAAGAGTATTCGGTATTTGTCAAATTCATGGCTGCCCCTGATGTGGCAAAAGCTCAGAAAAAGAATTTTGCCGCACTTCTTAACTCACTGGAGTATACTGCAAATGGCAATTAGCACCCTCCGTACTCAGATTCGAAAAAACAAAGTAATGAAAGTATTAACGTCACTCTCATTAACGACTGTGTGTTTGATACTGTTGCTGATTCTCACTTTTTTTGGAACCTTGTATCAGACTGATAATGGACTCTATAGAGCCCAGCAGGTCTTTTTTAACTCATGGTTTCTCTTTTTTCCTTTTCCAGGGGCAAAGCTTGTATTGATGATACTCGGAGTTAACTTATTAAGTGTACTCCTCCTCGTATTAAAATACAGTTGGAAAAAGTCTGGTCTAGTCTTGATGCACTGGGGTTTAACGCTTCTGGTAGTGGGGTCTGGCATCACGTACTATTTTGCACAGGAGTCAATCCTCACTCTTTCTGAAGGTGAAGTTAAAACGTCTTCTGTTATTAATAGCGTCTGGGAACTTAAGGTATCTCAGGAACGCAATGGTGAAAAAATAACAACAGCTGTAAGCGTTGATCTTCTAAAACCAGGAACACCCATTGCTCTTGAAATCCAAGGAGTGACGGTATTACCTGAAGCGTATTATATAAATGCAGGGGCCTTTCAAGATACTACTGGCTGGCAACAACGTGAGGGTGTACTTCCTGTAAATCTAAATGCACAGAAAAAGTATATTAATGGATCAGGAATTACTTCTATCAGAGAGCGGGAACCTGTTCCTGAGATCTCACAGAATATTCCTGGCATACTCTTTTTGACTGGCGCTCTTGATAACAGTGGTACCAAGGAAAAAGTACTCTTGTCGGGATATGAAACTGAGCCAACAGCGGTAACAATTGGGAGTAAGAACTATTGGTTTCATCTTTCAAGAACAACCGTTCCACTCCCTATTGCAATTAAGCTTATTGATTTTGTAAAAACTGATCACCCTGGAATATCAATGGCAAAGGCCTATGAGAGTACTGTGGCTATCGAAGAGAATGGCATTCAACGTGAGCTTAAAATTTCTATGAATGAACCACTGAGAACCCATGGGTTTACTTTTTTCCAGTCATCTTTTTCAAAAGATGGCATGGGGCGTGAAGTCTCTATTTTTCAAGTGGTTGAGAATCCAGGACGAGTAATTCCATATCTGTCGAGTATAATAATCGGATTTGGTTTGTTACTTCACTTTGTTTTACTCTTGATTAACCGCCTTAAAAAGGAGCGAGGATGAAATTAATATTATTACTCAGCTTATTTATTTCAGTTACTTTTGCACAGTTTCCTCAATTTGATTATAGCAGTTATGGGAGCTTACTGATTCAAAATGAAGGACGTTATAAACCACTTGACTCCTATGCACGACATATGCTTTTGGAGTATTCGGGTAAGAGTACTATCAAGATTGAAGGTGAAAAATATTCAGCCCTCGATTGGATGAATATGGTAATCTTCAATCACCCATTGGCGAGTAGTACTCAATGTTTTCTCATTAATAATCCTCAGGTAGTTGATGCCTATGGAGTAAAGAGAAATCCGCATCGTACTTACTCATACACAGACCTGCTCCCGGCTCAGCAGCGCATTACTGAGCTCGCTCAAGCAGTGATGCAGGTTGATTCAAAAAAGCGAAGTGATGTAGAACGAGAGTTCTTACGGGTCTATTCACTCTTTCAAAAACTCCAAGAGCATAGTGCCGCATTTACCTTTGCACAGAAGCATGAGACCTTTCGTGTCAAAACACAGGAGACCGCAAAACTGTTAGCCCTTGATACGGGGCTCTATAGTTATTTAGAGATAAGAGAGAAGGCTGATACATTGTCACGACTCATTGAGAGTATTTCAAAAAAACCGGTTGAGAATTGGACTACTTCTGATAGCACTTTGTCACTTTTCTCTTATGCACTATATGAGTGGACTGAGTTTTATAAAGGAAATCAATTTGGAGTAATACCAGCCTTATTGGATAAAGAGTATTGGCTCAGTCCATGGGCAATCATTGGTCATAGATTAACCGACCGTAAAGAGCTTTTGAGTGCATTAGAACAGTGGACGGCTTTGGCTCAAAGCTTTAATGGTGGTGATGCTGCTGGCTTTACTGAGGCTGCACAAAAGGCCTTATCCGCAGAGCGGGGTCGGTATCCTGAACTACGCTACTCAGCAATAGATCTCGAAGTTACTTACAACAGTTGGGAGTTCTTTTATAAAGCAAAAATACTCTTTGGGTTTGGATTACTCCTTGCACTTCTTGCCCTTGTAGCAAAGCCTAAGGTGTGTAATAGGATCAGTTTTTGGCTGCTGCTTTCTGGTACGGTTCTAGGAGTAATTGGTATTGGCTTTAGAATGTATATCAGTCAACGTCCACCCGTTACTAATCTTTTCGAGACCTTTATATTTACGGGTACAGTTACAGCACTCATTGGTATTCTCGTTGAGAAGTATCAAAAGAATGGTAATGGTAATCTAATTGGAACACTCACCGCATTGATGCTCTTCCTCATTTCAGGTAAGTATAGCTCTCAGGGTGATACCATGGGGGTACTCGTTGCAGTTCTCGATTCAAACTTTTGGCTTGCAACTCATGTGATAGCCATTTCACTTGGTTATGCAGGGTGTGTCGCTGCCGGGGTTATGGGACATGTATATCTTATGCAACGGCTTTTTGGAAAATCAAAAGAAGATCTGACCAAAACCTATAAAACGCTTTTTGGAATTTTAGGATTTGGTCTCACTCTCTCATTTATCGGTACGGTTCTTGGCGGTATCTGGGCAGATCAATCCTGGGGTAGATTCTGGGGTTGGGATCCGAAAGAAAATGGTGCACTCCTTATTGTACTTTGGAGTGCGATAATTTTTCACATGCGTATTGCGGGTTGGGTTAAAGAACTTGGAGTTGCTATAGCATCAGTCATTGGTATTATTATGGTGATGCTTGCATGGTTTGGAATTAATCTTCTTGGAGTTGGACTCCATTCGTATGGATTTACCACTGGAATTGCTTTTAATCTAATACTTTATATTAGTCTTCAGGTTGTATTTCTTTTGGTGGTAGTGCCATTGATTATACGGCGAGAACGGAAAGCTTAATCTACTCAAAAACAACTATTAAAAGCACTTCATTTTTGGAGTGCTTTTTTTGTCTCTTAAGTTATGTATCAAATATGGTGGGGGTATGAACACTAGGTAGAGTTGTTCATATCTATAACTCGTTCTGTAGTAAGTGTAGGAGAGAATACTTATTATGTGAAAAGAGGAGATACAAAAAAAGAGTGATCAATGATCACCCTTTTAATTTTGAGCTCTTACGTAATTAAGGGTTAAGTGCTTTGATGGTGTTGTTCAATACACTTCTTATAAAAGTAGGATTGTGAACACCTTTCGATTGGTCTTCTAAGATTAATTTGTAGTTCCATACTGCACCAGCTTCTGTGCCGATAACTTTTTTGCTCACTGCTTCTGCTGTGATCACACCAGTATCAGAAGTGTCTGCAGTGGCTAACCCTTTAGCTATAAGAAGAGTTTCAACTGAATCTATGAGTGTTTGAATGTCAGTTTGAAGTGCCGTAATTTTTATGGCGAGGGTATCAGCATCAGAATGACATATTGCACAGCCAGCAAGATTCATTTCTAGATCTGAATTTTTCATACCAAATTGGTGTCCACCAGATTCAGTAGTTATATCTCCTGGCTGGGTAGCCATGTGACAGGTTACACAAGTGTTTTCTATGAGGGTACCGTGTCCACCAGTAGCATGCATTGCCACAGTATCACCAGTGAAGAGGAATGATGCCGCGCCTTTAAGAGTTGCAGATTGTGGACCGTGGTGTGGGCCATAGTATTTGCTCACAGATACTGAGTCTGTAGCCACTGGAACATCCTTTCTTGGTTGGTGACACGATGCACACACATTACCTGTGCCGTAAGCATATTTAGTGCTAGTAATTGCGAGAAGAACACTATCAGTAGGAACAACGGTAAGTGCCCAGTCGGTACTGTCATAGGCGTTGTGGATATTGTGACACGTGCGACAATTTGGTTGTGTTAAGCCTTCAACAGTAAGAGAGACGCCTTCTGGAGTAGTGCCGCCTGATGCAACGACCGCCTCAAAGCCTTCATGAGTGTGGCAACCTGCGCAAGAAGCAGAATTACCACGTACTGCATGGCCACCAGTTGCGTGTGTGGACATTGCATACTGTTGCTGGCGAATTACGAGCTCAGTACCTTCATTGTGACAAGACGCACAATTTGCGCCACCGTTACCTACATAGTCGACACCATCAGCTCCTTTTGGACCTGTAGCTCCATCATCTCCATTTTTTCCGAGTGGAATACTTGAAGTATCAGTTCCACAAATAACTAACAGTGTGAGACTGTCTGCACTTTCTGTAGTGACACATCCAACTCCTGGTACTCCTGCTGTTCCTTCTTCACCTTCGAGACATCCCCAAAAGAGGGCTGAAGCAGCCAGTATTAATGTAAGTGATAATTTTTTCATGATGGTTCCTTTGAATTATGAGCTATGGTGTAGTTAAAGCGAAATGTGTACCAAAAACTATGTTTGAAAAGGGGCAATTGTTACTTAATTAATACCATAATCGAGTAACAACACCAAATCTGGTGGCAAATGGAGAATCGGTACTGTTTTAAGGAAATTAAGGAGTAGGTTCTTATTTACTGTTAATTACAAGTGTTCTTATATCAAATATTGCAATTTCAGTATTTAGTGCTATACTAATAGTTATTCTCTGTTAGCTATACTTTTGCAATGAAAGGATCATTATGAAACTCACTACATTTATTATCCCGGTTTTGTGTCTTGGCATGATATCATGTTCTGAGGATAGCCCAACAAATACATCAGTAAGTTCTAATCAAGAACAGCGATTTTCAAGTACTGGACTTCCGGAATCGGATTTTTATAGTTGTCTGACAAATGATAGTCTCGGGAAACCATCGAGTTGTATTTACTACACAAATTTTCCACAATTTTTATTCCATTCAGTCGAGGAAGCCTGTTCGGGAACTTTTGCTGTAAGTGAATGCCTTACTGATGCGCTCATTACATGTGAGAAAGTGAGTGAGGAGTGGCTTGATAAACAAGTATTTTTTTACTCGACAGCAAACAGCCATGATGATTGCCCTGCTGGGCATTAGAAATTTTTAATACTATTCCTTAAGCCTGTCTCGGTATCCTTTGAGAAGACTTCTCAATGGAGTGTTCTTACACTTAAGAGCGACTTATAGTCTTCAATCTATATACATCATTCACATAATAGTAAACCTTCAAATATACTTTTATACGTATAGCTGAGTCCTTTAGATTCACTTCGTAGTACTCGTACTATGGAGGTGAGTCACGCGTCTGTAGAAGAGGGGGAGGGGGCAATACAAATTACCTTATACCGTTTATGTAATAAAAAAAGGCTGCCTCTATTGAGGCAGCCTGTATGTTGTGAGTGTAATAACTCGAAGAATTAAGGGTGAACTGGTGTTATAATCAATGACGCCGCTGCTTCAGCTCCCGTTGTTGGGCCAGCACCGCCAGCTCCGTGACAGGTCATACAACTGTAATCGACTGGTATTGATATTGCCGCAGCTGTTCCATCTAGATTCGCCGCAGTAAATGCAGTATCTGATGTAGAGGTTAAGGAGAGGATATGAGATCTCATATCACCAGTAACACCACCTGGAATACCAAGAGTTGTAACTCCTGTTACATAGGTATCAGTAGAAGTAACGGCTGATTTTACAATTTTTGGCATGTGACAACCGGTACAACTGTGGCCGGCGTATGCAGCATTAACAGTAATAGGCTTTGTTGATGTTGCATTGTGACATACTGAACAGTCTTTTGTGACTCCTTGACCAGCAGCCTGAGCGTCATATTTAACTGATGAATGTGGATCGTGACAGGTTACACACCCGTGAGCAGCTCCGCCTTTTCCAACGAGAAGTTCGTGTGATTGTTCGTGGTGTTTGATTAGACCCTTACTTACTTGAACTACTTTAGCACTACCACCACGGACGTGACATACTGCACAAACGGTATTTGCTTTGTGTGTTGCACCCAGAGCTCCAAATTCAGCTACTGCACCTTGAACATCACTTGAGTTTTGGGCATTAATCGCTGTAAATGTTTTTGTGTTGTGCCCAGGACCTGCGGTCACATTATCACCGTGACATCGTTGACAGGTTATGGCGTCATATTGCATGTTTCCTGCCATAAGTGGTGCATCAGGGTTTGTTGCGGTTGGGTCCCAGCCGGTAGCATGACAAGAGCCACAAGCATAGGCTGAGTGAGCTTCTCCGTCATGATATGCTGAGAATGAAGCTGGTACAGTACCTGAAGCAAAATTGTATTGTGCATTCGCGCCGTGTATTATTAAGCCACTCGTATCAATATATCGGGCCTTCCAGCCATACCCACCAACAATATATCCAGTTGTTGCGATCGACATTGGGGCGTCGGGAACTTCAGCAAGAGAATTGGTTACGGTATTGGGGAACATTGCTGCAATATTAGTAAAGGGGAATGCTGGTATTGAATCACCAACAACTTTATTCAGTTTGAATGCATGGCCAGATTCTTTCCAGTTTGTGTATTGAGTTGCATGACATGCAGCACAATCACTTGCACCAGCATGTCTGTCATAAGACGCATCTGGATCAACAACTACCGGAGCAGTCGCAGAATCCTCTGTACAGCCAATAAAAGCTGAGGATATAATCGCAGTTATGATGAGTAACTTTTTCATTGTGGTTCCTTTGTTTGAAATAAGTATACGGGTATTTTGTATTATGTTACAGCAAGGATCATGCCTAATGAAATTGTAATTATCGCTCGAAATAGGAGGAATGTAGGCAGGGGCTATTAAGTAACGACACCAGATTTGGTGTTGTTACTTAATATTGGTGACACTTTTGTTTTTAATTCAAAAGAGTAGCGGGAATTCAACTGATTGAATGTTTGTCTAGTTTGTTCCGAAAGGTTGAGTAAGGCAATTTTAACAGTTTGGAAGCTGTTTTTTGATTGCCCCCACTTTTATCGAGTGCGTGGGTCAAAATGTTCTTCTCAACATCTTTAATTATTGATTCAAAACTTGAATGTTCGTTAAGATTGAATAGGGAAGGCTGTTCTTCTGATGTTTTGTCTGTATCAAATTCAAAGTATTCCTTTGGAAGATCTTCAGGAGTAATACAAGCATTGGCGCTAGTAAGGCAGAGTCTTTGAACGAGGTGTTCAAGTTGTCTTACATTTCCGGGCCATGTATAATGCATGAGCTTCTGCAGTGCAGCGTCTTCTAAGGTTATCTCTGTACCCAATGAAAATTTATCAGCAAAATGTTTAATAAGTAAGGGTAAGTCCGTTATTCGGTCCTTTAATGATGGTATATGGATGGGGAGTACATTTAAACGATAATAGAGGTCTTCCCTAAATGAACCAGCCTTAACCAAATCCGCTAGGTTTGCTTTTGTTGCAACGATAATTCGGACGTCGGATGAAAGTAATTTTTCACCACCAACTCGTTCAAAGGTCCTTTCTTGTAAAAACCTGAGGAGCTTAACCTGGACATCAAAATCAAGGTCATCAATTTCGTCCAAAAAGAGTGTTCCTCCCTGAGCTTGTTCAATTCTGCCAATTTTTTGTTTATGCGCTCCGGTAAAGGCACCTTTTTCGTGTCCGAATAGTTCGCTTTCCAGTAGTGTTTTAGTAAATACAGCACAGGTTACTTTGATTATAGGTTTATCTTTTCGCTCACTGTGAAAGTGGATAGCCTCGGCTACCAGCTCTTTTCCAGTACCGGTTTCACCTTCTATGAGTACGGTAGCATCTGATGGAGCAATAGTTTCAATATTTTTGAATAGAGAATACATGAGTTCATGACTTCCAATAAGGTTTTGGAATTGAGAATGAGATTGTAGGGTCTGCTTCATTTGGCGGTTGGCAATTTTTAAATCAACAAAATCTTTAATTTTGTTTAAAGTATGGTTAATATCCCCAATTTCAAATGGCTTGGTGATAAAATCAAAAGCCCCTGCTTTGAGGCACTCAACGGCTAATTCTATATTCCCAAATGCGGTAATCATGATAACTATTGCAGAAGATTCGAGTTCCTTGATTTTTTTTAATGTATCCAGTCCGTTTAATTGGGGCATATTGTAATCGCAGAGCACGCAATCAGGCTCAAGCTCGGTAAACGAGTGGAGGGCAGTGAGAGGATTTTCAAAGTCATAAATAGTATGACCAGCTTCACGGAGGTCATCGCCAATACCGATACGAATACTCGCATCATCATCTATGAGAAATATTTTCATGTTAGATCCTCTGACAAAAGGGGGAGAGTTATAGTAAAAGTCGTGCCTTGCGGTGGTTCGGAAATTACAGATAAGCTCCCTTGGTGAGCATCTATAATGTTCCTACATACCGCGAGTCCGAGTCCAGTACCTTTACCTTGTGCTTTTGTAGTAAAAAAAGGGTTAAATATTTTATGAATAATATCAGTCGGAATACCTGGACCGTTGTCATGTATATGAAGTAAAAGAACAGTTTTTTTTCTAAAACCAGAAATTATAATAGATCCATTATTCGAGTTGATTGCATAAATTGCATTCAAAACAAGATTCATAATGACTTGTTTGAGTGCATTGAGATCCCAGGTTCCGCAATATTGGTTTTCGGGAAGGTCAATGAGAAGTGATATTTTTTTCTGTTCTAATTGCGAAGAAACTACCTGTTCTACTTGAGTTATTACATCGAAAATATTTACTGGTTCGAATAGGTAATTTCGTACTTTTGAATAATCTAACAATCCCGCTACAGCTTTTTTTATATGGACTATCGATTGGTCAACAGGCTCAATATAACGGAGTGCTTTTTCTTGGTTTTCACACAACTTTTTTAAATGAGCCATACACGATTGCATACCAGTAATGGGGTTATTTATCTCGTGTGCGACTCCAGCGGCAAGTGTTCCGATAGTGACAAGTTTGTCGGTTTGCATGAGGCTCAATTGAATGCGTTTTTCTTCGTGGTGATGACTCTCTAAATGCTCAAGAAGTTCTTGAAAGAGTAGTTCAAGTTGTCCGAATTCATTCAGCTTAGTTGAGCTACGGACGGTGTTATCCTGACCGGGAAAAGAGCGTTTTATTGCTCGAGTCATTTTTTTAAGGGGTTGAATCATCTTTTTGGCGACGACAAATGCGAGAAATACAATGATAAAAATATACGTGATGGCAATATAGATAAGTGGCTGGATAAGATTAGTCTGCACCGCATCAAAATGCCGTTTCAAGGTGAACATTGCTGTAAGAAAATAGCTTCTACCTTTAATATTCATGGGCATGGTAATGACCATAAGTGATGTATCTATAACAAAGACTGGACTCTTTTGAAAAGTATTAAAATTAATATGATTGAGGGCTGTCGGTAATTGCTGGGATGTAGCAAGGAGTACTTGTTGATGCTGGTCGTGAATAAAAATTGCTTTCAACTGATCAAAGTTTGCCGTTTGAATCTCATTCAGAAATGGTTGAATGATGGGTTGAAATTTTTCATTATGCTCAGTACTATGACGAAAAAGGTGTTGAAGAGGAATATTAATAGAAACAGTTTTCGCAAAGAACTCTTTTTCCGCAACTCTCAGAACTCCTTTTTTGTGTAGAAAGTATATACCGAAACAGCTAAGGGTGACGATTATTGTGGTAATAAGAAAGACGACAAATACAAACCGAAGTTCCAGATTGATCGATTTTGAATGTTTTGAGGGTGGGGGATTTGAAGAGCGTTTAGCCATACATTCCTGAATTATATTTCGAGTCCAAAAAGCTCTTTGGCCCAGAGTGAGGCTGATTTCGCACGACCGTCACTACACATCTCTTTCAAAGCACTGGAGGGGGTGTGTAGTATTTTGTTGGTTAATGAGTTAATTGTTTTTTTAACTAAGTCATACTCTTTATCGCACAAGTGGGACTCGAGTGGCTTGAGCTCATTTTGGGCAATTGCTTGAATGTGAGAGCGCATGGCTTTCAGTACCGGAACAATTTCTTGGGCATTATACCATGCGTAAAATTCGGTTAATTCTGTAGCAATGATTTCTTCTACTTCAGAGATAGCACTGGAGCGCTTGTCAATATTTGAATCGACAATTGAGTTAAGTGTATCGATATCAAAGAGAGTTATTTCATCAAAAAGGATAACATCAGCAGCAATATTACGTGGTGCAGCAATATCAACACAAATGAGTGGCGTTTTGATATTCCGTTTTTCAATAATTTTTTTTGTTATTAATGGTTCGCACGAAGAGGCACATGTTATTATAATATCGAGAGAATCGAGAGCTTCTGGGAGTAATTCTAATGGCCAAGCGGTTCCATTATATTGCGCAGCCATCTCCTCAGCTTTTGCAAACGTTCGATTGATAAAGTGAATAGAGTCAACACCTGAGTCTAATAAGTTTTTGACAGCAAGTTCGCCCATTTTACCCGTACCTAAAATACCAATACGTGCTTTCTTTAATGTGGGGCAGTGTTTACGAAGGAGCTCTACAGCTGCAAAACTAATAGATACGGCCCCCTTACCAATCTCGGTTTCATGGCGTACCCGCTTGCCCAATTTAATGGATTCTTGAAAAAGGCGATTAAGATAGGACCCTGTAGTTCCTTGCTCTTTAGCAAAGTGGTAGGCATTTTTAATTTGCCCTAGAATTTGTACTTCTCCCACAATGAGACTGTCGAGTGAGCAGGTAACACGAAAAAGATGTTGTATGGCATATTCATGAGCAAGGAAAAAGAGCGCAGTATCAAGGTCACTATTTTCAATTCCTTTTAAGCGATACCACGTTGCACGAAGTTGGGGTAAAAACTTATGGGGTTCGTCATTTACGACCATATAGAGTTCAGTTCTATTACAGGTAGCAATGAGAATAACTTCTTCGATACCGGGGATAGCTGAGAATGTTTCGAGCGCCTTCGATTGTTCACCTTGGGTGAATACCAATTGGTCACGTTCGTTGATTGCCGCAGATTTGTGATTTACACCGAGAATACAAGTATGCTGTCTAGTTTGGGAATGTACCATAAATTTTTAAAAAACCCTTATGTGCGACACGGTGAATAACTCTGTAAACATTATATAAATTATTTATTTACAATTGGTCTAGTTTTTAAGTTGTTGCATTTATTCTTGCTTCCTTTGTGAAATATTCACATACATATAACATTGGCAATTAGTGAGAGAGTTGTGATATACTCATTCTAATTATAACTTTGTGGGTTACACATGAAAAAATATACAGATAACTATTTTTCGTTTATGGGAATGATTTTTCTCCTGATTTTTGTTGTTATCGAAGTCCCCCTTGTGTTATGGGAGTCATTTGGGACAACAGATGTGTTTATTGGTCTTATCACGTATACGGTCATGCCGGTAGTACTCTTTTTAGGGGCGGGGCTTTACGCGTATGGTATGTGGTTGAATAAGGTTTCAGAAAAAAAACATGAGCCTACCAGTGCTCATGTTATATTAGACCTTTCTAATCCGAAACATCTAAGAAGTCTATTTATCGTAATAATTGCAGTTGTATGCTTTTTTCTTGCCTCCTTCGTGGGCTCATATAAGGTGTATCACTATACTGAGAGTAATGAGTTTTGTGGAACGGTGTGTCATGATATTATGCATCCAGAGTATACCACTTTTCAGGAATCGCCTCACGCTCGGGTAAAATGTGCAGAATGTCATATTGGTGAAGGAGCGGGGTGGTATGTACAATCTAAATTATCTGGAGCGCGACAAATATATCATGCAATTGTAGGGGATTACCCAAAGCCTATTGCAACACCGATTGAAAATCTACGTCCTGCAAATGAGACCTGTGGGCAGTGTCACTGGCCTAAAAAGTTTTTTGGGGCTATTGAGCAAAAACATAGCTATTTCCCTGAGGAGTTAGAAAATGAAGCGTGGAGGCTTAAGCTTCTTATAAAAGTTGGAGGGGGCGGTGTTGGCAAAGAGGGCATTCATGCTCATATGTTTGAGGATAATGATATCTACTATGTGGCTGAAGATAAACGCAGGCAGAACATTCCATGGGTCAAAGTAGTCTCTTCGGCAGGAAAAGAAAAAATTTATAATAGCGAAGACTCCCCCTATAAGGAGACAGCGCCACCTTCAGAAAAAGTCAGAAAAATGGATTGTATTGATTGTCATAATCGACCATCCCATAGATATAAGGCTCCCTATCGTTCACTTAATGAGGGACTCAATTTTGGCTCAATTTCACGGGAAATTCCTGAAATTAAGCAGAAAACAATCGAATTGTTCGAAAAAGAGTATGAAACACAGGATAACGCTGTGGCAAGTATTAAG
Source organism: Fibrobacterales bacterium (assembly GCA_051532035.1). Taxonomy (GTDB): domain Bacteria; phylum Fibrobacterota; class Fibrobacteria; order Fibrobacterales; family JAOPTW01; genus JAOPTW01. Next base: position 55,157 of record JAOPTW010000036.1, on the reverse strand, counting down.
AAGTCATTGGTCGAGTATTACACAGAAAATCATAGTGATATACTTGAGAAGAATAGACAACAATTTGATAGTGCACTCGTTGCTATTGAAAAGATGTACAGAGGTTCAATATTCCCAGAAATGAAAGCTCGTTGGGATGCCTACCCTGATAATATTGGACATTTGATCTCTGATGGCTGCTTCCGCTGCCACGATAATAAGCATGTCGCTGCCAAAGGTGAGGTGATAACAAGGGACTGTAATATGTGTCATTTAATTATAGAACAGGGCCTCAGTGGTGAGTTGGAGACAAACACAAAGGGCCTTCCTTTTCGACATCCCGTTGATATCGATGAGGAATGGAAAAGTGAGAGCTGTTCAGAATGTCACACAGGTGGAACAATTTAGAATATATTTCATATACACAACAAAGTTGTAAAAAGGCGGGTGCGATAACGTGCAGATTAAAAAACTATTACATAAGCTGATGCTCATTTTGGTTATTACCGGATTAGGGAGTGTTGTCGTTGGCGAAGAATTTGATGTAGAAGAACAGTCAGCTGTGTGCGCGCAGTGTCACGAGGGCCAGAATAGCAAGGCACATGTGGCAACTCAGGATATCATTGATACAACGGTACATGAGGGAACCTATTGCCTTGAGTGTCATGAAGATCTGAAAAATGAAATCTATGATACCACAGCAATGACAGTACACCTTAATAAAGTGAAGCCAGTACAGTGCGCGACCTGTCATGAAGACGCTGCTGAAATGTACACTAAGCATGGTATTGCAACACCGGGAACCGATTCCTTGGTGCCTAGTTGTGTAAGTTGTCATGGAAAACATTCTATACTGGAAGTGGCTGATACAAACTCTTCAGTACATGAAAAGAATCTTGCAAAGACGTGTGGCCTGTGCCATGAGAATTTTGATGCGATGGAAAAATATGGGATTTTAAACAATACCGTCGTGAGTAAATATCAAAATAGTATCCATGGTATGACTCCTACTAATGATTCGATTAATCCTGCCCGGTGTAAAGATTGTCACTTTACTGATGGATCAGCCCACAAAATTTATTCACCAGGTAACCATGACTCAAAAATTAATCATTTTATAATTCCACAAACGTGCGGTCAATGTCATGAAGCGGAAGAGAAGAAATATTGGAGTGGTATTCACGGTAAACTTACTGCTCGGGGTGAAACCGGTGCACCAGTGTGTACCAGTTGTCATGGTGAACACTCAATCCTTTCGACATCAAATGGCAAATCGTTTGTCAGTCACGAAAATCTTGCTGTAGCAACTTGTACTCCGTGTCATAACTCGGCGGCACTCTCAGCAAAATATGGGGTTGATACTGATGGAGACGTTTCATATATCGATGATTATCATGGTAGTAAATCAAGCCTTGGGGATACCACTGCGGCTAACTGCGCATCATGTCATAACGCTCATGATATTCGTACTCAAAAAGACTCGCTTTCCAATACGAACAAAGCAAATATACTTAAAACCTGTATTCAATGTCACGAAGATATAACTCAAGAAATTGCTGAAACAACTCAGATTCATACTCTGAATAGAGTGGATCGAATTTCGTTTTGGGAACATCTTTTTACCATACTGTATATTGTTATTATCGTGGCTACTATTGGCGGTATGATCTTTTATATTGTACTTGATCTCGTACATGCGGTAAGAAAATCGAAAAGAGAAAAACAGGTCAAACGGATGAATGGTGTTGAACGACTGCAGCATATGTTCCTCGCAATTTCTTTCACCGTGCTCGTTTTTACTGGATTTGCTCTGCGCTTTTCTGATTCATGGTGGGCAGATATCCTTTTTGGACGAAGTGGTGGGTTTTGGATTCGTCACCAAATTCATATTGTATCTGCCGTAATAATTGTTGTAACCTGTTTTTGGCACCTTGCGTACCTTAAGACAAAACGGGGTACTGCTTTTATCATGAGTATTTTTCCTCGTATTAAAGATGCGAAAGATGCATCTCAAATGATTTTTTACAATTTAGGTCTCTCCAAAAGAAAGCCCGAATTTGATCGATTTACTTTTGCAGAAAAGTTTGAATACTGGGCGCTTGTCTGGGGGATGATTGTTATGACCGTGACGGGGTTTGCTCTTTGGTTTGATAATGTATTGGTACAATATATCCCCAAAGAAGCGATCAACGTTATGAGAATTATACACTATTACGAAGCATGGTTGGCGGCACTGGCCATACTTATTTGGCATATGTATGGGACTGTATTTAATCCTCATGTATACCCGATGAATCCCTCATGGCTTACGGGGAATATGCTTAAAAAACAGTATGAACATGAGCATGGAGCTGATAAAGATTTTGAAGAGGTTGAAGAGAATGATACATAGAACATCAGAAATACACTCTCGTGTAAAAGGAGTATATGAATAATTTATCGAGAATTCTACTCACGTTACTTGTGGCTTCAGGTAGTGTGTATGCAGATTATATATCTGCTCGGGTAAAAGCTGGTGCGTATTATCTGGAAAGTAAAGACGAATCAGTTGATCAGAAAATTTTTCAATATCATGCACTGAACTCATCATTTGAAAAAAACGGTGTATTCGCATTACTATCAGGGAGTTACTCTGATATATATAAAAACCGGGGTTCGGAGTATACCAATGACTATCGGTTATCACTTGCAAAGGCTGGATATAGAACACCATCGGGAAATGTTACCGGTGCAGTCGGTCGTATGTATAACACTTTTATAGATAGAAGTGTTTGGATGGATGGGCTTGACCTGCAGTACACCATTAAAAATATGCTGACGCTGCAGGCTTATGGTGGGTACGTTGTTCCGACAGCATATGATGATGATTTTATACATACGGATTCTGATTTTTTGACCACTGGTGGAAGCATTGAATTCACCGGGCTGAAGAATATCGTTTTGTTGGCTGATTATGTAAAAGCATTGAAGGACGATAAAGGAACTGCCGGCCTGGGTGCCAACGTGATGCTCCAAGAAAAATATGACCTGTTTACTAACGGAGTGTGGGATTTTGAAACGTCATCTCTCGATCATGCAAATGTTTCGGGACGTATTAATGTAAGGAACAATGACCGAATACTGGTTTCTTATACCTTTGATGATGCAGAGCAGGACACCACACGGTACTTTGATCTATTAGACCACCCCACTAGCAACTTGATTCAGGGAGGATATCTATATACTGTAAATCAAAAACTGCACATGACTCTGAATTATGGCTTGTTACTTTATGAAGATGAAACAGTCCGGGTATCTGAGGATGTTATTGCCCATATGATCGATGCACGGGTTACTGGGTACGGTGCTTATGTGAGCTATACTAAAGAGTTTGATAGTGACACCGAAATGCAGGAGGCGACGGCAGGGTATGAATACAAAATATTGGATAACCTGTTAGCCGGGGTAAATGCTGGATATATGAGGTATAAATGGAGCGAGGATAAGGGGGAGAGCAAAAAGAAGTTTTATGATTCTAAATTTGTTGCAGTGGTATGTGAATATGCGGTTATCAAAAATCTATGGTTGAATGTAGAGTATGAATTTTTAAGTAATCGAGAGTATACTAAAGATCACCGAGTGTTTGCTGGACTTAACTATTCATTCATGAAGGGACTGTAACATGAGTATGAAATTAATTATAACGAGCCTGATGATTGCAATGGGTATGTATGGTACGGTATGTGCACAGGACTTTCTGAAAGAGAACAAATTTTCTCACACCTACCATGTTGTTGAAGAAGAAGTGGGCTGTACCGACTGCCATACAGAAATTAATGCAGCTGGTTCTATTGGCGCAATACAGAGTGTTAAGGCCTCTGTATGTACCGACTGTCATGAGGATGATATTAAAGAAGAACAAATACTTGACGTGACCTTTGAGGATAAAAGTTTTCAGTTGTATAAAAAGAGATTACCAGGTGAACTATTTTTCTCACATAAAAATCATATTAAAAGGGATACGAACAGTAGCGATAATCAAAAATGTTCGAGCTGCCATGGAAATGTAATTCCAAAAGAGTCAACCTCTGCGGCGCTCCCTTCAATGGCAAGTTGTGTTGCCTGTCATACCGAGCAGCAGGTAAGTACCACATGTGCTACATGCCATCCTACTGCGGTTCGTCCCGTATCGCAAAAAACGGCACCGACTACATTTCTACCGAGTTCACACAAATCAGGTGTATGGCTGAGTGGTGATTTTCATGGTCGTGACGCTCAATTCAAAAAACAGGAGTGCAGTATGTGTCATAAAGATGAAAGCACTTGTACTGATTGTCACCTTGGGTTAAATGGGAAAAAAGTACATGGCTTGAATTATGAATATACCCATGGTATGGATGTTAAATTTAAAAGAAAAAACTGTTCTACCTGTCATGTGCCGGTTGAACAATTCTGTGGCGATTGTCACTTTTCAAAGTAGGGAGTGAAGTATGAACATAAAGATACTTTTTGTAATAGTACTTGTTCTCTGGTTTGTTGGATGTAGCAAACTTGATTCTGATGGTTCTGCTGAATTAGAGAAAGATACATGTGCATCATGTCACGGATTACCACCAGAATCAGGGATTCATAGTCTCGCTCAATCAAATGGTTATGCGTATAGCTGTGGTGAATGTCATAATGGGTATAGGGTAGATAGTCTTTTAGCTACTAATGCTCTCCTTCATACAAATGGAGTAGTGAATGTCGAATATAACTCTCTGCCTGGTATGAGGAACACAATGCAAGGGGCGACCTGCTCAAATATTGCATGCCATGGAGCCGCAATGAGTAATAATTCAGGTATTGTATGGAATAGTAATTCTAATTTGGGTGATACCGTTGGCTGCCAAACATGTCATAGTACAGGGGTCGGTTTAGTAACAGGACATAGAGGCGGGAATGGCGCGTGCTTTGGCTGTCACAGTAGCGTTGTAGAAGGCACAGTTGATGCTATGACCATTAAGGATTACACAAAACATATTAACGGACAAGTGGATTTTTAAAATCAAACAAGGAGATACAATGAAAATCAGTGTAATAAGTCTCGTATTTATTCTAGGAATATTTTGGGTAGGAACTGTACAGGCTGCAGACCCAGCACATAAGTTTGTCGGTGCTGCTAAATGTAAAACATGTCATAAAAAGAAGAAGGATGGTGAACAATATCAGCAATGGCAGAAATCCGGTCATGCGAATGCATTTAAAACGTTAGGTACTGCCGAGGCTAAAGAAGTTGCGAAAAAGAATGGTGTCACCGGTGATCCTCAAAAAGCACCGCAGTGTTTGAAGTGCCATGTTACGGCATATGGTGTTGATGCAAAATATTTAGATAAGAGCTATAAAATGGAGAATGGTGTACAATGTGAAAGTTGTCATGGCCCGGGTAAAGATTATAAAAAGAAAAAGGTCATGAAAGACCATGCAAAATCAATTGCAGCAGGAATGATTGTTCCCGATGAAAAAACATGTACAACCTGTCACAATAAAGAGTCACCAACCTATAAACCTTTTAATTATAAGAAGAAGTATAAAAAGGTGAATCACCCAAATCCGAGTAAAAAGTAAAATAAAAAAGGGAGGCCAATTGGCCTCCCTTTTTTTGTCTTAAAGTGTATGGTGGAATGAGAGTTATTTAATCAAAGCCTTAATTTGGGCAATAATTTTCTCCTCTTCTTCAACATCATAGCCATTCATATGAGCTATGAGTTTCCCGGTAGTATCAAATACCATCAGAGAAGGAACAGCGGTAACTCCAAGTTTTGGTGCAAGAGTACTTTTTTGATCAAAGAGTACTGGGTATTCAATTCTGTTTTTCTTGATGTACTTCTTAAGTTTCTTCTTCTTAAACTTTTTGTCGGTATTAATACCAAGTATCGCAACTTTATCAGATGCACTGCTTTTGTATATCTCATTGAGTTTTGGGAAAACATACCGGCAGGTAACACACCATGTAGCCCAAAAATCAAGAACAACTACTTTGCCTTTGTATTCATCAACAGAGTGGGTGATGCCTTCAATATCTGAAAGTGAAAATGAAGGAAGAGTGTACTCTTTAGCCGCCAGAGGAAGGGCAAGAGTGATGGTAGTCATAAAAGTGAGTAGCCATTTCATGGGTGTCTCCTTTGTGTTGAGTGTGCTGAGTTAAAATGCGTATTGGATTCCAAGGAGGAGATCTGCTTGAGTATAATAATTAGATACTCCCATGAAGTCATCTATGCCACTATACCAGGTGTCTCCAAAAAATTGATAGAGATCAGGGTTGTTTCGTGTACTTCGATAGAGGTAGTTAAAAGTGAAGTTCCATTGTGTAGGTACAAACCAAATATCCTCCCATGAATCGGGAAAACCACCGGCAAGTTTAAAGCCAAAGAGGTTGCTAAAGAATGAGTAGTATCGTATGTCAGCGGAACGATATTTGTCATCGGTGCTGTATTGTGCATAGATAAAATCCATAGAGCCTTGAGTGTAAAACCGGTGTCTCAGTCGTATATAGAGTTCATCAGTGATGTGTTGAAAAAGTTTGGTATCGATAGTGTGTGACTTCATTCCCCAGCTATCATGGTAGTTTCGATAGTGAACATTTATTGAACCAAGATACTCATCAAAGAGCTCGTACCCTTGGATAATATTAGCAGAGAGGGCAATGCCTGTTTTTGCATCAGGAACACGCTCTTCTTTTGAATCGCCGTCTTCAAGAGTAACAGGGCGATAGGGGTGACCAAGAAACCCCCAAGAGTCGACATAGTTACCCGAGAGACTAACCATGGTAAAAGGGGTGAGACTTTGTGCAAAAGAAAAACTAAAGGAGCTGATGTTTTTATCTCCCCCAGGGGCAAACCCTTCGCGACCGTGATAGGTATCAAAGAATCGACCATAGCTGGCGCTTATAGTGGTATTGCGTTCGTTGAAATCTAATGCGACATTAATACTCGGCGAATAGGATGTGTAATCTGGCTCATGACTCATATAGAATCCGAGTCCAATGATATCGCCTTGATTATTTCGACTGACATTAAAACTTTCAGAAAACCGTACTTCTGGTTTAGTAGCTCCAGATAGGGCATCAATGGGGCTATCTGGTTCAGATGGTTTTAGGGTTTCATCTTTAGATACAGTGTTTAATCTATTATACCCAAGGCTTCTACTTGCACCAGTCACCGCATCAATCTCTTGCTCATAAGAGACAGACCATAGTTCGTCCAACCACTTAGTGAGTGCAAGAACAGGAGTATAAGCGGTCACTTGATTTTTATCGGTATAGAAATGATAGCGCAAATCAAGTGAGTTCTCTGAACCTGAGGCGAAAAGGGGAGCCACAATGAGGAGGGGTAATACAAGGAAAATAACGAGTTTAACAACCACATCCACCTCCAGCACCCGCAGATCCACCAACTGAACCTTCTCTTCGAGGAAAGTTATGGCCTTCTAAGGTGCTTTCAATAGGGTCTTCAGAGAGTTGCATTACAGGGTCACTCAGATATTCACGGTCCATTTGAGGAACCATTGCGCAATTGATTATACTTAAAAGTAACAGTACTAATAATAGTATATATGTTGTTCTTACCATCGTTCCTTCTTATGGCATGCATTCGTAGAACAAGTTTTTGTCTTAAAGTTATATGTCGCTGGTATGCGTTCCCCATCTTCTTTCTCTAAATTCGTTTCTGCGAGTTCCACATTAATCGCACCATTTTTGTGGTAGAGTGTTGTACGGTAATGAGGAACGGAGTCATAGTCAAAAAGATCGGTGAGATATTCTTGGACTTCTGAAAAATCTGTTGATCCTATAATGTGTGAGAGATCGGGGTAGAGTATAGAATCAGTTGAAGAATACTCTGGGTTAATTCCACGAATGCTATGTATGGACATTGCATGGCAGTCAACACAGGTAATGATACCGTTTGGATTAAATTTGTCGAAGGTGTTTTTTCTTTTGTCGAGATGAAGACTGTGTTCACCTGTTTTTGGCAGAGCCTCATGGCAGGTGTTACAGTTGTTGGTCTCTTGCCATTCATGTGCAACTTCGGTTTTTGAAAGCTTTGCATTGAGTTCATTTTGGTCAGCATCGACGATGGTGCAGCTGGTAGTCATAATTCCAGTAAACAGTGCGATTAAAACACTTAAAGTTGATTGATAGTGTATCATAGTGAGTAAACGATAGAAATATTTTTGAAGTTATCCTCTGACTCTTCAATGGAAAATGGTTCTCCGGTAAGATCCATTTCAACTGAGTGTATTCTTCCTCTAAATTCATCACCATCTTTATTGTCTTCAGTAAATTCAAAGTATACGGTATATGTTCCAGGGGAAACAGTGTCACCATCTCTGTTAGAAAGGTCCCAGGAAATTTCACGTTCACGATGATTTTTTGTGGTTGCTCCTGATATACCATCAGGCTCTAAATCTCCAAGGCTGTTCATCCAATTGACAAGGTGTTTTTCTTCCTCCTCGCCTCTTGCATTTAACGTTTTAATAAAAGAACCATCTTCTGCTAATACATATACTGCAAATACGAATCCTTTTCCTTTATTACTCATGGAATATTTACCGCCATAGGTCTCAGTTGTATATTTTATATCAATGGCTCCTGATAGTTCAATCGGTCCTTGTGAAGAAGATAGAGGTGCTGATGAAGAACTGGTTTCACTTGAGCTTATTTCAGATGATGAACTTTGTTTTTGGATTTCCTGCGAAGATGAACTCTCAGTAGAAGATGAGATCATATCACTACTTTCAGAACTGAATTCTGGCTCTTTCTCTTCTGCTGAACTTGGTTCCTGAGCCCCTATCGATTGTATCTCTTTAGCTTCAGCTGAGCTACTGAGATTTGTTTCTTGTGACGATTCGTCATTTTCACTACTTTCATCATCGCCTGCTATTTGTTCCATAGAGCTCTCAACGCCAACAGATTGAGCAAAAGTATTTCGCTCAGGGATAGTATTTTCTATTGTACATGATACAAATGTGATCAATGCGAGTATAATGCCATAATAAGCTATTTTCATAGAAATCTCTCAGATATGTGTGTGCCTTGCCCCAAGAGTAATATATACACAGGAGGCTCATGTTCATACTAATATATTAGATTTTTGATATGTAAATAGACTATAGCTGAGTGTAATTACGCTTATAAATACCGTTTTTTCGCTTATAACGCCCGAAAAATAACCTTTGACAGCTCATCATCACTCAAAGTTAATGTATTCCCCTTCATAGAGCTTGTATTTTTCGAAACAGCCACAATAGCGTCAATCTTACCGGCAGTTACCCCATATTCAGCAAGACCCTTGATACCCAGAGATTTGTTCAATTTAGTAATGTAGCGTACAGAATCCTCAGCTTCGGCTATGGGATTTCGTGTTAAAAGCAGCGCGAGCTCTTCATAGCGAATCTTCTGTTCTTTGGTCCCTCGTTCCGTTACCGCTTTAATATTGGCTTGGAGTACATAAGGGAGGAGCGCTGCGCAAATTGCACCATGAGGGGCATCAAACATTCCTCCGATAGGGCCGGCAAATCCGTGCACAGCGCCGAGTTTCGCATTGGCAAGAGCGAGTCCGCCCATTAAGCTTACATAAGAGAGGTTGGTTCGCGCTTCAATATCCATGGGCTCATGAAATGCTTTGAGGAGTGCTGGTCCTGCTTTTGCTATGGCTTCTCGGCACAGAGTATCGGTAAATTCGTTGCTCATACATGAGATAAACGGTTCAATAACTTGAGTGAGAGCATCCATTCCGGTAAATGCGGTAATGTGAGCAGGTACAGATGTGGTGAGGTCGGGGTCGATAAGAGCGATATCGGGCATCATATCGGGACTGCGCATACTCACCTTGATTGCATGCTCCGGTGAGAAGAGTACTGCATTTTTAGTCACCTCTGCTCCGGTGCCAGAAGTTGTCGGGACCGCAATCGTTGGGAGGCTTTTTTGTGTAAATGATTTCCCTTTGCCAATGACCTCCAAATAATCAAGGACGGCTCCAGTATTGGGTGCCATCATGCCAACAGCTTTAGCTGTATCAATAACACTCCCTCCACCAATTCCGACAATGAGATCAGCATTACACTCTCGAGCTTGGTTGGTAATACGATCAACTAATTCAAGTGATGGTTCACTCTCAACCGTACTATAAAACATTTCGATACCAGTCTCCGAAATGCGATTAAACAACTCACTCCAGCGTTCTGTTGCGCTGCCAATGACAAAAAGGACTCGTGAGCCGAGGCTTGCTATTCGTTTCGGGAGCTCTTCGCTTTTGCCTGCGCCAAAAATTATGAGCTGTGGGCTTTCAAAGTTAAAGAGCATAGTCGGTGTCTTTTACGTAGATTGTTTGGTATGTATTGTTTTTGCGAGGAGTATCCATCATGGGCTCAACGATTTCGCGCCATTTCTTATAATGAGCAGTCTCTTTATGTGCGGCGGGTGCATCACTATCGCGGTACACTTCAACTAACATAAATTTTTGAGGGTCTTCAACCTCTTGTATTAAATCAAATCGTGCAATACCTGGTTCCTTGTTGCTTTGAGATGCATTCTCAATAGTCGCTTCAATAAATTCTTTAAGATACGATTCTTTTACATGGACATATACATTAACAGTAATCATAGGATTCTCCTCTTTTTCTATAATGTAATAAGAGCGCTTTAGTTTCTGTAGCGAAGAGTTATTTCTGTATGTAAAATGTATGATTTTACCCTCTTTAACTATGATTGACTGCTCAGTTAAGGCTAATGGAGCACTCCTTTACTATTATTGTTGCCAATCAATAATACTTACTACAAGGGGACAACCATGGCTGGACCACGCGATATTCTATTAGACTCATTTTTACCCTCACTTCAAGAGCGAGCAGAAAGTAAATGCGAACTCTGTTTTGCGGAGAGTGATCTTGCAATATATGAAGTGCCGCCTGTAGTTGACCCGCAAGTTAATCGTTGCGCATTACTCTGTAACAAATGCTCGAGCCAACTTTCAGGAAGTGATTTAGACACTACTCATTTCTTGTGCTTGAATGAATCAGCCTGGAGTCAAGTTCCTGCGGTTCAGGTTGTTGTATGGCGACTCCTTAAAAAGCTCACCACGGAATCGTGGGCTCAAGATCTCCTTGATCAGATCTATCTCGAAGAAGATGTTCAGAAATGGGCAGAAGATAGTGGGGAAGAGGTTGCAGGCAACGTTGTTGATGCAAATGGCGGTGCGCTTAGCGAGGGAGATACAGTTACAGTCATTAAAGATTTGAATGTTAAGGGAACCTCATTTGTTGCAAAACGGGGGACGGTGGTAAAATCTATCCATCTTGGTCGTGATCCCGAACTTGTTGAAGGAAAAGTAAACGGGGTTGTGATTTTTCTAAAAACCTGTTTTCTCAAAAAATCATAATTATTCTCTTTCCACTGTGACAGGGGTCACAGTTTGTTAGGTCTCATCAGAAAAAGTGTGTACTACCATTATTGTATACACTTCTTATAGCTATATTGATATAATCTTCAATCACCTTTTTAAGGATTAATATGGCTCTTATGCGCACTTTCTATGTATGTTCACTCATACTCATTCTCTCTCACTGTTCGAGCACCATTAACCCTAACATAACCTATAACGACCTTGGTTCTGTAGATACTATTGTTTATGGTGCATTAACAGGGCTTTCATATGCAGACCCACGTGTAGAGCTATTGTATACTACTAATTTAAAGCCAGGAGGAGTAACGACAGAGTGCAATACCTATTACACCCGTAATGCAGAGACTCATAAAATAGATACTCTCTACTTTATTCAAAAGGTAACGGGAAATCAGCTCCTCATGCGTTCTATAAACTTTTATGGATCAAAGGTAAAGGAATATAATGAAAATATTTTACTGAATCAGCCACAAGGTATAGATCATATGCCAGGGCCTAAAGAAGAAGTATTGAGAAGCCTCGGCTTTATGCTTAAGCGGATTCCGGATGGTTCCAAAGCTGTTTACATTGGGACTCTTGATGTAAGTAACCTTAATAAGCTTGAACCTGAAAGTGAGAACGAAGCTATTGAAGTAGCAGTATCTGACACTAAATCACTAGTGGACTTCTATATGCAAAACATATTTCTCAATCTCGATTTTTCAACAGCCCAAAATTACACATTGAATGTTATGAAAAATACATACTCCAAAACGAGTGAAGGAGTGATGGGCCCACAAGCCGCAAACGATGAGCTTCTCGATATTATCATGATAAAAAGCATGGAATAGAACCAATAGCTCTAATAACTTAAATAGATGGCATTCTTACTCTGTTTCAAAATTTTAAAAGTCAAATAGTATCTCTATTTGACTTTTTTTATGAACTAAATGTAAACATTTCAGTACAAGGATAGTGTAAACTAATGGGTTACTCGTTTTTGAACAACTAAATTCTTTCTACTCTTAGGGGGCCTTGACTACTCACACACAGGCAGTCATATGTGCATTGGGGTAAATAACTGACCGACACAATTGCAATGTGCGGTATATAAACATAAAGAATGGGTATATACTGGCATTAAATGGTCTACACAATTTGAGGGGATAAATCCGTGAAAAAGAAAGCACACAATACCGATACATTCAACCTATTTTCTAAACAGTATCTAATAATTCTAATGTTCTTATGTTTAGCAGTGATGGAAGTTTATGCAAATCCAGTAATTATTAATAGTTTTAATAGTGCACAAGATTGGACCGGCCTAAAGACTACTCCTCATAGACTTCCTATGACCCGTAATGGGTTTAATAATGTAAATATTGAAGGGGGAACAGTTGGCTATGTGTACCTTTGGGGTGGTACCAATGGTAAGACTGGTGTCATTCAAATGGGTGTACCGGACCTTTCTGGTCTTGCAGATCTTGTTATGACCAGTAGCGCTCCCCGAGATGTTGCAGAACATCTTCATGTAAGTCTCTATGATGGGAGCTGGCATAGCGTGATTTTGGGTGACTATGGCTCACTTCGTGGATCAATGTCTGATGTTACTATTCCGCTCAAAGACTTTGGTGCTAATCTCAACGCCGTATCATCATTGAAGCTGGAATATAAAGCTCCAGGCTTTATTGCTATGGAGCACCGTATTAATCATATAGAAGCTTCGGGAATTGGTAATACAGCACCAATTGCTCGCAGTGAATCATATTCTGTAGATGAAGACCACTCTCTTACGGTGAATGGTTCGGGTGTTTTGAGCAATGATACTGATGATGATGGTGATGCATTAACGGCATCTATTACACAACAGAGTGCAAACGGAACAGTGACCCTCAATAGTAATGGCTCATTTGTATTTGTACCTGATCATAACTTTTTTGGAGCAACCTCATTCTCTTATCGCGCTTTTGATGGTATTGCTTATTCAGGCCCTGTAACGGTTAGCTTAACGGTTAATGGAGTCAATGATGCACCTACTGGACTTTCAGATTCTTACTCAACATTAGAAGAAAATACTCTCACTGTAGGAGCTCCAGGCGTATTGAGTAATGATACCGATCCTGATAATGATCGATTAACAGTAGAATTAGTATCAGCGGTTACCTCTGGTGTCCTTATTCTTGATAGTAATGGCTCTTTTGAATATAGCCCTGTAACAGATTGGCACGGAACAACTCAGTTTAGCTATCGTGCATTTGATGGTGTGGCATATACTGATACAGTAGTGGTTCAACTGGTAGTAACTTCTGTGAATGATGCACCTATTGCTGCACATGACCATTATTCTCTCCATGAAGACTCTACACTTGTTGTTGCTGCTTCGGGCGTTCTTGCAAATGACAGTGATTTAGAGGGAGATGCTTTGACTGCGGTTCTTGTATCACCAGCTCATAACGGTACAGTACAGCTTCAGTCGAATGGTTCATTTTCCTATTCTCCAGATGTAAACTTTTTTGGTCTAGACAGCTTCTCATATACTGCTTATGATGGTACAGATGCGTCAAATATCGCCTTTGTTGTATTTGATATCGCGGGTCAAAATGATGCGCCGGTAGCGTCAAATGATGCAGTTACCGTTTCCGAAAATAGTACAGTAACAGTTAATGCTCCAGGGCTTCTCAGTAATGATACTGATGTCGACACTGATCTATTAACTGTTGAACTCAGCAATGACGTAGCCCATGGAAGTCTCGCTCTTAATAGTGACGGGTCATTTACTTATACTCCTGATCAATACTATGCAGGCGTTGATTCATTTACTTATAGAGCAAAGGATGCAACGACATACTCAAATAGCGCCGTAGTAACAATCACTATTAATGCTATTGCTCCTGTTATAACAGCACAACCTCAAGATCAAAGCGTACTCGTTGGTGGAATGGCTACTTTTAGTGTCAGTGCTGTTGGTTCTTCTGTTCAGTATCAATGGTATAAAAATGGAATAGCTTTAGCAGGTGCAACCAGTGCTCAATATATTTCAGCCGCAGCAACAATTGCTGATGATAGTACCCGCTACTCTGTTACAGTATCTAACATTGCAGGATTAGTAGTGAGTGATGATGCCACTCTTTTAGTATCAACGATCCCGGTACCACCAGTAGTTATAACCGAACCAGTTTCTCAAACGACTAAAGAGGGCAAAGCAGTACTGTTTAACTTTGTTGCTACGGGTACAGGGCCATTGTCTTATCAATGGTATAGAGAGGGTGTTGCTATTACAGGAGCAGTATCAGAGAGCTATACTACTCCAATACTCCAGAGATCTGATGATAGTACCCACTTTTTTGCTATAGTAACGAACACTCTTGGTTCAGATACTACAAATACCGTTCTTCTTACAGTATTAGCAACAGTTCCTGAAAATAAAAAAATTGCAATTGCAGGTGAGCTCTATGATACAAATGGAACGCCACTTGGGAATCCAGTTCCTGTAAATATTGACTTTTCTGTATCTCTCTTTACTGCTGAAGCGGGAGGAAATATTCTCTATACAGAAAATTTTCTTGAGAGTAATGGTGAAGCAATTACAGTGAGCAATGGTCACTTTGTAGTGCGCCTTGGTGAAGGAGTAGCAACGGTCAACCTCCAGCAAGTAGTGAGTAATAATGCTCGTATCTGGGTGGAACTTACTGTTAACGATGGAACTCCTGATGTTCTTTCTCCTCGTACACCAATGACAGCATCACCCTATTCACTTACAGCACCAAGTTCAGTAGCGACAGTGCCAACAGTGTTAGAAGTAGCAGGAGAGCCTAATAACCTTGGAGTAACTGCAGCTATAGGAACTTATTGTGTGAATACTCTTGACGGTTCTACATGGCTCAAAATAAATTTACAGTGGATTATTGTTGAGTAACAAACAGTTACGCAAACCAGTTAACAAGGAATTAAAGATGAAAATATTCAGACAATTTCATTTTTCCGTATTGTGGTATGTTGTTTGTATAGTACTCATTACTATGCAGACAACATGGGCGGTTACACCGGAAGAAGAGAGTACAGTACCCTTTTTAACGAACAACCCATTTGAAAAAGGGCTTAAAAATTTAACGGAAGTGACGATTGATGATCTTAAAAGTACAGGAGAATCAATCATGGCTCGAATGGTCTCATTAAATGGAGAGATCAAAGGAGAAGTAATTGAGCGTCTCAATACTCAATTAGCTGATCACTTCTCTATAATGGAAGAAATCTCGACAAAAAAAGATAAGCGTGGTAATACTCATATTCGCTTACAGCAGCGATTCAAAAATATTCCCGTCATTGGTGGCGACATCATTGTGCACATCAATAGTGAAAATAAGGTGTATGCCGTTTCAGGGGGAGTAGCAAAAAACCTCGACCTTGAAGTGAACTTATTTAAAATATTGATGAGTGCAAATGGACCCCAGGTCGGAAGTTTTAGCAATGAAACAATGCATATGGAGTCAGAAGAGTTGACTGTCTTTGATGGGGTGGTAGCGTGGCAAAGAACGTTTAGTGATACGACAACAGCGGTAGAGGGGCGTTGGAAAGTTTATGTTGATGCATTTACTGGAGAAGAGCTTTTTATTGAAAATCAGATAATTCATGCTGCACCAAGTGGGGGGCAAACTCACACAGTACAGGGTACTATGCTTCCTGATGAAGCGGGGCAGAGAGTCAGTATCGAAGGATGGATTGATGTATATACGAACTACTATCTTTATAACGCGCTCAATAAATGGAAAATCACCAACGACAATACCAATGATTGGGAATTTAATTCAAGTGATGATTGGGGAGTGAGTGATCCTGCAGCGATTTCATTAGCCAAAAACATTGAAACAATTCAAGAATATGTTTCCACTGTTATGGGGTTAGATAGCTATGATGATAATGGAACAATAATACACTGCCATGTTCATACGGGTACCAATTATGTGAATGCCTATTGGAATGGGTCAGGGCTCTATTTTGGTGATGGCAATGGGACTACTGCAAATCCATTGACCGTACTTGATATTGCTGCACATGAATATGGACATGCAATTACTACATACTCATCAAATTTAGCCTACTCTTATGAGTCAGGTGCATTGAACGAATCCTTTTCAGATATCATTGGTGCACTCATTGAGTTTTATGCACAAAATGATGGTCGGCATGAATATCCCCAAAGTCAAGGTGGTGATTCTGATTGGTTGATCGGTGAAGATAGTTGGGTCAGCAGGGCTGCACTTCGAGATATGAAAAGCCCTACCCGTTTTAGCCAGCCGCAATTTTATCAAGGCCCTTACTGGTACACAGGAAGTGGTGATAATGGTGGTGTTCATACCAATAGTGGCGTACAGAATTATGTATTTTACCTACTCGCTGAGGGTGGTACCGGAGTAAATAATGGAACTCCTTATACCGTTACCGGTATGGGTATTGAGCAAGCAGGTGAAATTGCAATGCATGCAAATATGTATAACCTTTCAAGTAATGCAAACTATGCTGATTCACGCGATGCATGGATTCTTGCAGCAACATCACTTGGGTATAGCTCTGTGCAGGTACAGGCAGCATGGGCTGCGGTGGGGATAGGAGGCGTTGCACAAACATCGTACCTTGAAGCACTTCAAGATTCAATAGCCTTTGATACCGTCGCTATCGGCATAACCGACACCATTGCAATTACTTTGCGAAATAGTGGAACTTACGCAACAACCGTTCATTCTATAACGAGCTCAAATAGTCATTTTAGTGTGGTAGATCAACTTCCACTTACTGTTCCGAGTCAGGGAGATTATAGTCTCAAGATTGCCTTCACACCAACAGTATTTCAACAAGAGTATGGTGAATTAACTATTCGGAGTAATGCTGATAATAATCCAGAGATTGTTGTGAACCTTGGTGGTGAAGGGATGCAACCTCCAAAGCTAGTACTATCAAAGAGTATGGTAGAGGCAATGGTGCTCTCGGATGAAATCTATAAGGATTCTTTGATTATTACCAATGATGGAATAGCTCCGTTACAATATCAGCTCGATATGATAAATACTCACTATGCTCCTTCAAATTCGATTACTCAGGTATATCCGGATTCATGGCATCGACCGACTCCCAAAGGGGGGACGGACTCCGTTTTTGGTAATCCTATTGCAGTAAGTACTGGTGGGCCAGACGCCTATGGGTATCTGTGGGAAGACTCAGATGCCAATTCAGGAATTCCTTTTACTTGGCAGGATATCAGTGGGAGTGGTGTGGTTCTTGATACAATTTCCACGTGTGATGACTGCTTTCAATCAGTACCTCTTCCTTTTGAATTTGAGTTGTATGGAGATCGCTTTTCTACAATGCATATCAGTTCAAATGGGACGGTAAATTTTGGAGTAGGACTTTCATCACTAGGTAATGTTGTGTTACCTTCACGTTACGCTCCAGCAAATCTAGTAGCGGGCTTGTGGGATGACCTCGTTCCCCGTATTTCGGGAACAATCTATATGGAAGCTTTTACTGACCGGGTCATTGTACAATATGATTCAGTAAGGCAAATCGGTACCGTTAATGATTATACCTTTCAGATGATACTCTTTAAAAATGGGAGCATAAAATACAACTACCTTAAGGTTGAGGGAGATGCTATAAGTGCTACTGTTGGTATTCAAAATGGTATGAAGGACGATGGATTGACTGTTGTGTATAACGCGGCATATCTTCACGATTCTCTATCAGTATTACTGTATACTGGAACCCACTTTTTAGATATCTCACAAGAGAGTGGAGTGGTTCAACCAGGGGAGAGCGATACTATTGCATTAACTCTTAATAGAGCAGGAATGGCAGATGGAATTTACACCGTAGATTTACAGCTTAATCATAATGATCCAGACACTGTGAATCCAGTCATCATACCGGTAACACTTATTGTTGAGTCGATTTCTGTTCCAAAGCTTGAAGTATCAACAAATAGCATAGACTTTGGTGAAGTGCCTCTCGGTCGCTCTCGTTTTACAGAGGTGGTTTTACGAAACCCCGGTAATAGTGATACCCAAATTACTGATTATCAATGTACGCTCAGTGGTGTGACCAATACACTCGTAACCCCACTTACTATTCCTGCTCATAGTGAATATTTGATGCAGGTTGAATATACGCCGTTGATGGTTGATAGGAGCTCAGGGCAATTACTGCTCTTTAGTAATGCTGAGGGGATGGATACCCTTGCAATTGATATTGCAGTAGAGTCTTATCGTGCAGCAGAATTACAGCTATCCCACGATGAAATTAATCGTGCAACACTTGTAGGAAATACAATTGTTCAACAGAGTACTTTAATCAATAGTGGTGGAGTAGCACTCAATTATACAGTCTCTATAAAGGATGTTTCAATTGGTGATTCAGTATCATGGATTGACATCTCTCTAGAATCTGGAATAATAGAGCCTGGACTTGGACAGCAGCTTGATGTAGAGCTCTCTGCTACTCAATTGGATCCAGGCATGTATGGCGCTCTTATTACAATTGACTATAATGGTATTGATGGTATCACGTCTGATTCTATACCAGTAACTTTTACGGTTATTGATTCAGCTGTAACAGGCTCAACTCACCTCCACTCAGTTGGTCCAGGGCATGAGTCTGTTATGAATGGCACTACATATCAGGTCTATGGTGTCTCTCTAGGGAGCGCTGTTAATGGAATATTTTCAGGGAATAGATATAGAGCCTACGTTAAATAATAATATCGTATAATTTGCGAGTTCAATACATGTTGATAAAAAGCCCGGATTCATTCGGGCTTTTTATTTTCTACTAGATTTATACTTTGACTTGAGGACTTTCTAAAAATTATTTTTAGAGGCCCTTATTGTAGGGATAAGTATTATGGGTTACAGAGATCGAGGAAATTTGTAATTCTAAAAATGGGAACATACTCACGAAATTTAAATACGCGGTCAAAACGTATTGGTTCGATACAAATAATACTTTCGGAGTGTGTGGAGTGCAGCGCTTTAACTCTCTTTACATCTTCGCGAACAACACCATTTTCGGTGAGGGTGTCGAGTGCATCTCTGAATGTAGGTTCATCCATGGGGGCGTCAGATTTCTTAAGGGCAAGAGCCAATTGATTAATAGTAATTTGGAGTTCGTTACCTTTCTTTGTGCCTTTCTCAAAGCCAACGTATTTTAAAAACTCAATCGCTTTAACCTGTTCTTCTGTAGTTACAGTCTCTTCAGGGACATGGGTATTGTTGTGTCTTGCATAGAGATATTGGTAATACATCTCAATAGCTTCAAAGTCGTTTACCATAACAACATCTGAATCCATGTCTATAAGACTCACGTTGTAGAGCCCTGAAAGGAGGCGTTGCGTACCATCTTGGGGGAGCCCATAGAGGGATTCAACTTCTGCCACAATTTGAGATATAAGAACTTCCTCTTCACCTTTGTGGGTAATGAGGACTCTCAATAGTGAGGGGAGGCAGTGCTTTAAGTCTTGTTGGTATTTTTTATGGGTGGTGTCTCGGAGTCGTGATACTAAAATTTTGATGATACTCACAAGCCATGGTGGAATTTTTTTATAGGTCGCTTCGAGTATGGCTCTATTAATGGTAACCACTTGTGTTTCTTGGGTGGCCATAGCGGATGCAGACCGAGGCTCATTGTCAAAGAGTGAAAGTTCTCCAAGAACAGAACCTGGGCCAAGGCTTGCAACTGTAACGCTCTTCTCGCCCTCTTTAATGATAATGGACACTTCACCACTACGAATAATATACATCTCATTACCCATATCACCCTCGGCAAAGAGATATTCATTCGCTTTAAAAGTACCACTTGCATTGGTTGCTGGTTTTGACATGTCTCAAATCTGATATGTTCTTATACTCTATTATAGTAAAAAATAAGTTTGAACGCTAGAAGAGTTTCTGCATATTGATTGTAGTAGAAGTAATTGCTACAATCATTCAATGGCACGTTGTTTATGTGGGAGAGGGGTTGGGGTACTAAGTGCTGCAGAATTGCTCGAGCTCTTCAATATCCGAAACTGTCATTTTTTGGTTATACCGATCTTCAGCCATTAATATTCCTTTTAATTTGAGGGTATTAATCGCAGTCTGAAACTGTTTTTTATTGGCGCGGGTCAGATAGCAATACTCATCCACAAGTTTCATTGTGTCGAAGTTCATCCAGTTTGCTTTCATTGTTTCGCTATCCTCTTTACATTTAGAGAGTAAAAAGAGTCCGAGACTTTTATCCACTTTTTTAAAGAGTGGTTTATCGACCATCTTATTGGTGTTTCTAATACGAGAATCAATAATCTTAATAACTGCAGTGAGCCAGCCAGGTAGCTTTTTAAGCATGAGGGCAAAGGTCATTTCGTTAATGATAGTTACTGTAGTGGCTTCTGTTGCTGTAGCGGTTGCTGAACGGGGCTGGCGGTCTATAAGAGCCATTTCACCAATTATAGCACCTTTTCCAAGTCTGGCTAGTTCAATATCTTCCGGAGGATGTCCTGTAGATATAACTACTTCACCATTCTGAATAATAAAAAGCTCTTTACCGACATCACCTTCGGCAAAGAGTTCTTCATTAGTCTTGAAAGTTTTTTTGGGAATAACAATCTTACGCCGACCGGTTTTAAGCGGGCTTGAAGAATCTATTAAATTGACTCTTGCGTTAGCTTGCATTCCCTTGTTGAAATAGTGACTATTGGATAGTTACTATTTTCTCTCTTTAATACGAGCTGATTTACCGCTTCTTTCACGCATGTAGTAAATTTTCGCTTGACGAACTTTACCTTTGCGCTCTACTACAATAGAATCAACACGTGGTGAATGTACAGGAAAAATTCTCTCAACCGCAATTTGGCCAGATATTTTTCTTACAGTAATAGTTTTTGCAATTCCAGCATTTTTGAGCTGAATTACTACGCCTTTAAAAGGCTGAATTCTCTCTTTGTTACCTTCAATAACTTTGAAGTTCACAGTAACAGTATCACCTGCTCTAACTCCTGGAAGGTCCGCTTTAGTATTTTCTTTATTAATTTGTTCTAATGTCACTGACATCGTTAAAATTCCTTTTAACTAAAAATAGTCACTCTTTTTTCTAACGAAGCAAATATAATTTATTTTACAACAAAATCCCACCCGATGCCACGAATTTAATATGAGATCTCATTAAAATAATAGAATCATTTCAATAATTATAAAATTATGTTGTTAGATGCTTAGAATCGCTGTTTTTGTAAAGAAAAGTTATTTAAGAAGGTCAGGGCGTCTTTCTTGAGTACGCTTCATACTTTGATCATTTTGCCATTGTTTAATTTTTTTATGATCGCCTGAAAGGAGTACGTCGGGAACTTTCATCTCTTCAAATTCACGTGGTCGGGTATAAACGGGCCATGCAAGGCGGTTTTCATAAAAAGAATCAGAGGTTGCCGAGTCTTGGTTGCCAAGAGCCCCCGTAATCATACGCGTTGTTGCGTCTACAACCACCATAGCGCCTAGTTCTCCGCCGGTAAGAACATAATCCCCAATACTTACTTCGTGGGTTACGTACTTGTCACAGACGCGCTCATCGA
Organism: Fibrobacterales bacterium; assembly: GCA_051532035.1. GTDB lineage: Bacteria > Fibrobacterota > Fibrobacteria > Fibrobacterales > JAOPTW01 > JAOPTW01. The sequence continues at coordinate 33,191 of JAOPTW010000036.1, read as the reverse complement.
TACCTTTGTAGTGACCGCATATAATGGTGATGTTTTCGGCTTTGGCAAACTCTTTGGCCATAGCTTGATTAAACACTTTGCCTTGAGGAGTCATGTACACGACGATACCAGGTTCTTTGTGAGATGCTTTTATTGCATCAGCAATAGGTTCTGGTCTGAGTACCATACCTGCCTCACCACCATAAGGAGTGCTGTCAACTTGACCATATTTATTAATAGCATAATCCCTGAGGTCGATAAGGCTTAAATCAATAACCTCTCTCTCTTGGGCTCGACCTATAATTGAATGTCCCAGTACTTGGAACATTTCGGGGAAGAGTGTAATTATATTAATGTTGAGCATAGAGCACCTATTCGATGCTTTTGAGGAACTCATAAGTTTCACTGAGAAAATGCGTATTAACTATAACGACCTGACGCGTATCATCGATGTCTACAATACACTCATCTATCCAGGGGGCCATGATGTCTTGACCTTGGTATTTGATGTGGAAGGTATTAGCTGTGGGGTATTCAATGACTTCTTTTACCGTTCCGAGGTCTGTGCCTCCAGATGATTCAACCTGAAAGCCTTCGAGGTCAGATAAATAAAATTCACCTTCTTCGAGTGGTAGGCGTTCGTCATTATGAATGAGGATGATCCATCCGTTAAATCGTTTGGCATCTTCTGGGCTTGTAATTTCTTCAAACTTAACAAACCAGAGGTCTTGTTTAGTGCGAGCTGACTCAATCGTCAGTTCTTTAATGTCTGAAGCTTTTCGAGGAGATTGAATAAATATTTTATTCAAAAGAGAGAGCCGATCGAGATCAAAGGTCAATGGCATGACCTTGATCTCACCTTTTACGGCAAAAGGCTTCAGCAGTTTTCCAACTGCTGTGTAATCATTCGGGTTGAAGTCCAATACCCGATCCTTGATTATTTTGCAGCTTCTTCAGCAGGTGCTTCTGCGGCAGCAGCCTCAGCAGCAGCGGCTTCTTTTTCTGCTTCGATTTTCGCGAGAGCTTTTTTACTTGGTTTTTTCTCTTTTTCAACAAGAGGCTTAGGAGTCACAACAAAGTTGCTAATGTCTTCACCTTTTTTGGCTGCAACGTACATTGCATAAATGCCAGCTTGTTTAAGAAGAGATTTAACGGTATCAGAAGGCTGTGCCCCTTTAACCATCCAGTCTATAACTGCTGAGTTTTCAAATGAAATCTCTGCAGGCTGGGTGTTAGGATTGTAATATCCTACATTTTCGATGAACTTGCCATCACGTGGTGAGCGACTGTCTGCTACTACTACAGAATATATAGCCTCGTGAGCTCTACCTTTTCTAGCTAAACGTAATACTGTTGCCAAATGGTACTCCAAAATTTATTTTAGATAATTATTGCGACAAATTTAATATAAAATAAGCCGATCTGCAATGACTGTCGAAGAAATTTGTTCGAGTAAAGCCATAAAATCCCTTCTGTTCTACGTGAAATGTAAAAAAAGTCAAAAATAGCAAAGGTAACGCCGCTCTTTTATAGAGGCGTTACCAAAATGAATAGTGAAGAGGGGGAATATAAAGTGAATGTTAGATGAGGTTATCGTTAATTCTTACTGACCCATCATGCCTTTTAATTGACTCATGTTGGGCATGCCACCTTTGCCGCCCTTCATTTTACCAGTCATTTTGGTCATCTGCTTCATCATTTTTTTCATATCTTCGAACTGTTTAATCACTTGATTCACCTGTTGAACCGATGTTCCAGAGCCACGGGATATTCTTCTTCTACGGCTTGCATCAAGTACTTTAGGGAATTTGCGTTCCTTTGGGGTCATTGATGAGAGAATTGCTTCGATAGATTTGAATTCGTCACCTTTGAGGGCATCTTTCATTTTACCCATTCCAGGGATCATGCCCATTATATCTTTAAGAGGGCCGAGTTTTTTGATCATGCGGAGTTGCCCCAGAAAGTCTTCGAGATCAAATTTATTACTCATTAACCTATTGGTAAGTTTTTTTGCCTCTTTTTCGTCGATCACCTCTTGAGCACGCTCGACAAGTGACACTACATCACCCATACCAAGGATGCGGTTTGCCATGCGGTCGGGATAGAATACCTCAATGTCGGCAAGTTTTTCACCAGTACCAATAAAGCGAATAGGGACACCACCCGCTACTTTTTTAATACTGAGAGCGGCACCACCACGGGTGTCACCATCAAGTTTTGAGAGACAGATACCGGTAAATTCAAGGCGGTTATAAAACTCTTCAGATACATTAACTGCTTCCTGTCCAAGCATCGAGTCTGCGACAAAGAAGATTTCATGTGGCTTTACTGCGGCCTTTATGTCCTCAACCTCTTTCATCAATGCTTCATCAATCTGTAGTCGACCAGCAGTATCGTAAATGATTACATCAAATTCATTTTTAATTGCATATTCACGGGCGTTTTTTGCAATGACAACGGGGTCGCCTTGACCCTCTTCAAACACCTCAATTCCGAGAGATTTACCAAGAATTTGAAGTTGTTTAATCGCAGCGGGGCGATAAACATCGGCAGCTACGAGTAGAGGCTTTAATTTCTTTTTGTTTCTTAGGTGGAGGGCAATTTTCCCCGTAAAGGTTGTTTTACCAGAACCTTGGAGACCAACCATCATTATACTAAAAGGTCTCTTGCCTTCAATTTGGAGCTCATGAGCTTTGCCGCCCATTATTTCAACGAGTTCATCATTGATAAATTTTACAATCATTTGAGCCGGGTTTACCGACTGTAATACCTCTTGGCCAAGTGCTTTCTCTTTTACTGCATTAACGAACTCTTTTGTGACAGAAAAGTTAACGTCAGCTTCGAGAAATGCACGACGTACTTCACGGAGAGCAGTTGAAATATTCTCTTCGGTGATCTTAGATTCACCTTTGAGAGTTTTAAAAACACCTTCTAAACGATCGGAGAGTTGAGAAAACATAAGCTCAAGATTTTAGGATTACGGCCTTAAAATAGCAAATTTTATGGTAAAGGGAAGGAGTTGGATGTTTAGACTGGTAATCTATACTGTTATAAGCGCACTTGTTTTTACGCATTGAGTGTAAAAACATCTTTTTCTTGCAAAGAAAGAGCTTGAGAAGATTGAGATCATGTAATGTGAACATAAAGTAAACAAATAGTTATTAGGTTTATTGTAGGGTGCCAATTAAACCTGCAATCACATTTTGGTGAAGTTATATTGGACGCATTAACAATTATAATTGGAGAGGCAATGAAACTCTTTTCGGTGATCACGGTAACGGCTTTATGGGCTCTATTAAATGTAACAGGGTGTTCTGGAACAACTCCTGGGTCGGTAAGTATTCCACGTAAACCTCTTCCAAAAGGGGAATATAAGCCGTTAGGAACCTCAGTGGCTCAAATTGATGTAAAAAAGGTAAATGGTCATTGGAAGCTATTTAGAAATGGAGAAGAGTATTTTGTAAATGGTGTTGGCGGATGGCAACAGCGTGATTATTTATTGGCTTCTGGTGGGAATTCAATTCGTACCTGGGGTATCGATGAACATACTATTCCTCTACTTGATAGCTGTGCTAAAGAGGGGATTACGGTTCATGTAGGGCTCTGGATTGACCATGAGCGTCATCTTATAGAGGCGGTTAATGCTCGTAGAATCATTCGATCAGCCTATAAGGAAATCACTGGGGTCAGTGTTGATGCAGTTAAAGATATTGCAGCAATCAAAGAGGCTCTTTTCAAGGAAAAGGCTCGTTTTGCACAGTACATTGTGGATGATATAGAGAAAATGAAGTCTCATGACGATCTTGATACCACAATTGGCTATGATAATGACGCGTGGTTTGAAGAACGCTTTGAGTTCTATAAAAAGCAGATACTTTCAATAAAAGATCACCCAGCGCTTTTAATGTGGGGTATCGGAAATGAAGTTCAAACAAATCATTATCTTGATAAGGCTGATAACATTCAAAAATCTTTTGACCTTAACCCACGCGTATGGCAACAAATTGGACGCCTCGCTACTTTTATTAAAAAAGTTGATGGAAAACACCCGACCTCGACCATTCTTTACTGGCCGGAGCAAGATGCGATAGATGGGATTAAGAAATATGCGAAAGATATTGAGGTACTTGGACTCAATGCTTATGCGGGTATATCTGTTGTGTTTAGAGATGCGGTGAATAATGGGTGGAATGGCCCTACAATTGTTACAGAATATGGACCCGACGGGCACTGGGAAGTGGGTAAAACCGAATGGGGGGCCTATGTAGAGGACAATTCTTCCACTAAAGCGACAAAATATAAAAAACGTACTGAACAGCTCCATAATGAAAGTTCTTGCCTTGGTGGATATGCCTTTCTTTGGGGTGAGAAACAGGAGCGTACCCGAACGTGGTATGGTTTGATTTTTAACGGGAGTGATGTTACCGCAGGTGCAGATGCTCTTGCAAAGGTTTGGACTGGGAAGTATCCCAATAATCGTGCGCCTATAGTACGTACTCTAAAGATTGATAATAGATATGCTAAAGATAACATTCGTTTTGTAATGGGAACGACCTACAGTGGCAAACTTGATGCAGTTGATACAGAAGATAAACGAGATCTCGTATATGTATATGAACTCTTGAGGGAGTCTCAGTCCAAAAAAATTGGTGGAGAAGTGGAGGATGTTCCAGAAACGATTACCGGTGCAATTTCAGGTATTAATGAGGATGGAACTTTTGAGATAGAGGTACCAAAAGAAAAGGGACCTTATAGACTTTTTGCTTATGTCTATGATCAGCATGGAAAGATGGGGCATGCGAGTTTTCCATTTTTTGTAGAATAGTTGATAAATGACTACGAGAAGATAACGAGCTAATGTAATGGCCCAATTCAGTAATGTGAATTGGGCCTTTTTTATTGGAAGAGTTTGTGGTCGATGGGGATGCCTGCTTTTTCCATATATTCAACAATGCGGTCTCGATGGAGACCGTCCTCATCTTTAAGCTGCTTGAATATTTTCATCATCTCATTGGGGGAGTCCATGTCGATAATTGATTGGAACTGTCCCTCTCCAAGTCCAACTTCAACATAGAGTGCTAAATTGAAGGCTTTTTCACGAGTAACAGGTTCTGTGCGTACCTGGCTAATGAGTCCTTCAAGTGCAGTTATGGGGGTCTGAAGTTCTGTTTCTAAAAACCGTTGTAATGGCTCAGGGAGTCCAGAATTAGTTTCTATTGTCTGTGCAAAACTCAGGATTGAGGCGTGGTTCTTTTCTTCGAGTACTAAATGCCACCAAAAACTTGCATCCTCTTCAAATTGGTGGTAAAAGCAGAGATAGAGTTCTGCTGCAAGATGTTCAAGGCGAATGGCACTATTGAGAAATGATTCTTGAACCATGGATTCACCAAATTAAGATTATTCTGGATTGAGTATACCACATTTTCTTCTAAATGTGGCACTAAGTAGGGAAATTGGTGAGGCAAAGCGTGTACTATTTATGAGTGAGGCTATCGCTAGGAGGTGTAGGTGTCTCTAGCGAGAATGTTTGTGGAACACGGGCCCATTCAGCTGTACGGCCAATGAATGAAAATCCAATGTAGCCTCGTACTTTTAGAATATTCTTTTGGATCTTTATTTCACAACTGTAGGTTTTACCGTTGTTAGGGTCATAGATAGTGCCCTCTTCAAGTTCACCATCATTAAATTCAAATTCTTTAAGGAGTTCAAGGCCGATTATAGGAGTTTTTCTCAGGGATTCGTCGGGATTGTTGTCATCCATTTTTGGAACTCCGTTACTATCGAGGGGTTCTTTTAACCAACGAATAGCCCCGTAAATCTTTCCCTCTTTTTGAAATATTTCAATAATACTCTCAGTGTCTTTTGTAAACCACTTCCCTAAAAAGGCATCTTTTGAGGCAGCAATAAGCATTATTGATGACAAAAGAGTGATTATTATTGCTTTTTTTAACATAAGTAAGCTCACATGAGAGAGGGTATGGGCTGAAAATAAATATTTTTCTGGATAAATGGGTGAAAACTCGCTCTTTGAGTAATTTGGGAGACTGTTTTACAGAAAATGGGGGATTTAGAGTGGGGTCAATTGGGCTAAAATATGGTATATGAATGCTTTAGGGATGCTATAGCTAAAGAAATATTATTGTAAAACAGGGGTAAAATACTACCTTTCAATCACTTAAACATTGAGCCGGAGCCATCCATTGTATCTGTCAAAACTAAAGATATTTGGTTTTAAATCTTTTCCTAATAAAGTTGAAGTGAACTTTCCTGGAAATGGTATCACTGCTATTGTTGGACCCAATGGTTGTGGTAAATCAAATATTATGGACTCAATTCGTTGGGTGCTCGGTGAACAACGGGTAAAACAACTCCGTTCCAAAAATATGAGTGATGTGATATTTTCGGGTACTGCCGATAAGCCAGCACTCAACTTTGCAGAAGTTTCTCTCATAATTAATAATGAAAAGGGACAACTCCCTTCTGATTATCCGGAAATACAAATTACTCGCCGTGCCTATCGTAGCGGAGAATCTGAATACCTCATCAATAATCAAGAGTGTCGTCTCAAAGATATTCATGCACTTTTTTATGATACTGGTATGGGGGCAGCCTCATACTCTCTTATGGAGTCGCGTATGATTGATGCACTCCTGAGTGATAAAGCAGAAGAACGTCGACATCTGTTTGAAGAAGCATCGGGTATTAGTAAGTATAAACAACAGCGTAAAGAGACATTGAGGCAACTAGAGCGAACTGCTTTTGACCTTGAACGAGTAGAAGAGTCGCTCAGAATGGTTCGTCAATCGGTAACACGATACGAAAACCAGGCGAAAAAAGCTGAACAATGGCGCACCCTTACCAATAGAGGTAAAGAACTCGAAATCTCAATGGGCTATGACAAATACTTTGAGTATAGGTCTGCTTGTCAAGAATTTGAAAAACGTAAAGTTGCCGAAGAAAATCGAATGACTGAACTTCAGGCAAAGCTCGCAACCATAGAGCTCACCCTTGAAGAAAAAAAATTGACCATGTCTGATGAAGAAGAGGCCCTGCGCGAGGCAGAGCAGGTTGTATCCAATAGAAAAATGGAAATTAATGATGCGGATCACGAAGCGAAACGGGCACGTGAACGGGTCACTCATCAAAATGAAAGTGTTGAACGCTTTTTACAAGAAATAGAGTCGAGTAAAGAACGTCTTCGAGAAATTGATGGTGAACGACTGATAAAAAATGAAGAACTTGCACAGTTTCAGGAAGAGCTTGAAGGCAAAGATGAATTTATCGCCAATTTCGAAGAGGAACTTCAGGTTATAAATAATCGCCATTCTGAAGTCCGTGAACATGCTCGTGACTTGAATGCTGAGTTGATGAAGCTTATCGAAGCACATTCTCAGGTGAAAAATAAATATGAACGAGCACTACAAGAAATTGAAAATTTTGAAACTCAAAAGTCATCCCTCCAAGGAGAGCTTGTTGACCTTACCGATAAAATCGAAGAGGTAGAGGGAGAATTTGAGAATGTACAAGAGTCTGATTCTGACTTAGAAGAACGACAAGAAGAACTTCAAGAGCAATCTACACAATCACAGAATGCCCTCGAAGAGGTTCGGGAGCGTCTTGATGAAGTTCGTGAACAAGAGCGTACAATCTCTTCTTCTAAAGTATCGATACAATCTGAACTTGATGTATTAAAAAAAGTGATTAATTCCCATGAAGGTGTTTCTGGTGGGGTTAAAAATATTTTAAATGAGAAGGCTGATATCGCCCAAGGGATTCTCTCAGATAAAATAAAGGTTATTGGCGAGCACCCTGATGCAGTAGAGTTTTGTTTAGGCGATGCAATGCAGTTTGTCATTGCAGGTACATTAGAAGATTCAGAAGTACTCCTCGAATATTTAGAAGGGGAACAAAAAGGTAAAGCAGTGTTTGCTTCTCTCGATAGACTTACTCAGTATAGTCGAACGAGGCCAAATTTATTTGGAGAGGGGCACATTGGTTGGGTAGATCAGCAAGTGGATAGTGATGATTTGCTGACGCATGCTTTAGAAGCTATTGTAGGTAATTATTATCTCGTATCAAATTTTCAAATTGCGAGTAGTCTTGCTGATGAACACCGTGAACATGATGTGTGGTTTGTGGCGGTAGACTCTCTGCGTGCGATACATACCTCTGGCATTATCAAAGGTGGTAAAGGGAGTGATGATGGTGGGCTTCTCAAAAGGAAAAGTCGTGTAGAGGAACTTGAAAAAGAGCTCATTGATGTTACATATCAACTAGAAACTGTTGAGCTTGAAAGAGAAGAGCTTATGGAAGCGATGACTGTACATGCAACAAATATTGAAGAGTCTAAAGAAGAACTCGATACTATTCGTGGACAACTACAAAATACCATTCAAACGCGCAGTATTGCACAGACTCGATTACAGAGTATGCGGGAACGAGAAGAGAGTATTCAATTTAAAATTGAAGATTTTGACGAAAAAATTATTCCCCTAAAGTCTGCACTTGATGAGCAGAGTGCTGGAGTTGATGATTCTGCGGGGCGCCGTCAAGAGCTCGAAGAGCAACATGAACTTGCTGTTGAAGAGCAGCAAGAGATAGAGACTCAAAAGTCTTCGAAAGAAGAAGAGTACAAAGAAGTAGGGACTATGGTGCTGCAGATTCGTGGTGCTATTAATAAACTACAACAAGAAATTGAATACAACAATAAGCTTGAAGTTAACTTAAAAGAGACTGTTGAAAAACGCCAACTCCAGATTGAAGAGAGTGAGGGGTTTGTACAAGAATCATTGGAAGTGATGCAAGGCCTTCAGGATAAAGTAGAAGAGCTTTATGAAGGGTTAACCATCGAAGAATCTCGGCGTGATGATGCCCGAGAAATTTTTGATGAGAAACGTTCGAGTCTAGATATTTATCAAAAAGAGATTCAAACAATACATGCTCAAATTCGTGAAGGAACAGAGCTTATTCACAAATGTGAAATTAAGACATCAGATTTGGGGGTAAAGGCCTCTCATATCAAAGAGAGGATTTATGAATCTTATGAAGTTGACTTGGAAACAGATGAATCAATCACACGAGTTGATTATGATGAAGATGAAGCACGAAAAGAGATTACTCAGTTAAAAGAAAAAATTAAGAAGCTCGGTAATATTAATACCGGGGCTCTTGAAGATTATGAGGAAGAGAAGTCTCGACTCGAAGATACGGAGAAACAGTTTAAAGATCTTGATACCGCGCGGATATCCCTTGAGAAGACTATTCAAAAACTGGATAATGTCGCTCGTGATCGATTTCTGGAAACCTTTAACCAGGTGAAAAATAATTTTCAGGATGTATTTGCAAGCCTGATGCATCAGGGGGAAGCGAAGTTGAGCCTTGAAGAGGGTGTTGACCCACTTGAAGCGAAGATCGATATTAATGCACGGCCCACGGGTAAAAAAATGCGTGGTGTAACCCTGCTCTCTGGTGGAGAACGGGCGCTGACTGCAACAGCACTGTTGTTTGCGCTCTATATGGTAAAACCTTCACCGTACTGTATTCTTGATGAAGTTGACGGCCCACTGGATGATGCGAACATTGGTCGCTTTGTGCAGCTATTGCGCCGGTTTTCACGTCAGACGCAGTTTATTATTATTACGCATAACAAACGAACCATGGCGGCATCGGATCGACTTTATGGAGTAATGCAAGAGGTGAAAGGTATCTCTAAAGTTACTTCTGTTCAGCTTGAAGAAGCTGCGGATATTGTTGGATAACCTTAACACGAGAAATTATGAAAATTACAATTTTGACACTTTTATTTTGTGTTGGTATTTCTGTTGCAGATACTACAGCGGTCACATCAACAGATTCTGTACAAGGCACAGCCGCAGCAGTGGCAACGAGTGTTATTGATCATGCAATTAATAAAAATGTTTCATTTGCTGGAGTAACTTTGGGTCAAACCTATACTCAAGAAGCATTGACTACATGGGGATCTGTAGGCATACCGTTACCTGCTAAAAAACTCTTTATGAGTAAAGAAATTGAGATTACCAATGCAACAGAGATCTATGGACGGATACTTCTTAAGTGTGGCACTCTTTACCCCTTTAAAAAGTTACAGACTGTTTCAATTGATTCTGTTAAAGGAAAATGCTTTGAAGTATCGGGTAAACTGTTTCAGCAATTTGAAAATAAAGCAGGGATATATCACAGCGATGATTTCTACTTCTACCTCTCTACAAATTCAGCTCCACCCGAAGCGGTAAGTGGTTGGGTGTATGCAGATTCTGTATTTAGTTATAGGACTGCTATGGGTGAAAAAAAATCTTTAATCCATCTCAAAGAGCACCTGCTCTTTATTGAACGTAGCTTATTTTAATATCAATTGATACAATAGAGGTTTCTCAACGATTTGGCTTATAAAAAGAGTATTTCATATTCCCAAAATTGAGCGTTTACTTTGTAAGGAATTACGTATTTAAGCGACTGATGTAAAAAGGTGGAACCATGCGATTGTTTTTTATATTACTCATTTCGGTACAAGCTCTTATGGCGCAAGGTTTGGTGATGAGAAATCATAGTGCCAATCCTTTTCTTGTGGAAACACCACAAGGCTTTCTCTCGGCAACGCATTATAGTGCAGAGGCAAATAGAGGCTTTGGGTCCACTGGACAAGAGTACTATTGGGATCTTAAATTTAACGCACTCATAGAATTTTATAATTGGGGCTCTGTCAAATTGGGCTTGATAGGTTCGAACGAACTTTCAGCCAATCCATATAGTGATATTTCGTTTAACCCACGGAGTTCAAATTGGAATGAGCGAATTGTTGTGTTTGTCGATCATGGAATGCTCACCAGTGAATGGGGAGTGACCCATCAGTGTAAGCATGATGTCGATAATCACGGTACTGCGGAGAGGGGAGATGTGACAGGGATCATTGGTGGTAATAGGGTAATTGTTCTTACGAGTATACATGGAGGTGCGACAATGCGAAGTACTTTCTGGGCAGGTAAAATGACCATTGATTCTCATATTCGATTCAATCACTATATTCTTAGTGTTGATGAAATCGTTGGTGATACTACTCAGGCGCTCGATTGGGGGACCATACAACAATCTCTTCATTTAGGAGCTCGGGGGGCTTATTCTGTATTTAAGGATAATGCACTGTATCTTAATAGTTGGGTAAATCCAATACGAATGGAGGGGGCTTCTGATATTCAGTTACCGTTTCATATCGAATCTGGCCTAAGTTTAGTAGGTCATGCAGCACACTTAGATATTTATTATTCCTATGAACATTATTTTGATGATGGTATGAATCCTTGGAGTCAAACCTCAAATGTGTATTCTTTAGGGTTGAGAATTCGGAGTTCGGTTTTTTAAATGGTACTTTGGTCATTTTGGTTGATTGTATTTTTCCCTTCAGCTTTTGCCCTGTAGAGGCCCTCATCAGCCGCTTTTATTAGTTGAGGTATTGTTTTGTCGCGTAGGTTTCTAAAGGTTGCAAGGCCGACACTAACGGTTACATGGTCAATCTGGGAGTCTGTATGATATCCATGGGAAATCCGTAAATTACTAATGCCATCCAATATGGAAAGCGCAACAGTGGCGCCATACTCTTCATCTGCATCGGAAAGTATTACTGCAAATTCTTCACCGCCATAGCGTGCCATAATGTCGCCGGGTCGCTGTGCTACTTTGAGCTGGAGTAAAAACAGACCTACTTTTTGAAGACACTCATCACCGGCAAGGTGGCCGTAGTTGTCATTAAATGCTTTGAAATCATCTATGTCAAACATAATAAGGGTGATCGGTTTGTTATAGCGGTGGCAGCGGCCCCACTCCTTCTGAAGATGGTTATCAAATGATCTCCTGTTTGAAAGTCCAGTAAGGCTATCGGTAATAGAGAGTGCTTCCAGCTCTCTATTAAGAATTTGCAATTCATTTTGAGCTTGCAGTAATTCTTTTGTGCGGAGCTGTACCCGATTTTCAAGTTCATTATGGGCGCGTTTTAGTGCTTCTTGGTTTTTGTGCTTGATTTTGTTGATGAGGAGAAAAAATACAACAGCAAGGGCAACAATGATTGCGAGAACCACTTGTAAAATTATAAGAGTTTGACTAAACGTGCCAAAGGCTTCATCCTTATCGATTTCAGTAACCACTCCAATACCAAGATCGGTGTCCCAAACCCATACACCGCAGACCTCGATCCCTCGATAATCACGGTAACCTTTCATATCAAATCCACTCTGTTTCTGAGTGAGTGATTGTGCCATTTTGGTGAGGGGCCATTGTTCTTTTTCATTTTGGGTGTAATTATGTGTTAAAATATTTTTGCCGGGATCACGAATAATAATGTTAAGGATACTCTTTTCTCGAGGCTTAATAAGTCGAATCCGGTGCAGTTGATCGTCAAATCTGCTGTTGCTTACGAGTCTGCCCTTTGTGTCAATGGCATAGGTTTCGCCACTTTTACTGTAGCGCCCCAATTGAATTATTCGAGTGAAATTTTGGGTGGGGTCAATGCGTAGCGTGAGCACAGCAAGAATCTCCCCAGAATCCATTATGATTGGCGTTGCGATAAACATTGTTGGATCATTACGACCCATAAGTTTATTTAATGGGTTAAGAGGGGCATCTGATTGAATGGTTGGGATAAATCGGGTGAGACCAGAAAAGGCTTCATCAAGATACTCTTTCCTGTGGATATCAATAAAATTGTGAGTGCCGATATTGTTATTGCGCATTGATGCTAAGCTTTTTCGGTCGGTGCCGATAATGAAAAAACCGTTATATCCATTTTTTTTGATAAAGGGAGCCATAAGTTCACGAAGGAGCTTTTGTGTGGGGCTTGAAACTAAATCTCGTTCTTGTTTGTGTTCATTGATAAGGTTTCGAGTCAGGAGGAGTAACTCTGGTTTTTCAGTGAGGTTGGTAATCTCTGCTTGAGCGTATGAGCCCCACATGTCAAGTCCTGCGAGAGTAGTATGGAGCACTGTCTTAAGTGATTCGTATAATTTTCTCTCCTCTTGCTCTTTGATTGCTTTGAGAGCAAAGAGTGAAACTAATGATATAACCAAAATAAAGAGCGCTGTAATAAGTTGTGTAATGTGCTTTTTAATCCAGTTAAGAATCATTGGTATCTCTTTATTTGTTTTAGTCTTTGGGGGATGCCTATTGGTTTTAGAACTTTAATCCCTTTTCTATAGTGTAATACTATTGTAAGCGGGGTGGTATGTATTTATGGTGAGAATCGCTATAAAAAGAGCGGCTTGGATATGAGAAAGGAGGCTTTGGTATGGTTATTGTCATTGGGCTTAAGGGGGAGGTATGTACCGTTGAATAAGTAACGATGGCTTTCATTTTGGCAGAGAGGAGCGCTACACTTGTAACGTGCGCGGGTTTCGTCTCTACAATAGAGACAAAGGCGTACCACCTTGCAAGTTGTATTCAGTTCAGTGTTGGGTGGTTTAATAATTGGGACTTATTGGGTTTATGTCTGTTTAGTGGAATAAAAAAGGCATTTTGTATTCCCAGTTTGTAATTACTAATTACCAAGATGTACTGTTTGCCCCCTTCATCCTGTTACAAAAAAGGGATAAAAATGTATATTGCTTTATTGTTCTTTTAATTGGTTTTCTTGATTATGGCCCTACAATATGTGCTCGGCACCGACATTGGATCTACGACCTGCAAACTCATAGTAGTTGAGCGGGAGACTAAAAAAATTGTCTGGCAAAAATATGAACGGCATCATACTAAGCAAGCCGAAAAATTGTTGTCTTTGCTTAAAGAAGCAGAAGCAGCAGTGCCAGCAATTGCAGATCAAGAGACAAAAATATTTATAACGGGCTCTGGAGCAACACCTCTCATTCCTCATCTTGGAGCAAAATTTGTTCAAGAGGTGAATGCGGTAGCGATGTCTGTTGAGGAACTTCATCCGAACGCACACAGTGTAGTAGAGCTTGGTGGGCAAGATGCCAAAGTTATTGTGTTCAAAGAAAACCCCGAGACTGGACAAAAAACCGCGATCACCAATATGAATGAAAAATGTGCATCGGGTACTGGGGCAACTATTGATAAGTGCTTTATCAAAGTGGGTGCGGAAGAAGGTGAGGCACAGAAGCTTCAATTTGACGCATCTAAATTACACCACGTGGCAGCAAAGTGTGGTGTTTTTGCCGAAACTGATATTGTGAATTTAGTAAAGTCAGGGGTACCTGCTCCTGAGATACTTAATTCTCTCGCTGATGCAATTGTAAATCAAAACCTTTCAGTGTTAACGAAAGGGAATACACTTCTTCCTGAAGTGATACTCTTGGGCGGCCCAAATACGTACCTGCCTTTTCTTCAGCAGTGCTGGCGTTATAGAATTCCTGAAATTTGGGAAGAACGCGGTGTTTTATATGATAAAGAGCGCCCTATAGAAGAGTTGATTGTCGTTCCTGAAAACTCAGAATTTTATGCAGCATTTGGCGCAGTACTCTATGGTTTAAAACTCACTGGCGAAGAGGGTGTTTATAAAGGCGCGGGTGGTCTTGAAGCATTTACGAAAGGTGGCAGAAAAGAGCACCTTAAAGATAAAGTCTCAAAAGCACTGGTTAAAGATCAGGATGAGCTCGATGCTTTTAGAGCAAAGTATGGTATACCAAAATTTATATCAGCAACTTTTGAAAAAGGTGAAGTAGTTGAAGGCTATATTGGCCTGGATGGAGGCTCGACCTCTTCAAAATGTGTTCTTATGGATCGCAACAGAAATATCCTTAAAAAAGAATATGTACTCTCAAAAGGTAATCCTATTAAAGATACCAAAGAGATGTTGGCACAATTAAAAGCATACGTAGAGAGCTTTGGTGCAACCTTAAAAGTTCTCGGTTTTGGTGCGACTGGATATGCAGCACCAGTTCTCGAAAAATCAGTACAAGCCGATGTTAATATCATTGAAACGATTGCCCACATGAAAAGTTCTGTAAGTTACTTTGGTGATGTTGATGTAATCTGTGATATTGGTGGACAAGATATTAAAGTACTCTTCTTAAAAAATGGTGAGCTTCGCAACTTTAGACTTTCCAATCAGTGTAGTGCTGGTAATGGCATGCTTCTACAAGCTATGGCTGATCAGTTTAATGTACCTATCACAGAGTTTGCAGAAACTGCTTTTAATGCTGACTTTGCACCACTCTTTAATTATGGGTGTGCGGTATTCTTAGATTCAGATAGAGTAAACTTTCAAAAAGAGGGTTTCTCTAAAGAAGAGCTCATGGCTGGGCTTGCTCAAGTACTCCCTAAGAATGTATGGCAATATGTGGTACAGATACCGCGCCTTGCTGAGCTTGGTACTCGCTATGTCCTCCAAGGAGGAACACAGTACAACCAAGCGGCAGTAAAAGCACAAGTAGATTATATTATGGAGCGTGTTCCGGGCGGTGAAGTTTTTGTCCATCCCCATTGTGGAGAGGCTGGGGCAATTGGCGCTGCTTTTGAAACAATTGATGTTGTTGAGAGTCGTGGATATTCAACCTTTATAGGACTCGAAGATACCATTAATCTTGAATATACAACTAAAAATGATGAAAGTACTAAATGTAATTTTTGCGCTAACAACTGCTCGCGGACCTATATTGATACAAAATCTCCTTCGGGAGTTTCGGCTCGCTATATTTCAGGATTTTCATGCGATAAGGGTACTGTTGAAGATACTGCCGCCCTCAAAAAGATGCAACAAGAGCTTCGTGCGGTATTAACTGATAACCCCAATATGGTAACTACAGAAGCGAAAAAATGTTTCAAACACTTTTATGATGCATCAGAGCTTCCCCCAGA
Organism: Fibrobacterales bacterium; assembly: GCA_051532035.1. Taxonomy (GTDB): domain Bacteria; phylum Fibrobacterota; class Fibrobacteria; order Fibrobacterales; family JAOPTW01; genus JAOPTW01. The sequence goes on along the minus strand of JAOPTW010000036.1, from coordinate 17,396 downwards.
AGGAGAGTCGACGCGCGACACTAAAGAGGTTAAAAACTGGATTGGGGTTAAAAAAAGAAAAGAATATACTCGTGGGTTTCAACGTTCATCTATAGAAGCGATGGAGCGAAGAGCACAACTCAGAATTGGTATGCCTAAGGCGCTCAATATGTGGGTGACTGGTCCATTTTTCAGAACCTTCTTTGAAACTCTTGGTGTCCCAGAGAAAAATGTTGTCTTTAGTGATGACACGACAGAAAAAATGTCGAAAGAGGGAATGAAATATGGGTCTATTGACCCCTGTTATCCGGCAAAGGTTGCGCAGGCGCATATCCACAATTTGATCTATAAAAAGCACGCGCGTAAACCACTCGATTACATCTATTTCCCATGTATAACTCGAATCCCAAGTTATCTCAATAAAATAATGGGTCAAACAGCGTGCCCGGTAGTACAAGGTACACCCAAAGTAATGCGAGTGTCATTTACTAAAGAAACTGATTATTTTGCAAAGAATAATGTTGAGTACATTGACGATCCTGTAAGCTTTACTGAGCCAAACTATCTTAAAAAACAACTGTTTGAAACATGGAGTGAGCTCCTTCAAATTACAAAAGATGAATTAGACTTTGCAGTTGATGAAGGGTTTAAAGCATGGAAAGAGTATGAGGCTGAATTAGAAGAACAAGGTAAAGAGATTATTGAAACCGTAGAACGCGAGAATAGAATTGCGATTCTTGTGCTGGGAAGACCGTACCATAGTGACCCAGGGATTTCTCATCAAATTACAGAAGAGTTTCAGGCACTTGGGTTTCCAGTACTTTCTATGCGCTCTATACCCAAAGATCCTGAATGGCTCTTTAAATATTTTGAAGCTGACCTTGCTAAAGAAGGCGTGGATTCACCATTAGAGATTAATGATGTATGGCCAGAAAACTTTAGTACTAACTCTGCACAAAAAGTGTGGGGTGCGAAATTTGCTGCTCGTCATCCAAATATCGCAATTCTTGACCTCTCTAATTTTAAGTGCGGTCATGACGCTCCGACCTATGGCATTATCGATGGGATAATAAACGCATCCCAGGTTCCATTCTCGGCATTACACGATCTTGATCAAACAAAACCTGCAGGATCGATGAAAATTAGAATTAAAACCTATGCCTACAATCTCGAAAAGAGAATGCTAGCCATGCGCAATGACAAAGAGGCGACAGAACCTTTGGTACTCGAGTCAGTTATTGCAGACACCCTGTAAGGAGAATATTCATGACAGCTGTCTTAAATAATATTCGTGAACAATGGAGTGACAATCATACCCAGTCGTTTACTCTTGAAGAACGAGCACACGTAACTGTTCTTTCTACTGGGTTGCCAGAGAATACCATCAAACTGCTTAGAGCGGCACTGAAACCAGTAGGTATTCGATTTCGCCCTCTCGAAACTCCAGGTAATAAAGCCCTTGAGTTTGGCAAGGAGTATGGGAATCGCGGTCAGTGTAATCCTACCTACTTTACCGTAGGAAGCCTTATTCAACAATTGGTCTATCTGAGAGATGAGAAAAAGATTCCTATCGAAGATATTAAAAAGAATTATGTCTTTATGACTGCTGGTGGTTGTGGTCCGTGTCGAATGGGGATGTATGCAACTGAGTATCGTAAGGCCCTAAGAGATAGTGGTTTTGAAGGATTTCGTGTTATTCTTCTTACCCGTTCAGGTGAAGTGAGTTCAGAACAGTCTTCTGGTCTCGATATGACAAAGCGTGAGCTTATCCGTATTTTTACCTCTATTCTTTTTGCTGATGTTATCAACGTGATGCATAAGCGTCTTCGTACCTACGAAGTTGAAAAAGGGACCGCTGACCGAGCTGCTGATCGTTGTCGCAATGTGATACAGAAAGCATTACAGAAGAAAAAATCTCTGCTTGTTGCTGCCTGGAAGTGTCGCAAAATTTTGAAAAAAGTTAAAACCGATAAACTGCAAGTGCGGCCCAAAGTACTTATTCAAGGGGAATTTTGGGCAAAGACTACCGAAGGTGACGGAAACTATGATCTCTATCGATTTTTAGAAAATGAAGGTGCTGAACCAGTGATTGAGACTATTACTGATTGGTTACTGCATCAGATGTGGCGTGCACGCTGGGAAGCAGACCGTCGTCTCGATATGTCATTTCAGGATTCTGGTGATGGCGGTCTTGATGGGGTTAATATCAAGTCACTTAAAAGAAAGCTATGGATTGGTGATCGTATAATGCGTGGTATTTTTTATTCACTGGGATATATTTCGGGGTTAAGAAGGTTCCATTTAACTGATCACGATGCACTTGGTGAAGTAGCTCACGAATATATTGATAATCATCTCGATGGTGGTGAAGACAATATGGAGATTGGGCATCACATAAATACTTTTGAGCATAACCATGCAAATATGGTACTCAGCGTAAAACCGTTTACCTGTTTAAGTTCAAATGGGGTGAGTGATGGTATTCAGCCTATTATCTCTGAAAAATACCCAAATAGTATTTTTGTTTCAGTTGAGACAAATGGAGATGCTCCCGCTAACTTCTATAGCCGTGTTCAAATGCAACTTTTTAAAGCGAAACAAGCGGCTCAGAATGAGGTTGATCGTGCCCTTGAAATGACGGGCCTCACAATGGAAAAAGCGTATGAAATACTTAAGAAAGACAAAAAGCTGAATGACCCGCTATACGTTAGTCCTCATGCATTTGCCTGTCCAGCAGCAAACTTGATTCTTGAACTTGGTGGAATGCCGGGTAAACGAGAGATACATGTAAAACCTGTAAAAAAAGTAACAGAACCTAAAGTTGCAGCGCCTGCAGCTTAGAGTTTTGTATAGAAACAAAAAAAGGTCCGGAGTAATCCGGACCTTTTTTTGTTTGACCTAATAAGCATTCACATAAATAGAAAGCTCGGTCCTGGCTTTTAGTTTTAAAAGAACTTACTCAAAGCGTTCTGAAATAAAAGGTGTAATAGATTATAGTGGATCGTCACTAAATCGGCGGTCTTGAAAGAGTGTATTGAGGTCCCAATATTGACTAAAAAATGAGCCAGGGACACAACTGGTTGCATTGTCGATATCGGTAATAATAGAGTTGAGGTACTTAACTGCTTTGTGAGCGTCACGTTTCTCTTTGGTTTCGGTAATAGCAATTTTAAATGCCTCAGAGTGACGTTTAAGTCGTCGCACGATATTGAGCGTACCTGAGTCCAAGTCATTACCTGGCTTTTCAAGTGATTCAATCATAGCCTCTAACACCGAAAGAAGCTCTTGTGCTCTATCTTTCAACAAAACAATTCTGCTCGTTTTTACCTACTTATCCTAAAATGTACATCAAAAATGACAACTCTGCCATATATTTATGCTTTGTGTGTACACTGTAAGTAATTAAATATGAATGTGTTAGGTCAAATATAGAGTATAACTAGGAGAAAGCTTCTAGTAAGTGTACTCATTGTAGGCTTCACCGAGTGCATCATATGCGGACTTTTTTGAACGATCAAGGGTTAGGACGCCCCAGTACTCTTCATCAAATGTTGCATCGGGATAAGGGCCACCACCGGGAGCAATCCCTTTAACATCCTGACTATCAAAGTTACCCGCCTTCCACCACTCATCATTCCACTCAAAAATGGTGCCACCAATAGCTGTTGCACTTCCTTCTCCTGTTGCAGCAAGGTTATCTCGGATTTCGAGAACTAACTTTTTAACCGCATATGCTTGAGAATCATAGTCTTCAGCGTTGATGTTATGGTTGTAGCTATCAGCCCCATATTCAGAGATAAAAAACGGCTTGTCACTAAAGTCTTTATGATACTTAAAGAGCTTTCCAAAAGAGTCACCGGTATATACTTGACCTGCAAGTATATCAAAATCCATTGCGTTAATATGATTAAAATAGTCTGCATCAGTAGGGTGTCCCCAGCCGAGAATGGTCGGATGGTTGGGGTCCGTTTCATGAGTAATATTGATGAGATTCTGTACATACTCTTTTGATTCATTGAGGTTGTTGAATTTATAGAGATTATTATAGTTAAACTCATTTCCTATCTGCCAAGCAAGTATACCTGGATGATCTTTAAAGTGGTTAATGGTATTTTTCCAGTCGTCTGTAGATATGCCGCCCCAAGCTGCAACCATTATGATACGAATCCCGTGTTCATAAAGTTTATCAAGAACTGCGGTGCCGTTGTTGTCTGCCGGGAGAGTTCCATAGGTACGCACTGCATTAATGTGGATGGCCTCCATAAGGGCGGCGTCTTCTGCGACGCGCCCCGTAAAATTGGTGTTATTATTATTTGCGCCTTTATCGACAGGTGACCAGCATACTCCTTTTATTACAAAAGGTCTACGGTTGACCCAAGAGTCTTCAATTAAGTCTTCGATAAAAATCCCGTACCCTTCGACCGTAACTTTACTTGCTTCAATAGTACCCTCAGTAGGGGTTGGCTGAGTAAGATATGATGAACTTGATGTTGACGATTCCTCGGATGATTCAGGTTCGTGAGATAATTCAGAGTCGGATGATGGTGTTGACCACTTGTTAAATGAGCTCTGCATAGTTTCCGAAGAGAATGAGTCGTAATGTTCGGATGAAGGTAAGGAAGTGGTTGTAGAACTTTCTTCTGGCATGCTTGAACTGTCAGAAGCATTCACTTCCATTGATTCCGGGTTATTTGAAACGCAACTAATACAAAGTGTCAGAATTGAAAAAAGATAGAAATAGCGCATAATCCCCTGATATGTCGAAGTGTAAGTGTGGTCTCATTAAACTATATTCATTCAAAATAATTCAGAGTGTTTTTTTTACGTTTACCCATATAGTGCTCAAAATGATCATTAGGGCACTAAAACTCTTCCTACTAGCGGTATTTTCTATAGGGAGTGATACAGAGAAAGGGTGGAAAATAAGTTTAAAATTGGTTAGATTTCACCTAAATATGGGCGTTTTGTACCAATATGTCCTCTTTTTTAATACATTTGATCACAAAATTTGATAACACAGAAATAATAAAAAAAGGAAAGTATATGAATTACTTTAATACCCTGCCTTTACGTATCCAGCTCGAAGAGCTTGGTAAATGTCGTTTTATGGACCCTTCAGAGTTCAACGGTGTTGAGTACCTTAAAGGTAAGAAAATTGTAATTATCGGTTGTGGAGCGCAAGGCTTGGCTCAAGGTCAAAACATGAGAGACAGCGGATTAGATATTTCTTACGCACTCAGAGATGAAACAATCGCTAATAAAGACCTTCCTTTGAATAATGCAAAAGAGAATGGCTTTGAGTACGGTACTTATGAAGAAATGGTTCCTAAGGCGGACCTTGTTCTTAACCTTACTCCAGATAAATATCACACACCAGTGGTAAATAAAGTAGTGCCTCTTATGAAAAAAGGTGCATGTCTTTCTTACTCACACGGTTTTAATATTGTTGAAGAAGGGATGCAAGTTCGTGAAGACATTACTGTGGTAATGGTTGCTCCTAAATCTCCTGCATCAGAAGTGCGCGCAGAATTCCAACGTGGATTTGGTGTTCCAACACTTATCGCGGTTCACCGTGAAAATGATCCTAATGGCGATGGTCTTGATATAGCAAAAGCATACTGTTGTGGTACTGGTGGCGATAAAGCAGGCGTACTTATGTCTTCTTTCGTTGCTGAAGTTAAATCTGACCTTATGGGTGAGCAGACTATTCTTTGTGGTGTTCTCCAAACTGGTTCAATACTTTTCTTCGATAAACTTATTGCTATGGGTGTTGACTCAAAATGGGCATCTAAGTTTATCCAATACTCATGGGAAGTAGTTGGTGAAGGTCTTAAACATGGTGGTATTACCAACATGATGGATAGACTCTCTAACCCTGCAAAAATTGAGTGTTTTAACCTTGCTCAAGAGCTTAAACAGATCATGACTCCATTATTTAATAAACATATGGATGATGTTATCGACGGTACTTTCTCAGAAACAATGATGAAAGACTGGGCTGAAGGTGATAAAAACCTTCTTGCATGGAGAGAAGCAACAAACGAAACTGCATTTGAGAAATCAGTATGTGGTGACATGGAAATCACAGAACAAGAGTATTATGATAAAGGTCTTGTTGTTGTTGCGATCCTTAAAGCGGGTGTTGAACTTGCATTTGACACAATGGTTGCTGCAGGTATCAAACCTGAATCTGCATACTATGAGTCACTTCACGAAACACCACTCATTGCAAACACCATTGCACGTATGAAACTCTATGAGATGAACAAAGTAATTTCTGATACTGCTGAGTATGGATGTTACCTTTTCTCACACGCTGCAGTACCTCTTCTTAAAGATTGGGTTGATGCAATTAAACCTGAGTGGTTAGGTGCGGATTTCAATGCTGGTAAAACAAACCAAGTTGATAACCAAGAGCTTATCACAGTAAATGAAGAAATCAGATACACTGAAGTTGAAGTTGTTGGTGAAGAGCTTCGTGCTTCAATGACTGCAATGCAAAAAATTGATAATACTGACGCATAGTCGCAGTTTTTGAAATTCTAAAAGCGGTCCTTATGGGGCCGCTTTTTTTGTATCTATAGGTTAAATCAATATATATACTTCAAACATGCTTTGTGCATGAGAGCTTAAAACTACATATACCAAAATTTGAGGTTCACTTACTATGAATTCACCGTTTATGAAACAGGGGGCATTACAACATTCTGATGCACTCCTTAATCTAGATAAGTCAGTATTATTGATAATTGATATACAAGAACGACTTGTGCCTTCGGTATTTAATGCCGAAGAAGTTCTTGCTAATACAGCACTCTTATTAGAGTCTGCTCGAGTTCTCGGAGTACCAGTTCTGGCCACAGAGCAGTACTCTAAGGGGTTGGGCCATACACACCCTGAACTTGCTCTTGAAGAAACTATTCCGGTTTATGAAAAAACAGTTTTTAGTGCGCTGGGAACAGAAGATGCTGAAACTCAAGGGCTCTTTTCAAAATTGAAAGAGCTAGGAAGAGATCAAATTGTTGTGTGTGGCATAGAGACCCACGTGTGTGTATTGCAGACGGTGCTTGATTTGATGGTGCATACCAATGGCTGGGTCTATCCGGTAGTTGATGCCTGCGGATCGCGCAGTGAACTTAACTGGAATGCGGGTATAGAACGTATGTCAAAAAATGGTGCTCAACTGGTAACTGCTGAAATGGTGGTCTTTGAGTGGCTCGAAAAGGCGGGAACCCCAGAGTTCAAAGAGATTCAAAAGATGATTCTTTAAAACGTTGGGTACTATGACTATTATACACTCCTCGATTCGGCTCAGTATGAAACCACTCGTGTGGATTGCTGTTTGGGTCTTGGTTTCGGCATGTAATGGAGGGCTTAAGCCTGAGTGGAATTCTATATACGCCTACATCGATTCAGAATATCCCGCTGTGCAACAAATGTCTGTAGCAGAGGCTGCGCATCTAAAAAAAGATTCTGTTCTTTTTTTAGATGTACGAGATAGGGAAGAATATGTATTGAGTCACTTACCGGGGGCTTTATGGTATCAATCGAGTTTTGATTTTACTGACGATTCTTTAAAAGGTAAAGTAGTGGTACTCTATTGTTCTGTGGGAGTGCGTTCATCGAAACTTGCAGATGATCTTCCTGATGAGGTTAAAATGAGAGTCTATAATCTTAAGGGTTCTATTTTCAAATGGGTTGCCGAAGGTCACAGTGTCGTACGGCGCGGGGAGTTGACCAATAGAGTGCACCCCTATAATGATAAGTGGGGCCAATTATTGGACTCTCTCTATCATCCTGAGTGAATTCCCACAAGATTTTGTTTTTTGGGGTGTTATGACACCTCTTTCGTAAGTATAATAGTATAAAATATAACGATAGCTGTAACCAATGCTTGTGTACAAGCAGTATGAGAGATTGTGCCTGAACAAATATTACAAAATGAAATTGAGCTTCTTCTTGAGTCTGCGCCAGATGCCCTGCTCGTTCTTTCTGAGTCGGGCGCTATTAGTCACTGTAATCATGCAGCACTTAAGAGTCTTGGTTATAGTGAGAAAGCATTACATGCATTGACAATTAGTGACCTCGAAGGAGTGGTTCTTGGGGACCGGATCTTTGATACCCTTACTGCCTTGTTACCAGGGGAGCGTTGTGCATTAAAGACAAGTTTTGTAAAGGGGGATGGAGACCGGTTACCGGTCGAAGTGAACGTCAGTAGGCCAGTACGCCTCCTTGGTTGTTATTATATTTGTTGTGTGAGGGACATCTCTTCGTATATTTCGGCTCGTGAAGAGTTGATGCGTAATGAACGCCTGGGTATAGATATAGAAAAGCTCAATAAAACGGGGGGCTGGGAATATACCCTACTCACTAAAGAAATATATTGGACTAAGGGTATGTATGTTATTCACGAGATGCCAGTAGATCCATCTTTTGATCTGATTGAAGAGAGCCTTCAATGTTACCCTAGTGAATATCGAAAACAGGTAATGGAATCATTTAATCAATTGATCTCGAGTGGTGTAGAGTTTGATTTTGAACTTCCCTTTACAACGTTTAGAAAAAATAGACGTTGGGTACGGACAAAAGCAGAACCAGTCTATGAAAATGGTGTACTTACTAAGGTCGTAGGATCTCTTACAGATATAACTGAAAGGAAAGAGCTTGCTCTCAGGCTTGAAGAGAGTACTCTCCGGTTTCAACAAATTGCCGATAATATTGATGAAATATTTTGGTTGATCAGAGTAGATGGCACAGTGCTGATGGTGAATAGTGCTGCAGAGCGTATTCTTGAACAACCGGGAACCTTGGGGAAAGACTTTTGGACACTCCCTTTTTGGAAAGAAGAAGAGTGTGATGAGGTACGTAAGTATTGTACCTTAATGTTGGTCAATCGAATACGGCACTCAACCAGAGAAACTATTTGGACTAAGAGTTCCGGAGCGCAGTGTACTTTTCAACACAATATTTCTTTGGTGCCTGATGATGCAGAGGGTTTTGCTTATTTCGCTATTACTTCTCAAGATATTAGTGCCCATAAAGAGTATGAGGCACGGGAAAAAGTACAGCAGGAACAGCTCCGTCAGGCAGACAAAATGGCAAGTCTTGGGATATTGGTATCGGGGGTGGCGCATGAAATCAACAACCCCAATAATTTGGTAATGCTTAATGCCACCTTTTTACAAAAAGTGTGGCATGATGTTATTCCTGTGCTTGATGATGCTGTCGCAGAAGACCCGGACCTTCGACTCAATAATTTACAGTATCTTCAGGTGCGAGATAAGTTTGCAGAACTTCTCAATAGTATCAGCATGGGGAGTGATCGTATTAAAGGGATTGTGCATAGCCTCAAAGAGTTTGTACGAGTAGACACTGGTAGACTTGATGGTAGAGTGCTGGTAAATACTGTGGTGAAAGAGGCAGTAATGATTGTGCAAAATGTCGTATCAAAAGCGACAGACCATTTCGCGGTAAGTTATGCCCCAATAGAAATTGCAGTTAAGGGCAATGCACAGCAGTTAGAGCAGGTGGTTATCAATTTGTTGACTAATGCCTGTCAAGCGCTCACACAGCGCCCGCAGTCGATTACAGTCGTAATTGAGTGTGATGCTGAAGATGCAATTATTTCGGTAATTGATGAAGGGTGCGGTATGTCACCAGAAACAATGAAAAAAATTAAAGACCCATTTTTTACAACAAATAGAGATCATGGGGGCACAGGGTTGGGGCTTTCAGTTTCACATACTATTGTTGAAGCGCATAATGGCATGCTCCACTATGAGTCGGCCCTTGGTAAAGGAACACGCGCATACGTTCGAATACCCCTTGTAGAAAAAGTTGAGTGTTAAAAAGGAAGTACAATGAAAGAGTTTACACAAAAAATATTATTAGTAGATGATGAGGCTGGGTTTCTTGAGACAGCATTACTCACTCTGCAGTCATATGGGTTTAGCCAAGTAAATACTGTGGTAGATTCTCGCGAAGTAATTGGATTTTTAAGAAATAACCCCGTTGACATTGTCTCTCTTGATTTGACCATGCCCCACATTTCGGGAGAGGAACTCCTTAAGCAAATCACCGATGAGTTCCCCCATATTTCAGTGATCATAATTTCGGGGATAATGGATGTAGAGACTGTTATAACCTGTATGAGACTCGGGGCGAAAGATTATATCATGAAGCCCCTTGATGATAAACGCCTCTCCACAACCATTGCCAATATTGCAGGTGAACATCAGCTTCGTGATGAAAATCGTCTCATTCAGAATAAAGTACTGTCGAGTGTTGTTGAAAATGGTACTGCTTTTAATGAGATTGTCACAGGGTCACCACTCATGCAGAACCTGTTCTCTTATGCAGAGGCTATCGCAGTGTCGCCACTCCCGGTACTTATTACAGGGGATACAGGTACAGGAAAGGAATTGATGGCTCGTGCACTGCACAATGTGCGACACCCTGATGCCCCCTTTGTTGCATGTAATGTGGCGGGTATCGATGATTCGGTCTTTTCTGATACCCTGTTTGGTCATGTAAAAGGTGGATTTACGGGAGCGGATTCAAATCGTGAAGGGGTGATTGAGCAGGCGAGTGGGGGGACACTCTTTTTGGATGAGATTGGTGAACTCTCACCTGAATCCCAGGTGAAGTTACTGAGATTGTTACAAGAAGATGAGTTTCAGCCTATCGGTGCTGATCGGTTAAAAAGAAGTAAAGCGTGGATTGTGTTGGCCACTAACCGAGACCTAGAAGCACTCCCCCAGTTTAGAAAAGATCTCTATTATAGGCTCGCGGCACATCGCTTGCATGTTCCTCCTTTGAGCGAAAGACTTGAAGATATTCCGCTTCTGATTCAGTGCTTTATTCGAAAATATGATGAAGCAATAAGCGATGATCAATTGGTCTCTCTTGCCCGAGAAATCGAGCGAGGTGTGGTTGAAAAGCCTCTCAATGGAAATATTCGTGAATTAGAGGGTATTGTTGCAAATCGCGTCATATCAGGGAGTGGGTCTTATCACTTTACTAGTGCCGGAGAAGAGCAGCCTAATGATTCTGTCTCATTTAACTTCTCTGCATTCCCTACTATGAGTGAAATACGTATTACCGCAGTGAGAGAGGCTATTGAGTATTGTAATGGCAACAAAACATCGGCCGCTCGCTTGCTGGGGGTGTCAAAACAGACGGTATTTACTGTGGTTAAAGAGTCTATTAACTAGACGCTCTATGGTAAGGCTGTCCTGAATATTTGACGGTTTTCCACTCACCTTTTTTGATCTAACATAAAAAAAAATTGTTTAAAGCCCCTTTTGGGGCTTTTTTAGTTTAGGCACGGCATTTGCTTACTCAGTTATGAGGTTAAATAAGGATTGGTATGAGTAGCTTTATTATAGTAGACGACGAGCATGACATTAGGACTACCTTAGAGCTCGTTCTACAGTCTGCAGGGCATACAGTATTTTCTGTGGATAATGCACAGAATGCAATGGAATTGGGTAAAGAAGCAATTGGAGAATCCTTTGCTATCGACTTTTTAATTACTGATATTCATATGCCGGGTAAACGGGGAGACATTCTCGCAGGAGAAATTCGGTTACTATTTCCCGACATTACGGTTATTGCAATTACAGGATCTATTGATGAAGAAATCAAATCGCAGTTGGCCGATTCAGGGTGTACAGATATTATCGAAAAGCCTTTTACCGATGGACAGGTATTGGCTTTGATTGATAGAGTGGGTAATCGGCAGTTAGTATCGTGAGGAATAACTTGTACCAGTGTTTGAATGGGGTATTTGTTTGTGAGTGCAGTATAAGTAATAAACTAAGAAGAGTACTATGTATAAATTGAGAAAAGATAGCGGCACAGTAACGGTAGATTTTGAAAGTAGACTCGACTATATTGATCGAGTTGTATTAGATCTCTCTTATTTTGTCCTAAAACGGGGGGAGTACAATCGAGTCCCCCTTGAACAGGTGATACATGAGCTGGTACGCAATGCGGTTATTCACGGTAATACCCTTGATAGTGCAAAAATGGTCTCTATCACTCTTAAGGCTCTTGCGGGGGATCGGTTTCAGTTGATAGTAATTGATGAAGGCTCTGGGGTTTCTCAAACTGATTTGGTAGAGAGTATTGAAAGGCCACAAACATTTGTCGGGCAGAAAGGTCTGAGTCTTGTGCATCAATTTGCCGATGAAGTTCTTACGAGTCCAGTAACAGGAAAGGTCTCTCTCTATATAACCCTTTCCCCTGATTTTGATTGGGGCCTTGTTCAGACAGATGAGAAGCTGTTAATTTCACCCATTCGTGAAATCACTTCAGATACTCTCCATGAATTTCGCTCAATTCTCTTTGGGTGGCTGAAAAGTGAAGTGGGAGAGTGTGAACTCTGTTTACTGCAATCTCATGAGATGAGTTCAGAGATATTGAGTGTCATGATTCTCTTCTCGGTTTATCTGAAGCGATCACCAAAGGCGAGCAGTTTTCGACTTACTGGCGTATCTCCAGAACTGATGAATCTTTTTTCTATTTCGCATATGACATCCCTATTCAGTATCAATCATAAGTACCAATATGCATAAATGGTATAAAAAATGGACTTATGGGTTAGGAATGGGGTAGTGGGTACCCCAGTTTAACATCATTTAAAGAGGACAAAATGTTGCTAATTTTATCGAATTCTAAATAATAAATGGAAACATGTTCCTAGGTTGTTTTGACTTTTTTGATCTCTGTTTCATCTATAAAACAGAGATGTTTTGCTTTAATTTGACTGTGTGGAGGGATGCTTGAGTAGAGCTGACGAAAATTTCGATAAAAAATATTCTCTGTTAGAGGCGACTGTAAAGGAAGCGAATACAGGAATAGCCATTTATGAAATAAAAAATGAGAACCCTCTACGGCTCACTTTTTTTATGGCAAGTAAAGGGTTTTTATCAATAACCGGCTATGAAGAGGCAGAGCTTTTATTAAAAGCTCATGGGCTTTTTGGTGAACTCTACAGTGAAAGCAGTGCGTCAATATTCACGGCTCTTATTACAGAAAATAGTGGTCAAAATGACTTACAGGTGGAATTGACCCGGAAATGTGGTGATGTTCTCCATGTACAGGCTTCGGCCCAAAAAGTTATGTGCGCCTATGGCTCCTTCTTGGTGAAAACCATTACTGATATTTCTGAACTCCAAAACATGCAGCGAAAGATCTTAAAAAAGAATGAGCAGCTTTTGGAGGAGAATGAAAAATTAGAGCGTCAGGGAGACGCGGCGGTTAATGTTATTGAGTCGATGGCTGAGGAGCGCAAAAAGAGTCAAGCACGTATTTATACTTCTATAGTGCAGCTTCTTGAACCAGCAATTCACAACTTGAAGTTTAATAACTTCTCAAAAAAGGACATGGTGACTCTCCTTGAGTCGATTACACTCTCACTCTCTGGCCTCGGTAGTGAAAAAATTCAAAGTGCCCTCAAGGTACTTTCTGCAAAAGAGCTAGAAATGGCGCATCTTATTCGGCAAGGATATGCATCAAAAGAGATTGCAACCTTTATGAATGTAGGGCATCAGACCGTGTCATCTTATCGTAAAAATGTACGAAAGAAATTGGGTATTCAGAACGCATCGGTTAATTTGAGAGAGTATCTTGTTGATCTTTTCCAGAAAAGTGACTCAATAGATGGGTAGTTTTTTATGGAGTGCTCAAGTGGGTTACCCCATTTTTACCCCAATTTCGTTGTACAGATGTTTTGCATATTTAGATAAAATATCGTGTGTAAGGATCGAAAGAGCGTGTTAAAAATATCGGGATATAATGAATACCATTTTTGGCACAAAGCAATTGTTGATATGTTGGATGGGACTCCATATTCTGTGAGGGGGGCAACCAATTGGGATGTCCTCAATGAACTCGTTGCCCTTACGCATCCAGATAGAGTATCTGAAGAGTTATATGAAAAATGTAAGTCTCTCTATGATAGTCGACTTGATTATCTCCATGTACAAGTGAAAATGTTATACATTGATGACGAAGAGGCGTAATTCGTTTCTTTTTGACCTCTTGTTTCTCACTTTTAAATCGTTAAAATTTCACTGAACTATTTACCTACAGATCTGTATCTTAGGGGTGATAAGTAGTAGTTTTTTGAGCGAAAATTGCTACATTTTGGTCCAAATTAGACAATAATTGCCTGTTAAGGCTTTAATTCAGGATATAAGATGAAAGAATATAAAATTGCGGTACTCCCTGGTGATGGTATTGGCCCAGAAGTTATGGTTGAAGCTGAAAAAATATTAGATATAGTCGGTGAAAAATTTGGATTTAGCTTTCAAAAAGAGCATGCTGACGTAGGTGGTGTTGCGATTGATAATCACGGACATCCCCTTCCAGAAAGTACGTTAAAGGCGTGTGAAAATGCAGATGCTGTTCTTTTTGGGTCAGTTGGTGGGCCTAAATGGGAAAACCTTCCTCCTGAACTACAACCAGAGCGTGGTGCACTCCTTCCGTTGAGAGCTCACTTTAAGCTCTTTTGTAATCTTCGTCCTGCAAAAATATTTAAAGATCTTGTAGATGCGTGTCCACTTCATCCGCGTATTGCGAAAGATGGATTTGATATCTTATGTGTTCGTGAACTTACTGGTGGTATCTATTTTGGACAACCTAAAGGCCGTGAAGGTGAAGGCGCTGATGAATTTGCTTATGATACTCTTCGTTATTCACGTATGGAAATCGAACGTATTGCACGCAAGGCTTTTGAAGCAGCAATGAAGCGCGGCAAAAAAGTAACATCAATCGATAAAGCAAATGTTTTGACTTCAATGGTTTTTTGGAGAGAAGTTGTTACTGAAGTAGCAAAAGAGTATCCTGAAGTTGAGTTGAATCATCTCTATATTGATAATGCTACCATGCAGGCTGTAGTAAATCCTCACCAATTTGATGTAATGCTTTGTGGCAACATGTTTGGTGATATTATGTCTGATGAACTTGCACAAATTACTGGGTCTATTGGACTTCTTGCTTCTGCATCACTTAACGAAGACTCTTTTGGTCTCTATGAACCATCAGGTGGATCGGCTCCAGATATTGCTGGTCAAGGTATTGCAAACCCAATCGCACAGATTCAATCAGCAAACCTTATGCTCCGTTATACTTTTAATGAACCAGCGGCCGCAGATGCAATTGAACAAGCTATTGAAACAGTAATCAGTAAAGGTATTCGCACCGGTGATATTATGGGTGAAGGATGCACAAAAGTAAATACGAAAGAAATGGGTGACGCAATTGTAGCGGCACTCAAAGCTCAGTAAGAAGAGATATTCAGACTGGGTATTCCCAGTCTGAACAATCGGCTTGGGAACCTTTAAACAAACGAGATACGTATGACTGTAAAAATATATGATACTACCCTTCGTGATGGTAACCAAGCTCGAGGTCTCTCATTTTCACTTGCAGATAAGTTGATGGCTACTGAAAAATTGATTGACTTTGGTGTCGATTATATTGAAGGTGGTTGGCCTAATCCTACAAGTGAACTTGATGTAGAGTATTTTAAAAAAGTAAAGTCGTTCAATCATCAAAAGACAAAGATTGCAGCATTTGGTTCAACACGCCGTCCTAAAAATAGTGTCGAAGACGATGTCATTCTCAATAGCCTTGTTCGAGCAGAGACTGAAGTGATAACTATTTTTGGAAAGAGCTGGGATCTTCATGCAACTGATGTTATTCGTGTGGGGCTCGAAGAGAATCTTGAAATGATCGAATCTTCAATTGCCTATTTGAAAAAATATAGCGATGAAGTCTTTTACGATGCAGAACACTTTTTTGATGGGTATAAAGCGAATCCAGAGTATGCCCTACAAACAATCCTTGCCGCCCAAAAAGGTGGCGCAGATTGTTTGGTTCTTGCAGATACGAATGGTGGCATGGCACTCCCTTGGGAATTCAAAGAGATAATCGAATCAGTGAAAAGTATTATTGATATACCCTTCGGAATTCATACCCATAACGATACGGGTTCTGCAGTGGTAAATTCAATCAGTGCTGTAGAATATGGTGCACAGCAGGTGCAGGGGACGATTAATGGCTATGGTGAACGGTGCGGCAATGCTAACCTTATAACCATCATTCCTAACTTGATACTTAAAATGGGTAAGGACCTTACCTGTGCAGAAAACTTAAATGATTTACGCAACCTGAGTGTTAATCTCGATGAGATATTAAACCTCCCTAATGACATACGGGTACCGTATGTTGGTGAAGCAGCTTTTGCTCATAAGGGTGGTGCTCATGTTGATGGCGTTATGAAAGTACAGCACAGCTTTGAGCATATTGATCCGTCACTTGTGGGGAATAATAGAGAGTTTATTCTGTCTGATCAAGCAGGAGGATCACTTGTTGTTGATCGCCTCAAGAAAGTAGTTCCCGATGTAGACAAAAAAGACCCCGCTGTAAAAGAGCTTCTTACAGAAGTTAAAGAGATGGAGAATGAAGGGTTTCACTTTGAAACTGCCGGTGCGACCTTTGAGTTGATGGCTGCTAAGAAGCTGGGAAAATTTAAACACCCTATTGAAGTGGTGGGCTATAGAGTGATCGAAGAACGTCGTGCTGATGGTCTTTCGGTGTCTGAGTCTTCTATCAAAATAAGAGTCGATGGCGATGTGAGTCACCGAGTTGCAGAGGGAGATGGTCCGGTTAACGCCCTTGATGGTGCGCTCCGTCTTGCCCTTGAAAAATATTTTCCCTATGTGGGCGAAGTTAAATTAAAAGACTATAAAGTACGTGTTTTGGGTGATAATGTTGGTACAGATGCAAAGGTTCGAGTTTGGACAACTTTTGGTGATGGAGATACCACATGGAACACCGCAGGTGTTTCGACAAATATTATTGAAGCATCATTCAGTGCACTACTCGATGGTTTGTGCTATAAAATTATGAAGGAGAATAACTAATGTCTGATTACGTTTATGTAGATGGTGAGTTTTACGATAAAGATAAAGCAGTTGTATCTGTTTTTGACCATGGGTTCCTCTATGGTGATGGTGTATTTGAAGGTATTCGTGCCTATAATGGCCGCGTTTTTAAGCTTGATGATCATATTGATCGACTCTATGATTCAGCAAAAGTAATTGCGTTGAAGGTAGGAATTACTAAAGATGAGATGAAACAGATCTGTATTGACTCATGTGCCAAAAATGGTATTACAGACGGTTATATTCGTCTTATTGTGAGCCGTGGTAAAGGTACTCTTGGCTTAAATCCGTATCTGTGTGAAAAGGCGTCGATTATCTGTATTGCAGCCTCAATTCAGTTATACGATCCAAAATTCTATGAAGAGGGTCTTAAAATAATTACCGTTCCTACAACACGGAACTATCATGAGGCACTTAATCCTCGCATTAAATCTCTCAACTATCTTAATAATATTATGGCTA
>JAOPTW010000035.1:0-4480 GCA_051532035.1 Fibrobacterales bacterium | reverse complement strand
CCTCAAGTGAATTCATTATCATTCTGAGTACTTTAAATGGGCGCTTTTGAAGGTTAAGCTCTCTCATTAAGGTCTCTTTGGAAAGAGCCTTTGGATCTATTGACTGGGAATCTAACCCTAACTCGTTTTGCATATACTCTTCTCCGTAGCTTCCTAAGTTAGTTAAATAAGAAGAGCTCAATTTTGAGTTCTCTATTTTAGTACGACTTAGATTTGATTTAATACCATTAATCAACAAATTCCCATTCAGCTTCAAATATCAAGAGTATTATATTTCCATCACCCGAGACGGGTATCTCCTCTCTAAATTTCCCCGAGTAAGAGTTTCTATCCTGAAGAATATACTCAAAAGGAAAGTCAATATCCCCACTCCCTATTTTATCATGTGGATCAAAAGGAGGAGAATCTCTCTCTTCAAAATACCAACCAAATCTCAATCCATATTCTGACTCTATTAAATCAGCCATCGTTGGGCCCGGTACCACTTCGTTAATGTTAATTGGAATTTCTTTATTAGTGTACCAAAGCGGAGTAATTATTCCTATTGAATATGGAATCATCTCTACACTTCCATAAATTTCCATAACACTTCCAGATTCTCCACCATCATTTATAGCCTGCACGCTCACTCTCACATGTTGATAATGAACAGTTTGAGACGTTGATAGATTTTTTGGAAATGTTCCATTACTAAAGTAGTAGCTATTGCCAATCTTCTTCCAAGTATAAACCGCCACATTATATGTTGTTCCCCACTGCAAGTTATCTATAGTCAAACGAGTATTATTGTTTTTCTCATCCCAAACAGCAACCAAAACGTCATTCTTACTATTGTCTTTTATATAGGTATTGGGTACGAGTATATTCGTTTGCACAGGAATAATTGGTAAATTTATGCCATTTTTACTCACCAATACTACCATGCCTTCAACCTCATCTACTACTGTACCCCAATCATAATTAAGGTCAATACTCCGAAAACTCTCTCCTTTAGGTGTTGTTAAAGAGGCAGAAGAAAATCGCATATTATCATAATGAATCACAATGCACTTCAATACGACATCCCCACCAGTCACGGTAAAAGTAGTAGATGGATTCGAAGCATCCTCAAAGGTTACTGAACCTGGTCCAGAGAGCTTTTCCCAACCTATAAATGTCCAACCGCTATTGAGCACGGCTTCAATTGATTGTTCCTCACCCCAGTGAATGACTTTATTGTAGGTCACTTCAAATATTGCATCAGATAACTCGTTATCAATGGCAAGAGAGTAGTCTATCTGTTCAAAAATGGGCTCTACCGACACACTCTCTTGTATAATAATATCAAGAGTATTTTCAACAACCTCAACCCCACCATACTGCCACAATTTAAAAGCCCAGCCATCGGCTGGTTGAGGTACAAGGCGTACCGAATCACCATAGATATATTCTGTTTTTAAACCGTCTATAACAACAGTATTTGGCGTGATATCTGATATAATATCAAGTGAATATTTTAACTGTTCATATAGCGGCTCTACAGTAATATCAGATGTAACTTCAATATCTACAACCTCATCTGTTACAATAGTATCGCCATAGCTCCAGGATAGAAATTTCCAACCATTCTCAATTTGAGCAGTAAGACGAACCATATCCCCATATAAATACTCTGTACTTTGGGGATCAATTAAAACAGTATTTGGCGTAGGAGTAGAGGTAACCTCAAGTAAATATTTTAATTGCTCAAATACCGGGCTCACCACATAGTTCTTGTTCACTACGAACATGAGAGTATCCAAAGGTGATGTAGTTGCCTCATAATTCCATTCTATAAATTTCCAACCATTATCGACCTGGGGTATTAAATGAACTGTATCTCCAAAGATGTACTCTGCTTTAAGTGGCTCAACTAAAATGCTATTTGCTACAGTATCATTTATAGTTATCGTATGAAGCGACTTAAATACACCTTGAACCGCAATATTACCATTCACAATCAAAGGTAAGGTATCGGTTAAAATATCTCTCGCACTATAAGTCCAGTGAGAAAAGGTCCACCCATTTAACGGCTGAGGAGAAATTGAGATAACATCACCCATTCCATAAAGCGCTTGTAAAGGCTCAACCACAACCATGTTCCCATCATTTGCTTGAGTTATAACACTATGGAGCGAAACAAACTTCGCTTTGATAACAATATCGATACCTGTCACCCGAGCCGTTGTGGTTGATGCAGTACTATCACTCAATACAACAGTCCCCGTCCCTGACTGCTTCTCCCAGCCAACAAACTTCCAATTTGCTATGGGAGCCGCTTTAAGAATCACCAAACTATCTTGAAAAAGAGCGCCTTCATAAGTGAGAGCCCCAGCATTCAAAGGGTCAGTAGCTAAAGTAAGTGCAAATGGCACCGCTGCCTTTGGCACAACTATGGTGTCTTCAGGGGTTGTAATGGTATCGATCGGGGTAGTAGTAGTATCAGTCGGGGTTGTAGTAGTATCGCTCGGGGTGTCTACCGCATCGGCGTTACTCGTATCAGCTACAGTGGTAACCAACACATCATTTGGTATGCTGGCAGCAATGACACTGAGAGAATCACTATTCAGCATAGGGAGTAATTGAGTTACTAAAGCAAGAGCATCGCCCCCATTCTCTGTGGTAACCACCACAATTATTTGTTGAATAAGAGTAGTGGTATCACCGCCCGGAACCAACTTATAACTATCATAAAAGAGCACCACATTTACAATAGTATCTCGAGTCATATATGATGCAAAGAGAGAGTCAATGAGTGGGAGCTCGAGTGAGTCATTTTTGAGAGCGCCAGCATGGTACTCTTTGAGAGCAGCAAGAAGAAGGGAGTCTTGGGATTCTTGAGAAACATCGCTGAGTACATCTGCTTCAATAGCCAATTGCTTCGACCGTTTCTCAACTTCAATACCTTTGTAGTAGAGAGAATATGCGATAGATACTTCAGATTCCTGAGGACCTGATAATGGTATCGATGCTTGATAGGAGACAAGGCTATCGAGAGTATCAATAACGATATTTGATTTTGAAAAGCTATAACGGGATGTATCGCCTTCGACGACAACTTCTGCATAAATACTGTCGATACTGAGGTGATCGGAGGTGATATTGAGTGAATATTGACGTTCTACATCACCATTTGATGCGATATCGCACTGTGTCATCAGTAATGATAGTATGATTATCACGGTCAGATAATAGAATTTCATATATTCTCCCAAATATTTAAAATGCTTCCCTATAGAAAGCAATTATAGTAATAAAAGAGAATCACCTGACAATTTAGAGCCTAAACGACTCCATCGGAGCCAGTAATTGTGAATAAATAACAGTCTTCGAGCCCTCCCTAATACAAGTATTTGGAGGAGGCTGTCATTGTCCTGAAAGGCTTATCTGAAGAATTCTCTCTATAGAGCTGTTTCTCTATAGAGAGCTATTATAGTAACAAGGCCTTATTCCAACAAATATCCAAGATTCATCAGCTTATAAATATAGCGATCATCATTTGCAGGGTCTTCGTAGATTATTATCTGCACGCTCCCCTTTGAACTGATTGATCCACGCCCCAATTCCCACACTGGGGTAACGCTTTTTGACTCAGTACTCGACATCTTACCAGGAACCCAAAAGTCCATTTGATCATTGCCTTCTCTATAATAGTAGGCATACTCTGTACCAGAAATTGCTGCAGCACCATAAATGTAGCCCGTTGCTTTATGAGTATTTGCTATACCTATAAATTCTCCCGAATTCCAATACCGAGCCACTTCAGTTCGGTTATTCAAATTACTTCTATAGAGTACATCAAACATACCGTTACTTTTTTCTTGTACTGTAGCACCAGAGACTGAACTCGAAGTAATACCAAGGTCTCCCCGATGTGCTGTACCATTGTTCGTATAGACCGTACCTTCGAGATGGTAGCTACTACTACTTGAAATACTCATTTTTAAAATAAGTAAGAACATATTCCCATTAGAAAGGGGACGCAATACAGTTGTGTAGTACCCACTTCCTATACTATTAGTATTCACGAGCGCCCCACTGTTTGAGTAAAACCCAATGTAATGATCATTATTGTTATGACTATAGGTTATAGCCCAGTTACCTCCACTAAATGCAACGGCCCCTTTTATAGAAAAATAGGTATTCGCACTATTTTTTAACTCTGTGTCTGCAACTACAGTAGCACCAGCTTGGTTAATAATTTTAAACCCACTCACCTTATCTCCACCACCACCCCAAACCAAGAGAATATTTCCGTTTGATAGCTCTGCAGCGTAGGCACCGTATATATTTCCACTTTTTATGGTACGCTCTGTACCCAGATTCGTTCCTGTTGCAGAGAGAAACCGATAGTAGGCCGTGCCCCCTTCTGATGCATAGGTCATAATAAAATTACCCGTTGATAACGACGTCACTTCAGTATTGCGAAGTTCTCCAAAACTGAGTGATCCAGAGAGTGTTT
>JAOPTW010000034.1:0-93465 GCA_051532035.1 Fibrobacterales bacterium | reverse complement strand
AAAGCTTTGGGGCTTGTTGGGATGGGTGGTCTTGAGGTTTCTTATCGAGAGAGAGTAGTTATTGAAGATAATTACGTAAAAATAAAGTCTCATATGAAAATAGAATTCTAAATTATTCTTGTATTAATATTTGTTTTGTAAGAGATTATTGTGAGTAAATGGACTATTATAAAGGCGTGTGTTGCGGCAGTTTTGTTAACTGTTGTAGGCAATAGCCTGTATCATTCATTGCAGGGGGAGCGTCTTGTTGATGCACTCCTTGGGATTGAGTTTCATGTTGGGTGGTTTGCGGTTTCGGTAGGGGTGACAATTGTATCATTGGTACTTGGTTGTGTTCAATGGAGGATGCTCCTATCGTATCAAGGGGTATCAATACCCTTTAAAAAGGTGTTTGCGCTCTTTTTTGTGGGCCTCTTTTTTAACAACTTTATGCCGGGTAATGTTGGGGGCGATGTTAAAAAGATATACGACATGAAGAAATATACCGAGCATTATAGCAGTAGTTTTACGGCTACTTTTTTTGATCGACTCATAGGTCTGTTTGCAATCAGCTTGATCTCGCTTGTTGCTGGGTTGGTTTTTTTCTATGGCGATTCTGATGTTGGTTTTTTGATTCTTCCAGCGGTGTGGGTATGTGGTGGTATAATATTATTTATGATTGCTCTTTTTTCTCGGAGAGTTGGTTTGATTCTTGACAAGGTTCTTCGTAGAGTATCTCTTGAGAAAGTTGCTGATATGGTCGCAAAGATTCAGTCGTGTTTTCATCTTTATAGACGGGGGACTGTTTGGGCACGACTGCTGCCGCTCTCAATTACTATTCAGCTCCTGAGGGTTTCATCAAAATATTTTATTGCGCTCTCTCTTGGAGTGATGTTCCCGGTGTCCACATTTCTTTTTTTAGTTCCTTTTATCGATATTGTTACAGCGATACCAATTTCTATAGGTGGACATGGAGTCCGCGAAATAGCAGCTACTAAAGTTTATGGAGCTGTAGGGATTGCTGAGCTTCATGGAATTTTAATTCAAGAACTTGCGTATATAGCTCTTGCGGTAATTTCGGTATTAGGGGCCTATTTTTTTGTAATGCATAAGCGGGAGCGGAGTGATGAAAAGCACACCTAAGATTCTCTTCTATTGTCTTCCAGGGATAGGTGATGCTATTATGATGACTCCCGCTCTAAAAGAGTTGCGCTCAAGAGTGCCCGATGCGGATATTACTGTACTTACCATGTATCGATCGGTTGCTCAGATGGTCCAAAAGTTACCAGAAGTTAATACGGTGTTATTGTGGGATTTTTTTAGTGAGTCATTGACCGGTAGTCTTCGATTTGTGTGGAGGCTGCGCAAAGAGAAATTTGATATTACGATTATGGGCTTTCCGGCTAATCGAAAAGAGTATTCTTTGCTGTCCCTGCTTATTGGTGGGAAAATTCGTTTGGGCCATCGGTATCTGCGTGGGGACAAAGGGAGTCTGAATTTTCTTTATAGCCATACAGTAGTAAAAGACCCTACGTTGCATAATGTTCATGAGAGTTTAAGGTTAGTCCAGGCTATTGATGAACAAGTGAATGCTGTAAAAGACTCTGTGTTGCATTTCCCTTTAGAGGGTGATGACTTGGTTTTTGGAAACCATTGGGTTCGGAGTAATCTTCCTGGGGTGAGTAAGATTATCGGGATTCATCCAGGGAGTTCTACTCTAAAAAATCACAGTAACAAACGGTGGCCTCGTGATCATTTTAATCAGCTTGTAGAGGTATGTAGCAAGCGAGGAATTACTGTAATTGTAGTGGGTGGCCCCGAAGAGGATACGTTAAAAGAATATGTGGCAGGTCAGAATGGTATCTGTTTATCAGGAACGACACTTCCTCAAACTGCTTCGGTAATTAAAGAGTGTGACCTATTTGTTAGTAATGATTCAGGGATGATGCATCTCGCGGCGTCTCAAGATGTACCGGTTATTGGGATCTATGGCCCGACGAGTGCGGTCTACGCTGCACCATATTCAAAAAATTCAAAGGTGATCACGTCGGAATTGTCGTGTGCCCCATGTTTTGAATACTCAAAAAAGCCACTGACTTGTCACAAGTATGGAGATTACCGTTGTTTAAGTAATATTTCAGTTGATCAAGTGATTGCGGAGATAGAAGTAATCCTTGCCATAGACTCTAACCCTGGCAAGGATTCATAAGCACTTATTTTTCTGTGATTTTGTAGAATTTTTCGCGTTCCTTGATGACTTTAGGGTACTTTTTATGAAACGCAGCATTTGACTCCATAATAATCTCACGAGCTTTACTCGCATCAAGCCAGTTACCCATTTCAACAGTTTTGTCTTCAAGTTCTTTGTAGTGCTCAAAAAAGTGTTTGGCTACATGAAGAAACATTGGGTCAATGTCATAGATGTTTGTGTAATTATTGGGATTAAAGAGGGGGACACCAAGTACTTTATAATCTTTATCTCCGCTATCAGTCATATCAAGTACTCCAAGAACGCGGCATTTAACGCAGGTCCCTGTGAGGAGTGGTGTTGAGTTATAGATAAGGATATCGAGTGCATCACCATCTTCGGCATAAGTACTTGGAATAAAACCATAATTCGCAGGATAACTCATTGAGCTCATGAGGCAACGATCGAGTCTGAAAACATCGTGTACCGTGTCGTACTCATACTTTGCATTTGAGTCTTTGCTAATTTCAATAACAGCTTCTACAATTTCAGGCGCTTCATCACCAATAGGGAGATTATAAAATTTCATGACTATCCTTTTGTTTGATCGTATAAAAATAGTATTATTCGCTGGTTTTTGAAAAAATGGATCCTCAAATTACACTTTTACACAGTATACAAATGGATTAGAAAATAAAAAAGCCGCCCAATATAGGCGGCTAGAAAGTATTTGAAATGTATCGCTTTTATTTAATGAAAAGCATCTCTTCGTATGTTGGAAGAGGCCACATGTCATCAGCAACGATCTCTTCAAGTGCATCAATGTATGTACGAACTTCATTGAGTGCAACACAGATTTTTTGTGCTGTATGTTGAAGGTGTGCTTCGATTGAATCAAAAGACTCTTCGTCTTTAACGGTTTCAAGCGCAGTACATGCTTTCATCATTGCGTCTGTATTTTTCACAATCTCTTGAGCTACAGAAGTATCGATATCAATTTTGAGTGAACCAAGTTTTGTGTAGGTATCACTTAATTGAGAAAGGTATTCCATTGCCGCAGGGTAGATCTGAGTTTTAACAGTTTCAACCATAACATTAGCTTCAACAGCGATAGACTCGACGTATTGCTCTGCATATACTTCAAAACGTGATTCAAGCTCTTTAGGAGAGAGTACATTTGTTGATTTGAAAAGCTCAATTACTTCAGCTTCTTTAAGTACTGGAAGGGCGTCAGCCGTTGTACGGAGGTTACGAAGACCACGTTTTTCAGCTTCTTTGTGCCAGTCTTGAGAATATCCGTCACCACCAAATATTACTGCACTGTGATTGTCCATGACCTCTTTGGCTACGGCCATTACTGCAGCAGAAATATCAGAGCCACCTTTAATTGCGGCTTCCATTTTGTCACTTGCCCAGTCAAGAGAGTCAGCAAGGATAGTGTTCATAGAAATGAGTGGTCCAGCAACTGATTGGTTTGATCCAACAGCACGGAACTCAAAGCGGTTACCAGTAAAAGCGAATGGTGATGTTCTATTACGGTCACCGGCATCTTTTTCAAATTCTGGAAGTGTGCCAACGCCAAAATCCATGACATCTTGCTCTTTAATTCCAGTGATTTTACCTGATTGAATCTGGTTGAACATATCTTCAAGTTGTGAACCTAGGTAAATAGACATGATTGCAGGAGGAGCTTCATTCGCACCTAAACGGTGGTCGTTACTTGAAGATGCTGCAACAGATCTTAGGAGTCCGCCAAATTTGTGTACACCGCGAATTACTGCTGAGCAGAATAGGATGAACTGTTCGTTTTTATCTGGAGTTTTACCTGGATCAAGGAGGTTGCCTTGAGTTGTATTACTTACTGACCAGTTTACGTGTTTGCCACTTCCGTTGATTCCTGCGAAAGGTTTTTCGTGAAGAAGGCACGTGAAGTTGTGGCGCTTTGCAACATTTTTAAGAGTTGTCATGATCATTTGTTGGTGATCAGTGGCTACGTTAGATTTCTCGAAGATAGGAGCAATTTCGAACTGTCCTGGGGCAACTTCGTTGTGGCGAGTTTTGGCAGGGATACCAAGAATATAGAGTTCAGTCTCTACTTCTTGCATGTATACTTGTACACGTTCTGGGATTGCGCCAAAATAGTGATCATCAAACTGTTGGTGTTTTGCTGATGGGGCACCAAAAAGTGTTCTACCAGTCAAATTGATGTCTGAACGAGTTGAAGCAAGGGCAGAGTCTATAAGGAAGTACTCTTGTTCTGCGCCACATACTGAGCCGACACGAGCAACATCATCGTATCCAAGAAGTGTAAGTGCACGAGTTGCTGATTTGTTTAATGCTTCATTTGCACGGATAAGAGGAGTTTTTTTATCAAGAGCTTCACCGGTCCATGAGATAAATACCGTAGGGATACAGAGGGTTGATCCGTTAGCTGTGTCCATTAGGTATGCAGGAGAGGTGACGTCCCATGCGGTATAACCACGGGCTTCGAATGTGGCACGTAAGCCACCATTTGGGAATGACGAACCATCAGGTTCACCTTGTACAAGTGCTTTACCACTTAATTCTGATACTACTGAGCCATCAGCTTGTGGTTCAATAAAACCATCGTGTTTTTCTGCAGTTGCACCAGTAAGAGGGTAGAAAACGTGTGCGTAGTATTTTGCGCCACGAGCAACAGCCCAGTCTTTCATTGCGTTTGCAATTGAATCTGCAACTGATAGGTCGAGTTGATCACCGGTATTGATTGTGTTCTTAACTGATTTGAAAACATTTTTTGGGAGCACTTTCTGCATTGTAGAGAGAGTGAAAACATTTTTAGCCCAAAGTTCATCAAGGGTTTGTGTTTCTTTAAGAACAACAGGTTCACGAGTCTGAATGATGTTCATTGCTTGTACGCGAGATTGGTTTCTTGACATGTATCTATTCCGTGTTAGAAAATTATGTTGAAAGAAAGTATAGAAATCTATGCCAAAGTTTCTCGTATTGAAGCTGTTTTTTTTTATTAATCATGAAAAAATAATTGGTGTTTAACGCCTAAAAAGAGGGTTTTTGTGCTAAAATATCTAAAACAGGCTTAGTGTGGAATTTGTAAATCTACATTTTGGTATGATGGTATTTACAAATTTGTTTATTACTGTTTTGATTGATAAAAATTGAAAACTGGCCATTGTTTTAAAATTTCTAACATTTTTGTCTTGAAAATTTTGTTTCTCATTAGAACATATGGTGATAATCGTCAAATATACAAAAATGTAGTTAAGATTTAAGGACTGCTATGATTGACCCAAAGTTGTAGTGGTCTCTATATGTTTTGAGAACATGCTTTTTGAGTGGGCCTTGCAAAAGTTGTTCAACGGTTCTTCTCATGGGGACTCTTCTCTTCATGTTTCCCCCGTGAATGATTCGAAGCTTGTCTCTTCCTGACTTAATGAGACACTCTATTTCAAGTTCTATTGTTGCTTTGGCTTCTTCAAGGGTGAGTCCGTGTAGGTCTATTTCAGAATCTACAGTGGTTTCAATAATGTTTTTTTTGTGGGTTTTGATTCTTTTTTTGGAGCGATGTATTGGTTGCGTAGGCGATTCGGAGTCCTTATTGTGGACTCCAAATCGATTGAGGTGCTCTAATTGTTTTTGTATGTCTGAGTCGCGGGACATGATTTAGGAAAAGACGTTTTTTGTGATGTCGTATTTCTGTATTTTATATCCAATTTGGCGTTCGGTAACGCCAAGAGCCTTTGCGGCTTTCCCTTGGTGTCCTTTGAAGTTTTTCAATGCTTCGGTGATCATCTCTTTTTCGAGGTTTGCCACGGCTTCTGGAAGGGTCCATGTGTCGGACTTTAGGAAGGGGGCGGGTTCAGAAATGTCGCTTCCAGCCATTTGCAGGGTAGGAGGGAGGTCTGATGCTCTTATGGTGTCGCTCTGACATACTAAGATGGCGCGCTCCATGCAGTTTTCGAGTTCACGAATGTTGCCTGGCCAGTGGTAGCTTATGAGCATGTTAATGGCTGGAGTTGATATTCTCGTGACATCTTTTCCGTTCTCAGCAGAGTATTTTTCAAGAAAGTGATTCGCTAAGAGTGTAATGTCTGTTTGTCTGTCTCTAAGTGGGGGGACGTAAATTGGGAATACATTAAGTCGGTAATAGAGGTCCTCTCTAAAATTCCCTTTTTTGACTTCTTCTTCGAGTTTCATGTTGGTGGCGGCGACGACGCGAACGACACTCTGTATCGTTTCTATGCCGCCAACTCGCTCAAACTCTCTGCATTGTAAAAAGCGTAAAAGTTTTACCTGGATATTTTGGTTGATTTCACCGATCTCATCGAGAAAGAGGGTGCCGCCTTCAGCGAGTTCAAATCGGCCCTTTTTTTGATAATTTGCTCCGGTAAATGAGCCTTTTTCGTGGCCAAAAAGTTCACTTTCAAGGAGGTTCTCGGGAAGTGCTGCACAGTTTACCTTGATAAAAGGCTTGGTGGAGCGATAGCTTCCGTGATGTAACGCGTCTGCAACAAGTTCTTTGCCTGTTCCACTTTCTCCTGTTATGAGTACCGTTGCATTCGAATTGACAACCATATTGATCTGGTCGTACAGGACGGACATTTTGCCGCTGGTTCCTATGATTTTTGAGTTGTTCTTTTTGATGCCTGCGAGTTCAGATCTCAGTGAGCGGTTTTGCTCCTCAATGTCTTTTTTGTCGTATTTAAATTGTTCGTTAATTTTTAGGAATTGACAGAGGAGAGGGGTGATGGTTTCAAAGAGTTGGATATTGTTTTGATGTTCGTTATTGTTGGTGACTTTGTAGAGTGAGCTAATTGCACCGATGGTTTTGCCGTCTATAGTAATTGGAAAGCAGTAAAATGAGTCATTGTCATTGGTGCTCTCTCCGGTTTTGTTGAGGAACCGTGAGTCTTCGCCGGTATTTTCGATAATTATAGGGGTGCCACTTTGGACTACTTTCCCTGTGATTCCTTCGCCAAGTTTGTATTTGGTGTTCGTTTGCTCTTCAGGGAGTCCGCTGGAGAAACGAATGATGATTTCTTCAGTGAGTGGGTCGATGAACTTGATGGTGCTGTAGTGGAATCCATTTTTGTTAAAAATTGAAAGCACATCGTCAAGAAGTGTTTCTGTGTTTTTTACGTCGTTGAGGGCTTTAGTGCACTCAAAAATGATATCAAGAAGGTTGTTTTTCATAATAACTACATTTTTGTTTTAGTATATGTAAAATATACAAAAATGTTGTCGAAAATGAGTTCATTTTCTTTTTTGTTGCTGTTTTTGGATAAATTACCAATATGTTGTTTTGGCATCATTTTTGCATATATGTTGGTCAGAGTTAAATAAAGGATGATAAATGAAAAAAACACTCTCAATGATCAAGGTTCTATTAGCGGCTTCAGCCCTAATGACACCGATTTTCGCGTCAGAAGCAGACTTGACGTCAGTTCAGAATGAAGCATATTATGCAATCGATAACCTCTTTCTCTTTTTAGCGGCGGTGCTTGTACTTTTTATGCAAGCAGGATTTGCAATGGTAGAGGCTGGTTTTAATTCTGCTAAAAATACCGTTAATATTCTTTTTAAGAATTTAATGGATATGTCAATTGGAGTGATGCTCTTTTATATTATCGGGTATGGAATTATGTATGGTGATTCTATTCTTGGTGGATTTATGGGTTTCGGTGGATTTGGAATTAGTATGGATGGGCCGGACAAGATTGGTGGTGGTGTACTCCACGGTCAAATTGACTTTTTCTTCCAAGCGGTATTTGCGGCCACAGCAGCAACAATTGTTTCTGGTGCAGTAGCGGGGCGTCTTAAATTTTCTGCCTACCTTATTTATAGTGCAATTCTTACTGCTTTCATCTATCCGGTATCTGGTTATTGGAAATGGGGTGGCGGTTGGTTAGATGCAATGGGCTTTATGGATTTCGCTGGTTCACTTGTTGTACATGCAGTTGGTGGATTCGCAGGACTAGCAGCGGCAATAGTACTCGGTCCACGTCTTGGCCGGTTTGTTAAGGGTAAATCTAAGGCAATGCCTGGTCATAACCTTACACTCGCATCACTTGGTGTATTTATTCTCCTTGTTGGTTGGTTTGGATTTAATCCCGGTTCACAACTTGCTCTTGCTGGTTCTGATAATGTTAATGCGGTTGCACTTATTGCGGTAAATACATTACTCGCTGCAGCGGCTGGAGCGTTTGCGGCAATGGCGCTCTCATGGGTGTTGTTCAAAAAACCAGAGATTTCAATGGCATTGAATGGGGTTCTTGCAGGACTTGTTGGTATTACGGCTAACTGTGATGTAGTAACAAATGGTGAGTCACTTATTATTGGTGCTATAGCAGGTGTTCTTGTAATTGCGGGTATTCGTCTTCTTGACAAGCTTAAAATTGATGATCCAGTTGGTGCATTTCCTGTACATGGTCTCTGTGGATTCTGGGGTGGTATCGCTACCGGTATCTTTGGAACAGGTGCAAGCTTTAGTGTGCAGTTAATTGGTTCAGTAGTGATTTCAGCATGGGCATTTTCAGCAATGTTTATTCTGTTCCTCATACTTAAAAAGCTCGATATTATGAGAGTTTCTGAAGAAGAAGAGCGCAAGGGTCTCGATATATGTGAGCACGGTGAAGAAGCGTATCACGGCATTCAGTATGTAGATTAATCAGAGTTTTAAGAAGAATTTAAACAAGGAATAGAAGATATGAAATTACTTACAGCAATTATACAACCAGAAAAACTGTCTGAAGTAAAGGACGCTCTGGCTGAAGCAGGAATCGCAAAAATGACCGTAAGCCCAGTATCTGGATGTGGTCAGCAAGGCGGATGGACCGAAACTTATCGGGGGACTGTTGAAGAGGTTAATCTTATCAAAAAGGTTAAGATAGAAGTTTTCCTCAATAATGAGTATGTGGATAAGGCGGTTCAGACAATCGTTAAAGCGGCCAGGACTGGGAAAATTGGAGATGGTAAGATTATTGTTCGTACAATTGATCAATGTATCCGGATTAGAACTGGTGAAGATGGTGAAAGCGCAATCGGATAATTTAAAATTTCGAATACTTGTAGGGCAGACATTATGAGTATTCGGGTTCTCTTTGGGGCAAGTAGGTGTTGAAGTCTTACTGATTCAGAGAAATTATAATAACAAATGAAATAGAAGGAGTCTTGGGCTGAATAGCTCAGGGCTTTTTTGTTGTTAATTATGAGAGACCTTTATGTCAAAAAGTAGAGTTTAAATTCATCATAGGGAACTACATTTATAATGTCAGAAGTAAAGGATATATATGAAACTCATAACTGCTATTATACAGCCAGACAAATTACAAGACGTGAAAAATGCATTGTTTGAGGCTGATATAAAGAAGATGACGGTAAATAATGTGTTAGGGTGTGGTCAGCAGGCGGGCTATCAAGAAACCTATCGTGGAACGGTTGTCGAGGTAAATCTATTAAAGAAAGTTCGAGTTGAGGTTGCGGTAAATGATGAGTTTGAGCAAAAAACGATCGATGCAATTGTCAAAGGTGCTCGTACAGACGCAATTGGTGATGGTAAAATATTTGTGCGGACTCTAGATCGGTGTGTACGTATTAGAACCGGTGAGGAAGGCGTTGTAGCGATAGGTTAAGGAGGGGGTAGCCCGATGTGTGTTTAGTATAGCTCGTCTGCATGAGATCAATATTGTAAACTTCTATTGCCTGATGAGTTCTTGCTGTATCTTCTGTTGACATCGCCTTTGTATTGTCGTATATTTAAATTTATGAATAGACAAATAAACATTCTCCTGCTTCTTCTAAGAAACAACTATCAGCGGTAGTGGTGTTTTTTTGAATTTATTCATTGAAAAAAGCCTACTCCGCAAGAGTGGGCTTTTTTTATGTACTCGAATAACCTTCGAGGATGTAGGCCCAGAATAATTTGAGTGGAAAGGGTAATTAACTACATTTAAAAAATGAAAAGGATAACAGGTATACAGATGAAACAGCAGCAAACTTATCATGGTAATGCACCATTCTTTTACGATGTGACGCTTAGGGATGGCAATCAGGCTCTTGCACGTCCGTGGAATCTTCAAGAGAAAGAGAAAGTGTTTAATCAGCTGCTTAAATTGGGTGTACAAGGTATTGAAGTTGGATTTGCAGGTGCGAGTGATATGGATTTTGCGGCTTGTGAACATTTGGCCAAATTGGCACCAAGTAATGTTGTGATTTCTGGTCTTGCACGTGCGGTAGAGCGTGACATTCAGAAAGTGTGGGATGCGATTCACCATGCTGATAGACCTCGGATCCATACCTTCATTGCTACGAGCCCTTTTAATATGAAAAATGTTCTTAAGATGGAGCCTGAGAAAGTAAAAGAGATTGCTGTGAAAGCTGTAAGCTTTGCTAAAAAGATTATGGGTGGAAAGGGCGATGTACAATTCTCTTGCGAGCATTTTGGAGATTGTATCGAGAATATGGATTTTGTTATAGAAGTGTGTACTGCTGTTGTTGAGGCGGGAGCTTCAGTGGTAAATCTTCCAAATACTGTAGAACGGTATCGTCCAATGGTATTTGTTGATATGGTTGAGCAAGTTGTTGAAGCTATTGGTGATAGAGCCGTTGTTTCGGTACACAATCATAATGATCTTGGTATGGCAACTGCAACCACTGTAGAATCTCATTTTGCGGGTGCTGTGCAGTTGGAGACTACGTTGAATGGCCTCGGTGAGCGTTCGGGTAACACCAATATGTATGAAGTTGCTGTTGCGATTAAAAATTCAGGAGGTTTGATGCCTCTTAATCTTGAACACATATATGAAACAGCTGTTCTTATGGCCGATTGGGCTGATATGCCTATCCCAGATAAAGCTCCTCTTATTGGTCCGGAAGCGATTGCACACCGCTCTGGAATACATCAAGATGGTGCCACAAAAACAAAAGGCATGAGTAAAGGAGCGTATCGCCCTATTGATTTTAATGAGATTGGGCGGGCCGATAATGATGTTATCACCTTTACGAGTCAATCTGGTCGTACAGCAGTCTATGAGATGGTTGGTCAGATGGGTTATGTGATATCTCTTGATGAGGCGATGCAGTTGCAGCCAATTCTCAAGTCTATTTCTGAAAAAGAAGGAGAGCTTGATGAGGAGCGTGTACTCGAAATTTTTAAATCTGAGATGATTAATATTAATGGAAAAGTAGTCTTTTCGAGCGTCAATGGTATTCGCGATGAAGATGTCTTTGTCTTTAGTTATAAACTTGATGGAGAAAAACGTGAGAAATCAGTCTCGGCAGAGGGGCCAATTGAAGCGTGTATTCGTTTGCTTCGCGAAGAAGGTTTTGAAATAGACTTAGTCTCCTATAAGCAATCTGTAGTATCAAAAAATGATGATGAATGGTCAGGAAGAGCTCTTTCTGAAATTAAAATTAAACGTCATGGTGATGATCATACAGAAGAGTTTATGGGGAGAGGTGTTCATAATGATACATTGATCGCAAATATGAAGGCTATTTTTACTGGTGTTAACCTCATGTTTAAATAGTCGTTTGGATTAGAATTAAAATAATGATAATAAAGAGCTTTACTTACGGGTAGAGCTTTTTTTTTTGCATTAAACCCCGAATATGGGTATACTGGTATCAAAAGAGTCGGTTAAGGTAGTTATTGTCTTACTATGAGCTATTTCCGTTAGGGGCGTTGTTAATAAACGTATTCCTGTTTGGGTTTGTTATTGCAATGGATCGTAAAAGTGCTGTAAATAGGTCATTTCTTATTGCACTTATCTTTTTGACTGGTTGGCAGTTTTGTGATTTCATTGGTTGGCATTTCAATAATTTTGAACTGAGTCATTTTATTGTTCATTTTACTACGATATTTTGGGTTCCTGGGACGGTAGCGCTGTTGAATTTTGTCTATGTTTTTCTTGAGAAGCCTCGTGATATTTTTCTTAAGGCATCATTTGTTTTGGTGGCTATTGTAACAGTCATTGGTGTATCAACTAATTTAATTGTTGATCATGCTATTCAAGAAAGTTGGGGGTATAGGCCTTCTACGGGCATATTATATTTGCCAGCGCTTTTTATTACCTCTTCTGTTCCTGGGGGATATATGCTCTGGTTATTATATGATCGATTTCGAAATGATACAGATGATAATAGGAAAAAATTGTCTTTTCTTATTTTGACATTGGTAGGTATAGGGTTATCTCTTATTCTTATTTTTAATGTTCTCTTATCAAATATATTAGAGATTAATTGGATTCCACAAATGGGGTCAACATTATCAGTATTTCTTCCTTTAAGCATATTTATTGCAATTGCACGGTTTAATTTTTTATCAGTCGATGTTAAAAATAGTGCTCGAGCAATTTTTAAGCAGCTCGATGAAGGTGTTATAATTTTAGATACTAAAGGCGTTATAATTGAGATCAATAAATATTTGTTGTCTGCTTTAGGCAAAACGCTAGAAGAGGTTTTGGGAAAAACTATGGGGGAAGTTTTGCCAACTCACTATAGTTTTGAAATGAACTTTACTGGAGAAGAGGTAAAAATAACGGGAGGAGAGGGCGGGCAGACTTTTTTGGTCACACAAAAAAATATGTATCAGGCTAAGATTCATGTGGGTAAAATTATTCTTTTTAGTGATATTACTCGGGTTAAAGAGAATGAGAAAGAGATAGAGAAGCTTAATCTTCAGTTGAAAGAAAAGGTTTCGGTTACAACGAGAGAGTTAAATCAGGCTGAAAAAACGTTGGTAGAGAACGAGTATAAGCAAGAGATTGCTGATTTGACCTCTATGACATTGCATAATGTTAAAAATCTATTAAATAGTCTGAAAATTTCAGCGGAACGATCGGGAGATATTCTTACGGGCACTGCTGTTGAAGGCCTTAAATTGGCAAATACAATGCTCCGTGAAAATATGGATGCCATTGGGCAATTTGTTTCGAATGACCCTCGTGGTAAAAAATTAATGGAGTATTATTTAGTCATCGAAGATAACCTCAAAGATGAAGTAACAATGACTCGTAAAGAGATCAATCAAGTATTAGAAAAGGTACAGGCTATTGAAAATATCACCTACGCACAGCAGGGATATACTAACTCATCGGGCTTTGAACACTTTTACCTTGAAGAAGTACTTGATGATGTAATGGTTATGCAAGAAAATTCTATTTTACAGCATTATCTAACGATTGAAAAAGATTACAGAAATAATGAGATGGTGTTTGGTGATAAGATTAAGGTTATGCATGTTTTAATAAATTTATTCAATAATGCAAAAGAGGCCTTGAACGAAACCTCCAAAGACAAGCGGATGATTCGACTCTCTACGATGTGCACAAACGAAACTATTAGTCTCTCAGTACAGGATACAGGATGCGGGATAAATCCAGGAGATCTGGATAAGATGTTTACAAAAGGTTTTACCACTAAGCGAGATGGCCATGGATACGGGTTGTATTCATCTAAAAATTACATGGAAGAGATGAAGGGGGCTTTACAAGTAACAAGTAAAGGGGTAGGAAGGGGCTCTGAATTTTGCATTGAGCTTCCTATCGTACGTGCCGCCACAAAAACCGTATATTCTTAAAAAATGTATCTGGTGTAAAACGAATGTAAATCTCTTGAGTTATTATGAGTTCGTACTAGAGAATTTCACCGTTACTTTCAATAATATCTCGATACCAATAGGCTGAATCTTTGAGTGTTCTTTTTTGAGTTGTATAATCGACATGGATGATTCCAAATCTCTGTAGATAGCCATCCTCCCACTCGAAATTATCAAGAAGTGACCAGAGAAAATAGCCACTAATATTGACACCTTCACTCGCGGCTCTTTTGAGTCCTTTTAAATATCGATGTAGAAAATCGATTCGTTGAGGGTCATGGCACTTTCCATCAAGTGAAATCCAATCCTTATTTGCCATTCCGTTTTCGGTAATTAAAATTTCTGGATTATACCGGTCTTTTAAAAACTTAGTTCCGTAGTAGAGGGCGTCATCGCATATAGGCCAACCAAATGCAGTTGTTGGAGCACCGGTCTCTTTAGGGCTCTCTTTAACAATGCGTCCATTTTTGAACTCTTTTTTAATCCCAAAATAAGTGTTGGCGCCAATGAAATCAATAGGCTGATTGATAAGCTCCATATCTCCTGGTTGAATGACAGGCATATCATTTCCAAATGCTTCAACTGTAGCGTCATGGTATTTCCCAAAATAGATTGGATCTAAATAGAAACCTGGGCTCCAGAGCTCTCTTGATGAGGTAATCATGTATTCATTATAAGCGTTGGTGTATGCCTCTTTACTTGAATCCTGAGGGAGTGTAGGGGTGATAACTGGTGCGATTCCTATTTTTGTTTCTGCAGTGCCGTGATCGCGTAATGCAGAAACTGCATGGCCATGGGATACCATAACATTATGTGCAATTTGAGCCAATTCTTTGAAAGGGAGTTTCGCGCCAGGAGCATGGGTTTTCCAGGGGTCATGGCCATGGCCAATATTTATAAAGACTTGAGGTTCATTAATGGTCATCCAGTTTGTTACACGGTCTGAATATTGAGAGGAAACAAGATTGGCGTATTCGGCAAACCATTTGGGGGCATCGGGATTGAGCCAGCCCTTTTTTTCGTAAAGTGCTTGAGGGTAATCCCAGTGAAAGAGTGTAGGGTATGGGGTTATGTCATTTTCGAGAAGTGTATCAAAAAGTCTATCGTAAAAATCAACACCTTTCTGATTCACACTGCCAACACCTTCGGGGAGGAGGCGAGTCCAGCCTATAGATAGACGAAAGGCATCGAGACCAATTTCTTTCATAAGAGTAATATCGGTGGCATAGCGATTGTAAAAGTCACAAGCTGTATTGCCGGTATCGCCATTATAAGTGTTCCCCGAAATGGCACTAAAAGTATCCCAGATTGAGGGGCCTTTTCCGTCTACATTATGACTTCCTTCGATTTGATAGGCTGCTGTTGCGGCGCCCCAAATAAAATCATCCTTAAAACTCATAGTTTCCTCTGGTGTTGTGTGCCATAAATATAGCTCACAAGGAGTAAAATTTTGGTGTTTTGTAAGTGAGGGGCCATCTAAATGTAAAAAACACATAAACAGATTGTAAACGCCCAAAATTACTCAAAAACAAAGGTTATTATTACAGTTCTATCATATCTGAGAGTAATTATATAGGGGGAGTTAGAAGTAGTTTACAGGTAATGTCTAAAAGCTATGTTAGCACTAAAATTAGACTTGGATTGAGAATGAAATATATTGGAGCTCATGTATCAGCTGCCGGCGGCGTAGAAAATGCACCTATTAATGCATCAAAAATCGGAGCAACAGGATTTGCCTTATTTACGAAAAATCAACGGCAGTGGAATGCAAAGCCATTAACAGAAGAAAATATTATCAATTTTAAAGTTAATTGCAAAAAACTGGGTTACCCTCCAGAAGCTATTCTTCCTCATGATAGTTATCTCATTAATCTTGGGCACCCAGATCCTGAAAAACGAGAAAAATCTCTAAATTCTTTTATTCACGAACTTGAACGGTGTAATCAGCTTGGGCTTGTATATTTAAACTTTCATCCTGGCTCTCATCTTAAAGAGATATCAGAAGATGAATGTTTAAAGTTTATTGCAGAGTCGCTGAATACAGCTTTTGAAGCTGAACCAACTGTTATTGCGGTCATAGAAAATACGGCAGGTCAGGGAAGTAACCTTGGCTATAAGTTAGAGCATTTAGCTCGTATTATTGAACTGGTAGAAGACAAAAGCCGTATTGGTGTTTGTATTGATACGTGCCATACATTTGTTTCGGGTTATGATCTGAGAACACCTGAGGATAATGAGTATTTTTGGGCAGAATTTGATCGCATTGTTGGCTTTAAGTATCTAAAAGGTATGCATATAAATGGATCTAAGACAGAGTTTGGGTCACGGGTCGACCGACATCATAGTCTTGAACAAGGCAATCTTGGACTCGATGTGTTTCGGTACGTAATGAAGGACCAGCGGTTTGATGGAATCCCTCTTGTAATTGAAACTATTGATGAAGAAATTTGGGCTGAGGAGATTGAACTCCTAAAAAGCTTTCAATAGCTTCTGAAGGCAGAGAGCAGTTATCTGCTTCGTTATTGAAGCCTCGGCGTACCACATGTACGCTGTCGGCTCCAATGCCTCACATCTAACTACTCTCTGCCTCCAGAATGGGTTTTGGCCGGCTTTGCTTCGCTTGCCTCTTTTTACTTTGACTGCGCTTTGCGAGTCAGCGTATATCAACAACGTAAAGAAGGTA
The DNA here is from genome assembly GCA_051532035.1 of Fibrobacterales bacterium. GTDB lineage: Bacteria > Fibrobacterota > Fibrobacteria > Fibrobacterales > JAOPTW01 > JAOPTW01. The sequence goes on along the minus strand of JAOPTW010000034.1, from coordinate 77,022 downwards.
TCTTGTACTACTCATGTACGAAAATATTAATTTACTGGGCTTGTGACAAAAGTAACGAATGGTTTTGGGGTATTGTATACTCTATCTCATCTAAATTACCATACAACTTTGATATAGAAGATGCTCTGTGATAAAATAACACCGTTAAAACACTTTTGTACTGCCTTATTGTTTTACTTTTGATATTCTGGAAGGTGATATTAATAGTTTAATAGTTTAAAACATTTAACCATAGGTAACGGTACCAGACATGAAAGCTTCTGACCTGTTTGTAAAGGCTCTTGAGAAAGAGGGTGTTGAATATATCTTCGGAATTCCTGGAGAAGAGAATCTTGATCTTCTTGAGTCACTAAAAGATTCTAAAATAAAATTAATTTTGACAAGACATGAACAAGGTGCAGGTTTTATTGCTGCAACATACGGTCGGTTAACGGGTAAGCCAGGTGTTTGTTTGTCAACTCTTGGTCCTGGTGCAACAAACTTTGTTACAGCGGCTGCTTATGCAAACCTAGGTGCCTTCCCTATGTTGATGATAACTGGTCAAAAACCGATCAAAAAGAGTAAACAGGGACAATTTCAAATTATTGATGTAGTGAATATGATGCGCCCTATTACAAAATTTACACATCAAATTGTGAACTCTAATAATATTCCATCAGTCATTAATGAGTCTTTTAGGCTTGCAAAAGAGGAACGTCCTGGGGCAGTACATTTAGAACTCCCTGAGGATGTCGCTTCGGAAGAAGTTGATGGCCAACCATTTGAAGTGGTTGATTGGATGCGCCCTGATGCAGATGAAGCAACACTCTATCAGGCAGCGCGCATGATTGAAAAGGCTAAAATGCCACTACTGCTTATTGGGGCGAGCGCCAACCGTAGACGGTGTAGTGAATCACTCACTCAGTTTATTAAAGCGACTGGTATTCCATTCTTCAACACACAAATGGGTAAAGGCGTTGTTGATGAACGCCATGAAAAATTCATTGGTACTGCAGCACTTTCAAGTAATGATTTTTTACATTGTGCAATTGAGCGCTCTGACCTTATTATTAATGTTGGACACGATGTTATTGAAAAACCTCCTTTCATAATGGAACACGGGGGCAAGAAAGTTATACATGTGAATTTTTTCCCTGCAAAGGTAGATCAAATCTATTTTCCACAGCTTAATGTTGTGGGTGATATCGCAATTTCAGTTTTGAAACTAGCTAACTTTATTAAGAAAAAATCTAACTGGGATTTCAGTTATTTTGAACGAGTAAAAGCTGAAGTAGATAAATACACTGGCAAGTATGCAAAAGATGATCGCTTTCCAATACTTCCACAACGCGCGGTGACTTCGGTGAGAGCTGTTCTCCCTGATGATGGGATTTTAACTCTTGATAACGGTGTCTATAAAATTTGGTTTACTCGTAACTATAAAAGTTATAAACCTCAGACGCTTTTACTTGATAATGCTCTTGCTACAATGGGCGCAGGACTTCCATCAGCTATTGCTGCAAAAATTGTTCATCCAGATAAAAAAGTTATTTCGGTTTGTGGTGATGGCGGATTCATGATGAACTCACAAGAGATGGAAACAGCAGTGCGCCTTGGTCTTGATCTTACTGTTATTATTTTAAATGATAATGCTTATGGGATGATCAAATGGAAACAAGAAGGAATGGGCTTTGAGCAATTTGGTCTCGATTATGGTAATCCTGACTTTGTAAAATACGCGGAAGCGTATGGTGCAAAAGGGCATCGCCCTGAGTCAGTAGAAGATTTTGAAAAAATACTTGATGCTGCTGTAAATGGAAAAGGAGTTCATTTAATTGATCTCGCAGTTGACTATTCTTTGAACCATTCTATACTTAATGTATTACTCAAAGAGAAAGCGTGTATTCTTTAAAAATACAAGGAGAATAATATGTTAAAAGTCTATTCGCCCTATGATGAATCTCTTATTAGAGAGATCCCTTTTGATCAAGAGTCTGATGCAGAACAGGCTTTAGCAACAGCCTATGAGCTCTATACTGATCGATCAAAGTGGATTGCAACTCCTGAACGGGTTGCAATACTTGAACGTGTGATCGAGATTATGAAAGGCGAGAAGGAGTCTCTTCTAAAAATCGCCGCTGGCGAAGGGGGCAAGCCTTGGGCTGATTCAGAAGTAGAGGTTAATCGAGCTATCAATGGGGTACAACTTGCCCTTGAAGGTATATCGCATCTCGCAGGACAACAAATTCCGATGGGGCATACTGTATCATCGGCAAATCGTATGGCCTATACTTTTAGAGAGCCTCTTGGCGTAGTACTTTCAATAAGTGCCTTTAATCATCCTCTGAACTTAATTATTCATCAGGTTATACCGGCTCTTGCAGTTGGGTGTCCGGTAATTATAAAGCCTGCACTCACAACACCTCTTTCATGTATTGCATTTGTCGATATTTTGAGACGTGCGGGATTGCCTGAAGGGTGGTGTCAACTTATTGTATGTGAAAATGATGTCGCTGAATATTTGGTGACCGATGAGAGAGTGTCGTATCTTTCTTTTATTGGATCTGCAAAAGTAGGATGGTACTTGAGGTCAAAACTGGCACCAGGAACACATATTGCTCTTGAACATGGTGGTGCTGCTCCTGTTATCGTTGAAAAAGATGCAGATATCGAATCAATGATACCGGCTCTTGGTAAAGGTGCTTTTTATCATGCAGGACAAGTCTGTGTATCAGTGCAACGTATGTTTGTCGAACAAACTATTATTGATACTGTCTCTCAGAAAATGGTTGAGTATGCTGAGAAACTGGTAGTAGGCGATCCACTTGATCCTAAAACTGAAGTTGGACCGTTGATACTCGCTCGTGAAGTTGATAGGGTAGAGGAATGGGTCAATGAAGCAATTACTGCTGGAGCTCAATTACTTTCAGGTGGTAAGAGAATTTCAAATACCTGTTATGAACCAACAGTGCTTCTAAATCCACCGATGGACGTAAAGGTATCTCAATTGGAAATTTTTGGTCCGGTGGTTTGCATCTACTCATATAGTGATAGAGAACAGGCGATTACACAAGCTAATGCTGTTCCTTTCTCATTTCAAGCGGCAGTTTTTACGTCGGCTATCGATACTGCATTAGATGTGGTTCATAAACTCAATGCAGCAGCAGTTATGGTGAATGATCATACGGCCTTTAGAGTTGACTGGATGCCATTTGGAGGAAGAAAACACTCTGGTACTGGTGTTGGCGGAATTCAATACTCTATGCATGAGATGACCTATGAGAAGCTTATGGTGCTCAAAAGTAGTGTCCTTTAAATTTAACTTTTAGAGGTTCCCCAAATTAAAAAGAGGTCAATCATTCACGGGTGATTGTCCTTTTTTGTTTGAGGGTCATAGTGGGTGAAAGTCACTTGAGTATCTTATACTTGTATGTAACTCATTGATTTTAAACAAGATACCGCAAATGGGCTCCTACAGCCCTTATTCGCCATTTTCAGTTCAAAATTCTTGAAACTTTACTAATTTTAAGCGCGTCTTAAACCCTACCAAAGGTCCGATTTTGTCTCGAGAAATCCACAGAATTACCGTAAAGCTTAAAGCTCAGTTTCCCGATCCTAAAGGGAACCGAATCATGGCTGCAATGCACGAAGATTTGGGAATTGATGTTGAAGCTGTAAAAACAATTCAAGTATTTACTACTTGTCTTGATGAGTCAATGGAGTCTATTGATCACATTGCTCAAGAATTGTTTCATGACCCCGTTGTGGAAGAGTACTCAATTGATAGCCCACTCGCAGAGTCGGTGCTCGATTTTGATTGGCTTTTTGAAATTGGCTTCAAGCCTGGTGTAACCGACAATGTCGGTCGTTCATCGAGAGAAGGTATTAACGATATCTTAGGCCGTAAACTTGAAGACCTCGAAGATATTTGGACATCATATCAGGTGTTAGTTAAGGGTGACCTTACTGCTGAGCAAGCAGAAGAAGTGTGTGTAAAGTTTTTGGCTAACCCACTTATTGAAACTTATGAAATTATCGCTCGTAAAGAGTGGGATGCTGGTAAACGCGTGCCTGCTGCAGACAAACATGTTAAATCTGAGCATGTTCCTACAACTAAAGTGATTGAACTGCCTGCTACTGGTAAAGAATTACTCGATCTCTCAAATAAAATGATACTCTCTCTTAATGAAGAAGAGATGCTTGCAATTAAAAATCACTATACTGATGAAGAGATCAAAAAAGTGAGAAGAGAGCACGGACTTTCTGAGACTAATCCGACTGATATGGAGCTCGAGATTCTTGCACAGACCTGGTCTGAACATTGTAGTCATAAGATTTTTGCTGCTGATGTTGAGTATACTGATGAAGAAGGGAATACTCAAACTATAAATTCTCTTTTCAAAACCTACATATATAATCCAACAAAAGAGATCACCAAGGGTGGCGATTTTATTAAATCGGTTTTTTGGGATAATGCAGGAATTATCAAATTTACTGAAGATTGGTCAATCTCAATTAAAGCAGAAACACATAACTCACCGTCAGCACTTGATCCATTTGGTGGAGCTATGACTGGTATTGTTGGAGTTAACCGTGATATTATTGGGACGGGTATTGGCACTAAACCAATATTTAATACTGATGTATTCTGTTTTGCATCTCCTTTTTATGATGGTGAAGTACCGACTAAATTAATGCACCCTCGTCAAATTTTTAAAGGGGTTCATGCTGGTGTTCGTGATGGAGGAAATGAGTCAGGTATTCCAGTAGTTAATGGATCAATTGTATTTGATGAACGGTTTATGGGTAAACCACTCGTATTCTGTGGAACCGGCGGATTAGTTCCTGCGAAAATTAATGGTAAACCATCTGAAGATAAAGAAATCAAGCCTGGTGACCGTATTGTTATGGCTGGTGGTCGTATCGGTAAAGACGGTATCCACGGAGCAACGTTCTCTTCGGTAGCACTTACTGAAGACTCTCCGGTTTCGGCAGTACAAATTGGTGACCCAATTACACAAAAGAAAATGCTCGACTTTATTATAGAAGCACGAGACCTTGGTCTCTATAGATTTATGACTGATAATGGCGCTGGTGGATTATCATCATCACTGGGGGAAATGGCTGAGCCTGACCACGGTGCAAATGGTGCACATATTGATCTAACTAATGCACCTCTTAAATATGCTGGTCTCGATCCATGGGAAATCATTGTTTCTGAAGCGCAAGAGCGTATGTCACTTGCAGTACCCCCCGAGAATATGGCAGAGCTTCAAGCCCTTGCAGACCTTCGTGGTGTCGAGATAGCCGATTTGGGTGAATTTACCAATACTGGTTATTTCAGAGTTGATCATGATGGTGAAATCGTCTGTATGATTAATATGGAATTTATGCACGATGGAGCGCCAAAGCTAAAACTCAAAGCAAACTTTAAAACTCCGGTTCATAGTGAACCAGAAACTTTTCCTGAAGACCTCAACGATATAGCGCTTAAGCTTCTTGGTCGTCTTAATATCTGTTCTAAAGAGTCGTGGGTACGTCAGTACGATCACGAAGTTCAAGGGATGAGTGTTACCAAACCATTTACTGGTGAGAAAAATGATGGACCATCTGATGCTGCGGTAATCAGACCACTTCCAGATCAAAAAGAGGGACTCATTGTCGCTCATGGTATTTTACCTCGCTATTCGGATATCGATACGTACCACATGACGGCATCAGTAATTGATGAAGCCGTTCGTTCTGTTATTGCATCGGGTGGTAAACTAGACTACATAGCAGGCCTTGATAATTTCTGTTGGCCCGATCCAGTACAGTCTGAAGAGACTCCCGATGGTGAGTACAAAATGGGTCAGCTTGTTCGTTCAAATCAAGCGTTGTCTGATTATTGTAAAGCATATAACCTTCCGTGTATTTCTGGTAAAGATTCCATGAAGAACGATTACGGTAAAGGGGATGAAAAAATATCGATTCCTCCGACACTTCTGTTTACCGTAATTGCAAAAATGGATGATGTTGAGAAATCAGTTACTATAGATGCTAAAAAAGCGGGTGACTTAGTTTATGTTGTAGGGCAAACTCGAGCGGAATTAGGCGGGTCTGAATACTATGCTGAGCTTGGACATGTGGGTAATAGTGTTCCAGTGGTGAATACTAATACTTCAATACCATTGTATCGTGCTTTGACTATTGCTATTGAATCTGAGCTTGTTGCTTCTGCACATGATATCTCTGACGGAGGCCTTTGGGTGACCCTTGCTGAAACAGCATTTGCAGGTCGATTGGGTATGGATATTGATCTTACCGATCTTGACTGTCTTGGTGACTTAACGAGTGATGAAAAACTCTTTTCAGAGACGCAATCACGCTTGGTGATTACAGTGTCTGCTGCAAATAAAGGTGCCTTTGAGAAGGCGATGATCGAGAACAGTATTTCGTGTATCGGTACCGTTACTGACGCTGGTTCAATTAAAGTTAAGGATGGTGATGATAGTGTAATTGATCTCACCGTAGATGAAACATTCAGTGCATGGCACAAAACAGTTAACTGGGATTAAAGAGTATGGATAAGCCAAAAGTATTAGTAATTACAGGGTATGGCATTAACTCTGATATCGAGCTCGCCCATATTTTTACCATGGCTGGCGCCGAAGCAGAACGTGTACATATTAACGACCTCATTAGTGGCTCACGCACTATGGAAGAGTTTGATATTCTCTCATTTCCTGGTGGGTTCTCATTTGGAGACCATATCGCATCGGGTAAGGTTTATGCAAATAAGATTAAAGTATATTTGAAAGATCAACTCTTTGCAGCCAAAAAGCGTGGAGTTCCGATGATTGGTATCTGTAATGGATTTCAGGTACTCGTAAAGCTGGGCCTTCTTCCAGGTGCTGAAGATACCTTTGAACAGACTTGTTCATTGATTCATAATGATTCTGCTAAATTTGAAGATCGTTGGTGTTATCTTAAAGGCAATACCGCTTCAAAATCTATTTGGACACAAGGTATTGAAGGTATCTATTTACCAATACGCCATGGTGAGGGTAAATTTGTAACCAAAGATGCTGCAACCCTTCAGAAGCTTCATGACAATGGTAATATTACCTTTCAGTACTGCACCAAAGAAGGCGGTAAACCTGAATACCCCGATAATCCCAATGGTTCAGTTGATGATATCGCTGCGATTTGTGATGATAGCGGCCTTATTTTTGGCCTTATGCCTCACCCTGAGGTTTTTATGCATATGACAAATCATCCGCGCTGGCATCGTGAAGGACTTCGTGGAGAAGGTGATGGTGTTAAGATTTTTAGAAATGCTGTAGAGTATGTAAAATCGAGAAAATAGGCGTTTAGTAAGTACATGTGAAAACTGTAACAACTGTTCATATAATTCTTACCAAATTGTCCAATCTTTCTTCTTGAAATAGAGAAGAAGAGATATAATTTCCTATATTTAGGCCGTCTTTTAATAAAGACGGCCTTTGTTTTACTGGTTTTTAATCAAATAGGTGCTCGAGCTCTCATATAATTTCAAAATTGAACTATGTGGGTAAATAGCCCTCTACTCATAAGTGAGAAGCGTTTAAAAATCTATACTTGTGAAACAAAAACAGACTGAAATTAAATATAATCTTAAGGATATATAATGATTAATATGGATAATGTGAAAAGCGTAGGGGACTACGTTCGGTACCTCTCAGCAATGGCAATTCAAAAAGCCAAATCTGGACACCCCGGACTTCCACTTGGCTGTGCCGATATTGGAGTACTCCTCTACAGTAACTTTATTCAAGCATCTGCACGCAACCCCGAGTGGATGAATAGAGATCGATTTATCCTCTCTGCGGGTCATGGTTCAATGCTAGTCTATGCCCTTAACTACATTTTTGGATATCAGTTTTCAATAAAAGATATTGTCAACTTTCGTCAACTCGGGTCTAATACTCCAGGGCATCCTGAGTATGAACTGCACAAAGGTATAGAGACAACTACTGGCCCATTGGGTCAAGGGTTTGCAAATGCAGTGGGGCTTGCTGTTGAATCAAAAATGATGGCAGCACGTTTTAATACCGAAGACTCTGAACTCTTTAATTACAACACCTATGTGCTTATGGGCGATGGTTGTACCATGGAAGGGATGACCAATGAAGCCGCTTCAATTGCAGGCTCACTGAAACTTGATAATCTTATTGCTATTTATGATGATAATGAAGTTACTATTGATGAATCATCGAATGACCTATTTACAGAAGATGTACAAGCGCGCTATGAAGCGCTCGGCTGGGAAGTTGCACACTGTGTAGGGACTGATCTTGCTGATATGTCTGCAAAGCTTTCTGCTCTTAAAGCATCAAAGGGTAAACCAAAGCTTCTTATTGTTGAAACAAAAATTGGAGAAGGACTGAATGAACTTCGTGGCTCTCACTCTGCGCACGGTGCTCCGGTAGGACCTAAAGAAGTTTCTTATATCTTAAGTAATTCAACGATGAAAGATGTTGCTGACTGTAAAACACCTGACGAAGCTCTTGCAATTGTTGAAAAGCAGTTGGCTGATGGGTCATTTTACGAGAAAGACCTTTTTAATGATGCAATTGCACCGGCTCTTGAGGCACGTGATGCTGCTCTTGCAGAGTGGGAAACACTTTATAATAACTATAAAAAACAGTATCCTGAAAAGTACGCTGAACTTCAGACATACAAAGAGAGTGGTCTTACTGATACACTTCGTACCGAATTATTGAATTACAGTACTAAGGTTGATGCTACTCGCGGCGTAGCTTCAGGAGCACTTCAATTGTGTGCTGCAGCTTCTCCTAAATTGATTGGTGGTGCTGCGGATTTAGTTGGTTCAACAAAAGCGACTGTTAAGGGTGCTGATTTTATCACCAGTAGAAGCTTTGCAGGAAGAAACATTGCTTTTGGTGTTCGTGAAGCTGCAATGGGTGGGGTGGCAAATGGCCTTGCGTTATCGCGCGATTTCATTCCATTTACTTCAACCTTTTTCACCTTTATCGACTATATGAAGCCCGCTGTTCGTTTAGCGGCGATAATGCAATTAAAACATCTGTTTATTTTTACTCATGACTCTATTTACGTAGGGGAAGACGGGCCAACACATGAGCCAATAGAGCATCTTGGTGCTACTCGCCTTATTCCAGGAATCTATACCTATCGCCCATGTAATGATATGGAAACAGGATTTTCCTTCTTAGAATTTATGGAGAATGATGGACCCGCTGTAATACTCGGTACTCGTCAGGTTCTTGATACAAAATTATTTGGTCTTGAACTGGATCGTGAAGCAACATATACAGCATTTAAAAAGGGTGGATACACTTTATTTGATTGTGATGGCACTCCTGATATCGTACTTGCAGGTTCTGGTTCTGAAATCACAACTCTTATAGGCGCTAAAGAGATACTTGAGTCACAAGGAAAAAAGGTGCGTTTGGTAAGTATTCCATGCATGGAAAAACTTCAAGAGCAATCTACAGAGTATATTCAGTCAATTCTTGGCGCAGGTGAGACACCAGTATACCTAATGGAAGCAGCTTCTCACCGAGCATTTAAAATGTTCTATGCAGATCACATCACTGTTAAAGGGATCGATTCATTTGGAGTCTCAGGTAACTATAAAGATGTTGCAAAGCATTTTGGATTTGTACCAGAAGCAGCTGCTGCTGAATGTAGCAAGATTATAACTCAATTTTCTAAATAAATAGAACACTATAGTTCTTTTAAAAGACCACTTTTCAGTAAGTGGTCTTTTTTTGTACGCTCATAGTTGATTTTATATTGATATGTATAGTACACTCAAGATACCTAAAATTTTGAGGAACTATGTATAACATTCTCATTGTTGATGATGATCCTGCAAATCGGTTAATTTTAGAAGATGTTTTGGAAGATGAGTATAATACGTATTCTGTCGCTTCTGGAGTAGAGGCATTAGAAGCGGTAAAAACGTTTAAACCAGACCTCATTTTACTTGATGTCCTCATGCCTGATATGCAAGGGTATGAAGTGGCTGAAAAAATTAGTGCATCATCCGGTCCTACACCCCCTATCATATTTGTCACTGCTTTACGCGATGAGGAGGTCATTAAAAAGGCTTTTGATTCTGGTGGTGTTGACTATATAGCAAAACCTTTTTTAACTATAGAAGTACTTAAAAGAGTTGCAGCCCATACAAAGCTTAATGATCTTATACATAATCTCGATGAAAAGATAGAGGACCAGACTCGTGAACTTAATATGATGAACGAAAGCTTTGTTCTGGCCTTAGAAAAAGCAAATCTTTATAATGATAACGATACCGGAAATCATATTAAAAGAGTGAGTGAGTATTCGTACTTACTTGCAAAGCATTTTGGACTCCCTCTTGAAAAGTGTGTGGCGATTCGGAACTATGCTTCTCTTCATGATATTGGAAAGGTTGCTGTCCCTTCAGACATATTAAACAAGCCTGGTAAACTAACGAATGAAGAGTTTGAGATTATAAAAACACACTCTTATTATGGTTTTAAAATAATAGATCAAGAGGGAATATCTGATGTAGCAAAAAATATTGTTCATTATCATCATGAAAAATATGATGGGAGTGGCTATCCTCAAGGTCTTGAAGGGAAGGAAATTCCTCCTGAAGCTCATGTAGTTGCAATGGCAGATGTTTTTGATGCCCTTACCAATAAAAGAGTCTATAAAGATGCTTTCTCTATGCAGCGTTCTATTTCAATTATAAAAGAAGCAAGTGGGAGTCACTTTGATCCTGCACTTGTTGAAGCTTTTGATTGCTGTTTAGATGATATACTTAAGATATTTGAAATGTTTGAGGATTAATGTGTGGCGTAGTTGATTTTTTTAGTGGTATAATACAATCTGAATATGTGAGCAATAGTAATTATGAAATTTAAAATCCTCATTGTAGATGATGATGAAATCAATATAGAGATTCTCGAAGATATTCTTGAAGATAATTATATCGTTCAAGTTGCATCGGATGGAGAATCGGCACTTGGAAAAATGGAATCATTTATTCCTGATGTTGTGCTCCTTGATATTATGATGCCTGGTATTGATGGGTACGAAGTGTGTCGTAGAATCCGTAATAACAATTCATTTAAATATGTAAAGGTATTATTGGTATCAGCAAAGGCGATGTTGCAAGAGCGTCTTGAGGGATACGCTGCGGGAGCAGATGATTATGTCACAAAGCCATTTGATCATAATGAATTACTAGCCAAAGTTCAAATTTTTGTGAAACTAAAATACGAAGAAGAAGTTGATCGACTTAAAGGTGATTTGTTGCATTTATTAAGTCATGAAAAGAGAACACCCCTCAATTCCATTTTAGGCCTATCAGAGCTCTTGCTTTCGAGCTCAGAAAATTTAAATGCCGAAGAAAGAAGTTATATAAAAGAGATTCAAAAGGCAGGCTTTGTACTATTGTCTCAAACGGAGAAGACACTAAGTATGTGTATGTTTAAAAAAGGCATGGATCTTGACGTTGAGAAAAGTTCAATCGAAGAAGCCATAAAGGGTGCGACTAAACAGGTCCAGAAAATGAACTCTGAACGGAATATTTCTATACATTATTCTATACCCAATGTGGAGCCCTTTGAATTTGAACCATATTATATAGAAAACGCAGTACGCTACCTCATCGAAAATGCATATGATCACTCACCAGAGGGAGGGACTATTGATATTAGTGTGATACCTAATGGTGTAGAGTGTGCGGTCGTTATAGAAGATGAAGGTCCAGGAATAAAACCAGAAAAGTTAGAAACTGTTTTTAATGAATTTAATTCAGAAGATATAATGCATCACACACGAGGTCTTGGAATTAGTCTTCCACTTTCTAAAAAAATAGCTGAGTCACATAATGGAACGCTTACTATAGAGAATCGTGAAGATGGTGGCATTAAAGTACAATTTACAATACCATACTTAATGGGGGGCTAACATGGCTCGAATAATAATTGCAGAAGATGATATCGTTAATCAAACGTTGATTAAGATGATTGTTGAAGAGCTTGGTCACTCTGTAACAGTCTGTCCTGACGGCCAAGATGCATATGACAGAATTATGCAGGGGGATCCATGTGATCTGTTGATAACAGATATTATGATGCCCAATATGGATGGTATGGAATTGATATCGCTTATTCGTGATTCAGTACATACAAAAATGCCTATTCTTATTCAGTCAGGTGTAATGGGGGTGAAAGATATCGCTCATTTACTCGATATTGGCGCGACCCGGTTTCAGCCAAAACCAATTGTTAAAAATGAGATGGCTGAAAATATTCATTGGTGCCTTGAATGCTCTGATTACAAACCTGTAAATTGATTTAGTATCTACTCCACATGAATGAGCGTGGGTTTAAAAGTAAAGTGTGTCCATTCAGTGGGCTTACTATTACTTATAAAGATGAGTGGTGTAATATTAGCTTTACAGACTCCTACTCAGGGAGTTTTGAACTCATAGATTCAAATATTCTTCACGCTATAGCGGTAGGTGACTCGTCAAATCCCGAAGGAGTATCACAATTTTTTAAGCGCCGAGAAAAAATTCTTATTGAATGTAATTTACTTGGTACACATTATTATGAATTAAAAGATTACTCAGGGGTATATAATAACCCGGGTAAACAGAGCCGCATGGTTGTAAAAGAGGCCCTTGAAAAAGAAGAAGGTCATTTACAGGCATTTGTAAGTTATGGTGGTTCATTCATTGTAAGAACTATTCTTCGTGTTGCAAATAATCTTTTTTTAACTCCCATTAAATTAGAAAGTGCGCGATCGTATGAAGAAGGGCTTGAGAGGATTTTAAGCTATCGCTTAGGTGGCCATGATGAAGAAGCGCCTTATAATGATATTGGCGCTGTATCTGCTCATCAATTTGCAACAGAGCTCAGAAGTTTAGTCAATACGGTAGGCAATATAAATTGGAAGGTTTCTGGTGATGAAGAATTTCATATGGTTCCAGATAGCGCATTGTTTAAACAGGTCTATGATCTATTAGCGGTAATTAAGTCTGATAATGATGTGTTAATAGAAAATTTAATTTCCAAAGAAGAAGAACAACGCACTACAAACGTAAAATTACAAGAGCTCATGACTGAACTTTCTGACGCAAAAATTAATTTGGAGACAAAAGTAAAAAAGAGAACCGAAGAACTGCAATTTGCAAAAGATAGGGCAGAGGAAGCGATTCAAGTAAAATCACAGTTTTTGGCTAATATGTCACATGAGTTCAGAACTCCACTCCATGCTATTTTGAGCTTTGCTGAACTGGGAGAGAAACGTTCGGTAAGTATAGAGGATGAAAAAATTATTAAGTATTTTGGCAGGATAAAAGAAAGTGGGGACCGACTCCTTGAGACTGTGAGTGATATTCTAGATCTCTCAAAGCTTGCATCGGGTAAAGTGAGTTATATTAAAACAAAAAATAGTATTACTGATACTGTAAGGACTATACTTAATGAATTGGCACAGCTTATAAAGAATAAATCAATTACCATTGACCTCTCTATCGAATGTACTCAAAGAGTAGCCGTGTATGATAATGTTAGGATAATGCAAGTACTGAGGAATCTACTCTCAAATGCGATCAAGTTTTCTCCTGAAGACTCTACTATTACGATTCAAGTTGTGGATTCAATTCTTATTGACGATAAGGTTGATGCAGAGTATCCAGCAATTGAGTGCCGAGTGATAGATGAAGGAGTTGGTGTGCCTGAAGGTGAGCTTATTTCGGTATTCGATGAATTTGTTCAAAGTTCATCAAGTGACAATGGGGCAGGGGGTACCGGCTTGGGGCTGCCCATTAGTAAAGAGATTATTGAAAGTCACAGTGGTCAAATATGGGCCATGTATAATCAGCATGGCCCAGGGAGTACCTTTATTTTTTCAATCCCTATTGAACCCTATGAGGATTCAGAATAGGGCGATGTGTATTGGGCTTTTAAGCAGTGAGTTCTGCTATCGCTTTTTTACATTTTTCAATAGTTTCAAGCTGACTTTTCAACTTATCTTTTTCAAATGCAACCACATTAGCTGGTGCGTTATTGACAAATTTGTCATTTGACAATTTCTTCGCAAGACTTTGCGAAAATTTTTCGGCACCTGTAAGTTCTTTGGTAAGTTTTTCAAGTTCCTTCTCTTTGTCCAAAATACCCTCAAGAGGTATATAGACTTCACCACTACCCATCATCTGAGTAGCTGAGAATGGAGGCTTGATATCAGCACAATCTATGGTAAGAGCAGATAGTTTTCCCATAACTTTGATAAACGCTGCATTTTCATTCAATGTACTTTTTTCCACTTCTGAAGCAACTTTCACATAGCAGTCGAGTTCTTTAGCTGGGCTAATTGAGTATTGACCACGTATAGAGCGTACGGCTTCAACAATTTCAAAAATTTCAGAAAAATCTTTTTCGATCTGTTGGTCAATAACAGTGGAGTCAACCTTAGGCCACGGTGAGGTAATCAGTGCTTGAGCAGTAGGAAATAAAATAGTATTGAGCTCTTCGGTGATAAAAGGCATAACTGGATGCATGGCACCAATAAGCTTTTCAACAACGTGGGAAAATACCGCGAGACCATTAGCTTTTTGAGAAGTCATTACTTCAGCAGTTATAGTCTTCTTTTTGATTTCAAGATATCGAGAGCAGAAATCGTCCCAAGTAAAATGATAGAGTACTTGCACCATTTCAGAAAAACGATACTGGGTAAGACATGATTCTACTTTTTGAATAGTGCTATTGATACGAGAAAGAATCCATTTGTCTTCCAGTGTCAGGAGCGTTACATCTATAGAAAGGTTCTCTACAGATGAGAGATGCGGTTCGACAAATCGACAAGCATTCCATAATTTATTAGCAAAGTTTCGACCGAGTTCAAATTTGTCTGAGGTATTGATGGTTCTTCCATCTTCAAGGGTCTCTAACTTAACAGGGAGGCGTGCATCTTGAGTATCAGTACAAAGTTGCGCCATGGTAAAACGGAGTGCATCGGTTCCATATTTTTCAATAATATCAAGGGGGTCAACGCCATTACCGAGTGATTTACTCATAGTACGACCTTCACCATCGAGAATTTTAGGGTGAATGTAAACCTTAGAAAAGGGGATTTCACCAATATTTTCTAGTCCGGTAACAACCATCCGAGCAACCCATAGACTAATGATATCACGACTGGTAACGAGTACACTTGTGGGGTAAAATGTTTTGAGGTCATCACTCTGTTCTGGCCATCCTAAAGTAGAGTGAGGCCAGAGTGCACTCGAAAACCAGGTATCAAGTACATCAGGGTCACGGGTAAGAGTGTGCGCATCACCGAGTGCTTTTTCATCAATATCATCAAGAGAGCAGACAAGCCATCCGCTATCGTCTTCTGTTTTAATCCAGTGTGTGTCTTTTGATGCACTAAAAGCATTATCAAGATCTGCTTCGCTACAGGTTGAGCAATACCAGATTGGAATCTGATGTCCCCACCACAATTGTCTACTAATACACCAGTCACGTTTTTCACCCAACCAGTCAAGATAGGTTTTGCTATACCGTTCAGGGTAGAAGGTTATTGATTTTTGGCGGACCGCATCAAGAGCACGTTCGCCAATCTCTTTCATATCAACAAACCATTGGTCAGATAGGTAAGGTTCTATTGGAGTTTTTGAGCGGTCTGAATGACCAAGAGGAACTTCATGGTCTTCAACCTTAATCATGAGATCAAGAGCTTCTAGTTCCGCAACAACTGCTTTTCGTGCATCATAACGTTCCATGCCAGCAAACTGAGCACCATTTTCGTTTATGTGACCAGTATTCGTAAGAATATTGATCATTGGAAGGGAATGACGAAGGCCTGTTGCGTAGTCATTGGGGTCATGTGCGGGGGTAACCTTCACTGAGCCTGTTCCAAATTCGGGATCAACCAACATTCCATCAGCTATGACAGGAATTTCACGATTAACAAAAGGAACTTTGAGCATCTTTCCAATAAAGGATTTATAGCGACTATCTTCGGGATGTACTGCAAGGGCAGTATCACCAAGAATTGTTTCGGGTCGCGTTGTAGCAACAGGAATGAAACCTGAACCATCAGCTAAGTAGTATTTGAAATACCACATGTGACTTTGTACTGTTTCATAATATATTTCGTCGTCAGCAACAGCGGTTTGAAGGTGGGTATCCCAGTTGACGAGTCTTTTACCTCTAAATATGTAGTTCTTTTTAAAGAGGTTAAAAAAAGTGTGACGAACCGCTTTTGCACATATAGGGTCGAGAGTAAAGCGCTGACGATCCCAATCGCAACTGGATCCAACTTTACGAAGCTGACCACAGATACGCTTTTCATATTCGTCTTTCCAGTCCCAAATGCGTTTCACTAAGGCATCCCGTCCAATATCATGGCGAGTTTTCTGTTCGTTCTCAAAGAGACGACGTTCCACAACTGCTTGAGTCGCAATGCCTGCATGGTCAGTTCCAGGAACCCAAAGGGTGTTCTTACCCATTTTTCGCTGCCAACGAATGAGAGTGTCTTGAATAGTATTGTTGAGAGCGTGCCCTAAATGGAGCGCACCAGTAACGTTTGGAGGTGGTATGACAATACTAAATGGCTCACCTTCTCCACTGGGCTTATATGAGCCTGTTTCGATCCATGACTCTAACCATTTGTTTTCGATATCTTGTGGCGAAAAACGCGATTCCATTACTGCTCCAAAATTGCTTATTTTGATGCAAAAATAGCAAAAATGGCCCAGTTTTTAAAGTGAGACCTTTTATATTGAAATGGTTTAGCTTATTTCGAGGTTATTAATGGTCTCTAGGAGTTTATGTTTGACAACTGGTTTGACAACATAACTTTCGCAACCAGATCGAAATGATTTAATGATGCTATTTTTGTCATCAACAGTGGTGATCATTATAATTTTAGCACTTGCATCAGGAGCAACATCATGTTCTTGTTCAAAGGTCCGGATTTTTTCCAACGCTTCCATGCCATCCATTTGAGGCATCATGATATCCAAACAGATAAGGTCATAATACTCATGTAATTGATGGGCAATAGTTATTGCCTCCAATGCTTCTTTTCCATCATTAGCTAGATCACTATCACCAAGCTCAGAGAGCATAAATTTTAATTGTTTTCTGCTAATAAAGTTGTCATCAACTATCAATATTTTCATTTGTCTGCCTGCTGTTAAAACAAAATGGTTCTATTGGGGGTCTTTGTAAGACCTGAATATAGGTATATATGATAATTTACTCAAATAATGATGCAAATAATTGTAATTCATGGTATTTAAGTTGTAGAATAGAGTATCGGAAATTTAGGTGTAACTCTATGAATAATGAAATTTTAAATGTTTCTAAAACTGTACACCGTTGGTGTACAGTTTTAAATGAATCGAGTATCGATACAGAGACAATTAATACGTTGAGGAGTGACACAATTATTATTCTTCAAGTATCTGGATTTCCTCAAGCATTTTATACGAATGTAAAAAGAGCGGGGTCACTTTGTGATGCAGTAGCATCAGAAGATACACCTTTCGAAGATGGCCTCAAAAAATTACAGCAATGCTTTAATAAGCTAACTAAAGCAGTTGATACCTTTTTAAAAAAGAAGTTTCCAGAGTATACTCTGGATGAAGGAACATCAGCCAGTGATAGAGGCGATGAAACAGAAGACGTTCTTGCTGTCGCAATGAACACACCACCTATTGAAAATTTTGATGATGGTTTTGATGACGATAATCGTGATGAGGTGCCGGCAGATATGCAAGACCTTCTTCTAATTTTTATATCTTCGCAACAAGCTAAATTTGATGAATTTGAAGAGATGATTTTAGAGTACGAATCAGGGAGCGAAACCGCTGTACAAAGTATTTTGAGAGAGCTCCACACACTTAAAGGTGAACTTGGAGTACTGGGACTTCAAAAGTTTGCTCATCTGATTCATAGCGTTGAACAAAAGATGAATGATCAAACAATGAGTGCAGATGGGTTGTTTAGATTAAAAGACCTCATCTCAATGAAGCTGAATGAATTAGCTATAGGAGAGAAAGCAACTATACATGATCATGAAAGTGACATTATATTGCAATCTTCTGCAGGGAGAGAAGAATCGAGTCAGAGTTTATCACGCGCTAGTAAATTAGAGGAGGATAGCAATGCTTCTCAACAAACAGTAGAGATTTCAGAGACTGAATCGAGAGTAGATGAAAGTGCCATTCCCATTGAATCGTTGATTGCTCAATTAGAAGATGCGCACACACAATGTCAAGCAGGAGCTTCTATTAAAGAACTCTTTCGTCCAATTTTAAAGGAATTGCGTTCTCACTGCATTAGTGCAAGAAGTACTTCTTTTGTGAATCTCATCACATTAGTTGATTCATTTGTACTAGAAAACCAGATTGATTTACATGGTTTAGAAAGGCTCATTGCTCTCATAAAAAGAAAAGCTGATGAAAATGAGTCATGTCAGGATGTTGTCATAGATGAACAAGAGATGAATTATATTCTTATTGGTGATACGGGACAGAGTAACTCAGGGGCACAAAGTGAACATGCTGAAGAAGAGGCTTTAGTTGAAAGTGGGACGAGTCTCAATCTTGGTGCAGATAAATCGTTCCTAGAAGACTTTGTAACTGAATCTCGTGAGCATTTAACCATTATTGAGAATACCTTACTCGACTTAGAAAATGATCCTACAAATGCTGAATATCTCAACCTAATATTTAGAGGTTGTCATACTATAAAAGGTATTGCTGGATTTTTAGAACTCCTTGATATACAAGCATTAGCACATAACGTTGAAAATCTAATGGATAAGGCAAGGCAGAATGAACTCACTCTTGACCCACCAAAGGTTGATGTGTTACTTGAGTCTATAGACCTTCTTAAAGAGTTTATTGATATTGTTGCTGATTTTATATCTACAGAGAATTACCATGTGCCTGCTTCGTACACCCCGATTATGGCACGCCTTGATCTTTCACTACAGAACAAATTGGGTACAGTGGAAAAATCAGTTAATGAAAATCTAGTGACCCCTGCTAAGGTAGAAGAGGTGGCGAAGAATGAAGTACTGCCAGATACCTCTGACCAAGCTCCCGCACCTCAAGCCCCCATTAAAAAAGCGGCGGGAATAGATGAAACGGTTCGTGTACCTATCGGAAGACTTGATCAGCTCATTGATACAATTGGAGAAGCGGTAATAGCACAGTCAATGATTTCGGCTGATCCTATTATGACCATGCATCATAAGGGTTTAGAAGGAATAGATGTTGTAGGCTTTCAGAAAAAAGTTTCGGCAGTCGACCAAATAATGCGACAGATTCAAGAACTTTCAATGGCACTTCGTACGGTTTCTATCAAATCAACGTTTCAAAAAATGGCTCGATTAGTTCGGGATTACTCAAAGAAAACGGGTAAAAATATTCAATTTGTTATGGAAGGTGAAGATACTGAACTCGATAAATCAGTTGTTGAAAATATTGCAGATCCATTGATGCACATGATTCGAAATTCAGTAGATCATGGCATTGAATCACCAGAAGTTCGAGAACAAAATGGGAAGACTGAACCTGCTCGAGTTACCTTAAGAGCTTTCCAAGCGGCAGGTAATATCAATATCGAGATTCAAGATAATGGTGGTGGTCTCAATATTGAAAAAATTAAAGAGAAAGCAATTAAACAGGGCCTGATAAAAGCTGAAGATCCGCATAGTGATAATGATATCCATCAACTTATTTTTCATCCGGGGTTCTCGACTGCTGATCAAATATCTGATATTTCGGGTCGTGGTGTTGGTATGGATGTGGTGAGAAGAAATATTGAACAATCAAGAGGGTCAGTTGAAACCTATTCTGAATTAGGGGTGGGAACAACCTTTGTTATACGACTGCCTCTTACCTTAGCAATTATTGATGGTATGGTTATTACTGCTTCGAATGAAAGATATATAGTACCAACCTTAAGTATTATTGATTCATTGAGACCTGATAGTACACAGGTAGGTACTGCTGCGGGTAAGGGCGAGTACATAGATGTAAGGGGAGAGGCTATCACTTTGGTGAGGTTATCTGATTTTTTTGGAAATCCTAGAAGTGACCTAGAGCTTACTGATGGTATTGTAATGGTCGTTGAAGATATGCTTGGTAAAAAAATCGGCCTTTCAGTAGATCAGATATTAGGACAACAACAGGTTGTCATTAAAAGTTTGGGTGAAGGAATCGGTTCAATAGATGGTGTGTCTGGTGGAGCGATAATGAGTGATGGGAAAATTAGTATGATTCTTGATGTTGGTGCAATTGTGCAGAGTGTCAAGTAAGAGGATACTGTTAATATATGATGGACACAGAAGTATTTGTAGAAATTAAAAATATTGTCTATGCAAAGGCAGGTATAACACTTGACTCCAAAGAAGCACTTGTTTCTGCGCGTCTTGCTAAACGATTGCGTAAATTAAAGCTGTCAAATGAGTCGGAATACCTAAACTTTTTAAAAAATGATAATAGTGGTAATGAATTAGTACAACTACTTGATGTCATCTCTACCAACTTCACTAGTTTTTATCGAGAGCCTGATCACTTTGGTTTTTTGACTGAATTGATGGATACCTGGATCAGAAACGGCCAGAAGAACTTTAAAATATGGTGTGCCGCGGCTTCTTCTGGTGAGGAACCTTATACTCTTGCAATGACGTTGCAAGAAGTGATGAGTGGGAAGAATATAGATGTTAAAATGCTGGCAACAGATATTTCAACAGCAGTTCTCGAGAAATGTAAGGCAGGGGAGTATCCTGATAAAAGCTTACACAATGTTCCCTTAGCGTATAAGAAAAAATATTTTACAGAAAAAATATCCCAAGGTGAAAAAAACTTTGTGGCAACGAATACTCTAAAATCTATGATTAAATTTGCACGACTCAATCTGATTGAAGCACCGTATCCAATGAGCGGACCGATGGATATGATATTTTGCAGAAATGTAATGATCTATTTTGATAATATTATTCGAAAGCGTATTGTTGATGAAGCGTACCGTTTATTAAAACCAGGTGGATATCTTGTCATTAGTCATTCTGAAAGTTTAACAGGCATCGAAAATAAATTTAAAACTATTAAACCCTCCATCTATTTAAAGGTATGATATGAGATATACTGTAGGCATATCTGAAATGGGGTTTGGTACACAGAGTGATGATGTTGTAGTAACCCATGCCCTTGGTTCATGTATAGGTATAGCACTGTTTGACCCTGAGGTAAATGTAGGGGGAATACTTCACTATATGCTACCTCAATCAAAAATCGATAAAGAGAAGGCACTTTTAAAGCCATTTATGTTTGGTGATACGGGGATACCGGCATTTTTTCAAAAGGCTTATGAACTCGGTGCGAAAAAAGAAAATATGCGTGTGGTGATGGCAGGTGGAGCTCATGTTATTGGTGAGAAAGGAAAGTTTGATATTGGATCACGCAATATAACCATTGCTAGAAAATTGTTTTGGAAAAACAATGTGTTAATTGATGCAGAGCATGTTGGCGGGACTTTCCCCCGGACACTCTATTTAGAAATAGGCTCAGGTAAAGCCTGGTTCACTTCACACGGACAAAAGATAGAATTATGATGGTAAATGAAATATTAGCTAAAATAGAAGACCTGACACCTCTATCGCCTTCTATAGGACGGTTGGCGACGTTAGTCAATGACCTCGAAAGTGATATTGAAGATATCGTTGAGGTCATTCAGTTTGATGAAGCGGCTACGATGGATGTCCTTAAATTTGCCAATTCAGCTATGTCTGCTTCCCGAGTTGAAATTACTTCAATTAAAAATGCTGTGATTCGGTTGGGTGGTCAGCGTATCTTAAAATATCTATTGGGCAAAGGGGTTAAGGGGCAAATGAATGTAACCATGGATGTCTACGGATATTCAGAGAAAGACCTATGGAATCATAGTGTTGCTGCCGCCATTGTTGCTGATGAAATAGGCCGTATCCGGAAAGAGCCTTCAGATGAAAAATTAGGATTTACTACTGCACTTCTTCATGATGTAGGGAAGTTAGTACTTTGTAGAGCTCTCGATGAAAATGTAATTAAAGAGATTTGGAAACAAATAGACTTTTCTCCAGACCTTTCAGATGAGCAGGCTGAAAGAAATGTTCTTGGTATTTCTCATGCTGATGTTGGATATGAGATTTTAAAAGCGTGGGGGCTACCCGAAACAATGGCACTTGCTGTAAAAAACCACCATTCTATTGAAGAGGGGCAGAATACTCTTACTGATATAGTACGCGTGGCTAATATTTCAGCCCGTATGATTGGAGCTGGTATTGGTCGTGAAGGTATGAATATTGTTATTGATGATGGATGCCTTGATCGTTTAGGTATTACGGGTAATCAAGTTGAGCTGTTGTGTGCAGAAGGGGCGATGAAGCTTCAAGAAGTGCTGTTAATGTATGAATAAAAAAAGAATGTCTGTATTATTTATAACTGTGAAAAGAATAGGTGACCTATGTCTTATACAATATTAATTGTTGATGATTCAAATACTATACGAGGGGCGTTAGAAAGAACCCTGAGCATGACTAAACTTCCAATAGAGGAAATTATCCAGGCTGAGGATGGTGTTCTTGCACTCGAAAAATTGAAAACAAACTTTGTGGATATTGTATTGACTGATATAAATATGCCAAATATGAATGGGGTAGAGCTGGTTCAGTATATGAAAAGTCATAACGAGTATAAAGATATTCCTATTATAGTGATATCAACAGAGGGAAGTAAAACGAGAATGGAAGAGTTAAAGGAGATGGGGATTTCAGGATATCTTCGCAAGCCATCTCGTCCAGAAAAATTACGTGATACCCTACTTGAAATTTTAGGAGGCTGGGATGAAGAATGATCTTGAAAAAGTTGCTCGAGCGGTTATTTGTGAAACACTCGAAGGAGCTGCTTTTGTTTTTACTGATGATTTCTTAGAAGAGATACCAGAGAAAGACTGGACTTCAAAAGGGATAAAAATCGAATTTAATGGAGCCCATACTGGCGTCTTACATATGTGGACTTCTGATGAGCTTCTCGCGCTTTTTGCCGCTAATATGCTTGGAGTTGAAGAGGAGTCAACACAAAATGATAGTGTTGAATTAGATGCCGGTAAAGAGGTTTTAAATATGATTACAGGGCTTTTAATTACCGAACTTTACGGGACTGAAGGGGTATATAATCTTACCATTCCGGAACTCATTGATATGTCATGTTTAGATGCTGATTTGGAAAGTGAGTATTCTCTTTGGATTGTTGCTGATGATCACCCAATTCTATTTAACTTTACACTTGATCAGGTATGATTTCTGTTCTTATTGTTGATGATTCTGCAGTAGTAAGAAGTGTATTAGAAAAATCGCTACAGGCAGTTGAAGGGATAACGGTTGTTGGGACAGCCGCAGACCCATACATTGCGCGCGAAAAAATTATTCAATTAAAGCCCGATGTTATGACTCTCGATATCGAAATGCCAAGAATGGATGGGCTCACTTTTTTAAAAAAAATAATGACCCACTACCCCATTCCCACAATCATTGTCAGTTCACTTACCCCAAAAAATGGTGCCATGGCAATGGAAGCTCTTGATATTGGCGCTACAGATGTGCTCTGTAAACCTGGCTCTGCATACACAATTGAAGAGGTTATTCCGACACTTATTGAACAAATAAGAGCCGCTGCACAAGTCCGCAATTTTCCTAAACGAAAAACTGCGGGGGTAGAAACTTCTCAACAGATAGTTCGTCATTCGCTGACAGAAACAACAAATAAAATTATTGCAATAGGGGCCTCAACAGGTGGGACTAACGCTATTCACGATGTGCTCACCGCTATGCCTGCAAATGCGCCGGGTATAGTTATTGTACAACATATGCCTGCAGAGTTTACAAAATCTTTTGCAGAACGGCTCAATGAGTTATGTGTAATTGAGGTTCGCGAGGCAAAACCAAAGGACAGAATCTTACAAGGTACTGCTCTTATTGCACCGGGTAACTATCATATGCTCGTCAATCGATCGGGTGCTCAATATTATGTTGACTTGAACCAAGGGCCAAGGATTCATTATCAAAGACCTGCTGTTGAAGTGCTCTTTACTACCGTTGCTCAATATGTTGGTGCAAATGCAATTGGCATCATTCTGACGGGAATGGGAAGTGATGGAGCTGTTGGTCTTAAAAAGATTAAAGATGCAGGTGGCTATACTATTATTCAAAACAGAGAAACCTCGGTCGTCTATGGTATGCCTGGCGCTGCAGAAAAAGTGGATGCTGGATCGGTCATACTCCCTCTCGATAAAATAACTACTCATGCTATGGCACACCTCTCATGATTAAAACAATTGGTATCGGTGGATTTATTGTTTCAAATGTGCCTGAGGATATAATCGTAACCCACTCCCTGGGATCATGTATCGGTATTGTTGCGTATGATCATATTGCTTGTGTGGGTGGGATGATTCATTATAAGCTGCCCACGTGGTCACACAATTTTGCCTCTCAAGAAAAAAAACTTGAGTTTGGGGATTATGCTATACCGGAGTTGTTTCATACTATGTATAGTTACGGTGCATCTAAAAAGAATATTCGAACAGTGATGGCGGGCGGAAGCTCAATTGGAGATGTTCACTTTAGAATAGGTGAACGAAACATTCTTATTGCACGTAAATTACTTTGGAAAAATAGCGTCTTTATCGACGCTGAGTGTGTTGGGGGGAATAAGCCGCGAACTCTTTACCTCAAAATGGCAACGGGTCAGACATGGTACGAAAGTCTTGGTGAAGAAGTAATTCTTTAATAAAGGAGCGTGGCTTGAATTTATTCAAGCTCAACAAGTTCAGTGCCTGAATAGTACGCTTTAATAATCTGTTCATACGGTTGCCCTGCACCAGATCGACTCATCGCTCCCATTTGACAAAAACCAATACCGTGACCAAATCCTTTACCAATTGCGCGGTAACCAGATTTTGTTTTTTGAAGCTTAAATCGACTACTCATTAAAATTGATTTATTCCCTGGCCTTCTGAGTGCCCATCTTGATTTGTCACTAGTGACAGTGTAGTTTCCGCTATTCGTATTTAAGCGTAGCTCTTTGATTCGTCCAGAATGAGTCCATCCAAAAATCTCTAGACGATCAAGGCGACTAAAATGTTTTGCAGAAGAATTGGTTTTTTTCAAATAGTTGTTTGCATTGGTAATGATCTCTGAACGTTTCCAGTCGAGAGTCCAGTTGACAAACCTAGATTGAGAGCACCATGGGGTGCCATCGGGACGAGTATCGGGGGCAGTAATAAGATAAGGGGTTGGGGAGGCGTTGGGCCACACGTTGTGAATGGATGCTGTTCTACCGCCGCAGGTACTGTGATAATAAGCGTCAATAAGAGTGTCGCTATGGGTGATGACTACACCTTTTGTACTCATCACTGCGAAATCACTGAGTCCATATTCACTATTAATTCCTTTATACATCTGATCTCGCACATCTGCAAAGAGGTCAAAGTGATACTGTTTACGAGAGTTGAGGTGTTTATAGGTATAGGTTCGAGCGGAAATAGCTTGTGCCCGAAGAGCTTCAAGATGGTTTTCTTTTCGATGTCCCATTTCATGAGGGAGGACCCCTCTTAAGTATTCCTCGATAGGAAGCTCATTAATAAGAGTTAAATGAGAACTGTTCAGACGCACTTCAAAGTAGCCACGATAGGACTCATCTCCATCTATTGTGACCCCTGTTCGAGGATTGGTGGGTATAATTTGCAGTGATGATTCTGTAAAATATCTTTTGTTGTTTACTAAAATAAGCATGCGAGAATTGTCACGAGTGATCGTGATAGGCGCTGCGGTTCGTATTTTTGAACTCCAAGTGTTTTTCTTTTTAATTCGGAGGGTTACCTCATTTTGGGGAGTAAAGGTATGGTTCTTTTTATTAATGAACAAACCGATACGTATTATGTGACGGAGATCGGGTTGTGATATTTTTTTAAAAACTTTGGGCTCAGTCTCCCAGTGGGTGAGAGAACCAAAATCCCTTGATCGCTCTGTGGGGTCATCTGGAATCTCGTTCCATTCTTCCATAGAGCGTATAGGAGCGAGTTCCCGCTGAACCATTCGCTCATATTCCATGTCGTCCATATATATGTCACGACGAATATGAGCACAGCTCAGTATCAGAAAGGGGAGAAGCACAAGAAGATACTTGGGCATCACTTATTATCTTTTGCCATTTTTTTGAGTTTAGATTTGAGCATGGCTTTTGAGGTCGCGTTAATTTTATCGACAAAGAGCGCACCATTAAGGTGATCTACTTCATGTTGAAAACACCGTGCTAAAAACCCATCAACCTCTTTAAACTCAATGGATTCACCGCGCTCATTGAGTCCAGTTAGTGTAATTACTGATGGACGTTCAACCTCAGCATAGATATCAGGAACCGAAAGGCACCCTTCTTCTCCAATATCAGTTTCGCATCCCTCTACAGGGGTTATTTCAGGATTAAAAATGATATAAGGCTCATTGTTTTCTTCTGTTTTACTTACATCAACGACGATAAGTTGTATAGACCTTCCTACTTGTGGTGCTGCTAATCCAACCCCAGGAGCATCATACATGGTTTCGAGCATATCTTCTGCAAAAGTAACCAGTTCAGGGGTTACTTCTGATACAGCCTCCGCTTTTTTGCGAAGTACTGTAGAACCATATTTTTTGATATCAAGTATTGCCATGTTTAGTCTTTAACCACTTTTTCAGTTATTGACGGTCTACTAAAATCAATTTTCACACCATCGGCAACTTTAAGTGTTATAGCGTCATCAGAAACTGCCGTTACCACTCCATACATACCTGCTTGAGTGAGTACTTTATCGCCGTTTTTAAGATTTTTTAGCATCTCTTTCTTTTTTTTGGCCTCTTGCTGTTGTGGGCGAATGAAGAAAAAGTAGAATATAGGGATCATCAATACTAAGGGGAGAATACCGTTTAGTTGTTCCATGTCTGTTAACTCGTTTTGCTTGATTGTTTGTGTTACCCAAATATAAGAAATTCAGATATTCTTCAGTGTGCCTCATAATACTAAAGTGTAAAAACAGTAAAATTTTGCAATTATGACAAATTTCCTTTAAAAGTGTTTCTCATTTGATTAAATTTGGGTCATTAAATCTGAATGGGCAGAATTCCGGTTCTATTCCATTTCAGGCTAAAATGCGGCTGTAGCTCAGTTGGATAGAGCAACGGTTTTCTAAACCGTAGGTCCAAGGTTCGAACCCTTGCAGCCGTATTTTTAAAAATAAATTTTAAAAGGCCAATTATGAAATTTGTTTTAGTATGTGATAATAAAGCTATTATCAATGATCTTACTCCATTTGTTACCAATGATCCAAGTCACGAATTAGAAGTGTATGGATATGAGCATATTCTTGATGGAAATCGTGTTCCACAAGCTGACGCCTATATTTTTGAATCTCGCGGATGGAATAAAAACCACTCACTCTTCAAATATTTCGATATTCTTGAAGATCTTGACGATGGACCCTTTATTGGTGTGAGTAAAAGAAACGTAACTGAGTTTCTTAAAGGTCGCCTTGGTAAAAAGGATGTGATGTTTTATCTCCCAACTAATCAGGAAACATTCAATAAAAACCTCGAAAGCTTTCAAGCAATTAAAGGTAAAATGGACTTGCTTAAAGCTGCCATGAGGTAAATATCTCATGGGCTTGAAAAAAAAAGGCCATACCATGATATCTTACAAAGCACCCGTTAAGGGTGTTTTTTGTATATCTAAACATGAATCACCCATTGAATACTCACAGTTCTGTTTTTCAAATGAACTATCGAGCTCTCTTTTCATCACTATAGATAAATCTGATACCAGCGATGTTGAACGATATATTTATTTTGAAAATGAGAAGAGTACCCAATCAATTGCACCCAAAATTGTAATTGAAAAAAATGGTATTCACCAGTTACATTTCAACTATTCGAGCGCTGGAGCCGAGAAGCACATCAGTGACATTCTCTATAATGTTTCTCTTCTCAAACAGTATTATACTCACATCTTCTTGGTTGTTGACCCATTTGAGAAACCAGAACTTCATATTTTGAGCAAGGCATCTCGGTGCACACTCTTTTATGGTGTCCAAAATAGTGGTGCACAAGCATTGAGAAGCTATTTGGCAAAATATTCCATTGTATGGGCTGATTTACCTGATATAGCGGTACTTGCCCCTGAAATAATTGCTAAAGAGATAAACAAACGTGTGGTTATAGTACGTGATGATGCAAGTCTTTCAATCGCGTTCTCGGTATGTTTAGTTATTGCAACAGTAGTAGGACTTTATTTTTCCCAGTACCACCCTTTATTTCAGAGATCTCTTCAAAGTTTTTCTGAAATGCAGAGCGATGAAGCAGATTATATCTATGAGTATGAGTTTCAAGGTACTGAAAGCGTCTACCGGATAGCGCGGCACATAGTATCTAAAGAGGTGTCATGGGTTGCAGACTCAATCGATATACTGAACTACTTACAGGCAACTATTGATCGCTCAACAATCTACACCGACTCCATAAAAAGTTATAAACCACGTAAAGGAACTGTTGTCCGTTTCTATCCAATCGAGGACTCTTTGAGTACTTCTCGACATGATTCTCTTACTGAAGCGTATCACTTTTACACTTCAATATATGGCGACTCAATTGCCTATTTGACAGATCATTGGCAACAAAAGAAAACGCGTTCACATCGCAAACATCCTGCAATTGATATTGGAACAAGCTTTGATGCCTATATTTTTGCACCTATTGACGGTCACGCTCATGTACGTGTTGATCCTCGGGGTGGGAACATGATAACGCTTTATAATGATTCATTTCTAATCACGTTTGCCCACTGTAATAAGTTGCTCTTTTTTGACAATCAAGATGCCTATGTGGGGGATGTGCTTGCAACTATTGGCATTTCTGGAAATACAACAGGGCCTCATGCACATATCGAGACGGCCATTAAGAGTACTAAGGGGAGTATTCGTTATGGGAAAATACGCTATACACGCATTAATCCATTTAAATGGTATCCTCTCTATAAAGCAGATCAAGAGCGAAGAAAAGCTGAGCTCATTAAAAAACGGATAGTTCGTGATAGTATTATGAAAGACAGTATTTTTCAGGATAGTATACAGAAAGTCCAGGCACCTGAGATCGATAGTATATCTCAAAAGTCCAAAAGGGAACAGCGCATGAGAAAACCGAGATTTAATCGGAGGTAGTTGATGGAATGGTTTGAACGATGGTTTCAAGAAGAGTATGATAATATTTACGTAAATCGTAATGATCAACAGGCTACAGATCAGGTTGCGGCACTTCTAAATTATCTTGAGCTTCCTAAAGGTGCTTCAATAATAGATATTGGGTGTGGTAAAGCGCGCCATCTCAAAGAACTTCTCAATAACAATATGAGTGCGGTAGGGATTGACCTCAGTCATTATTTATTGAAAAGAGCCCAAGAACTCTCCCTCCCTGCCATTTTACCAATAGCTCGAGCAGATATGCGCGATCTTCCTTTTCCTAAGGGCTCTTTCGACCTAGCCTGCTCTTTTTTCACTTCATTTGGATATTTCGAAACTCGTGAAGAGAATTTTGCACTCCTCGGTTATTTCGCTGATATGGTAAAGCCAGGAGGGTATATTTTTCTCGACCTCATGAATAAAGATGCCGTTCTCGAAACTCTGCCCAAAAAAGATACTCAAGTAATTGATGGTAAAATAGTTACCCAGGACCGCACTTTTACTGGAGGATGTGTCTGTAAGGAGATTACTATTGAGTATGCTCCTGACAGAGTTGAAAAATATCATGAAAGAGTGATGGTATTCGAACAAGAAGATTTGTATGATCTCTTTAAAAGTGTTAATTTGTCGGTACAAACAATTTTTGGAGATGAGCAAGGGAACCCCTTTACTCAAGACTCCCCTCGGATGTCGTTTGTACTTAAAAAAGGAGACTAATGGCCTACCTATCACCCCTTTTTCAACGACTCATTGAGGAGTTTGACCAGGAGTGTAAGACGGTTTATCCGTCAGGTGTTGCTACGACTGCATCTGCCGATACGGAGTCTCTTTTTAATCGATCCTTTGATGCCTATGATGGTACCTTATTAACAGAAATGTTACGAGATGAGCAGATACGATATGGATGCTCTCAAGAGACTGAAGAAAATATCAACCTCCTTAAAAACAGTACTACTACAGTAGTGATCACAGGGCAGCAACCAAGTATTGCAGGTGGACCTCTTATGATTCTTTATAAGGCACTCACCGCTGTAGCTCTTGCAGAAACATTAAGTCGTAATCATGAAACGACCGTGGTCCCTATTTTTTGGATTGCAGGGGATGACTCAGACCTAAAAGAGTGTAATTTTGCTGAGGATCTCCTAACGGGGAAGGCTCATACTCTCGATTTTACCCAGCGTAGCGAGTTAATTCAAATGTCGCATCGCTATCTCGATAGAGATCGACACAATGATCTTTTAGATATCATCAGTGAACTTAACGTAAAATCATCATTTTTAAGTCTTATAGAGCCAGGTATCTCAATTGCCGATCAATTTGGTAAACTCCTTCAATCACTTTTAGGGAGTAGTGGACTCATATTTGTAGATGGTTCTTCAGATTTGGTTAAGCATTTTGGTAGAGGAGTCTTGAATAGCTGTGTCGAACACCACGAAGAGGTAGAGATGAAACTGTTTCAGGGCAAAGAAATCCTTGAATCCATCGGTGTACAATCTCCCGTTGAAATTCGCCCTGCAGTTATTCGTGCATTTGCTGTTTCTCTGGGGCAACGCAGTAGAGTTACCTCGAAAGAGGAGCGACATGCTGAACACTTGAGTCATGACGTTTTAACAAGGCCACTAGTCTGCGACTCTATATTTCCTGTTGCAGCCCATGTACTGGGGCCTGCAGAGCTTCGCTATTTTGGGGTTTTGGCTCCATTATATCGCTATTTATCAATACCTTTTCCGATGGTTTTTCCACGATGCCACGCTACTATTGCTTTTAATGAATTTATACCAATTGCAGATGAGTTAATATGTGAGCCAGCGCAGCTCCCTACAATGAGTCATTCAGAGATGGTGGAACGTCTGGGAAAAGTGATACTTGCAGAGAACGAAGTTGAGGGGGTACCTCTGCTTATGAATGATGCATTTCTAAATAGTATTAAAAAATTTGACACTGACAGCTCTATAGAGCTGAATTTAGAACAGACTATTGAGAGTATTAACAAACAGATTGCAAAGAAGTTATACAAGCGAGCCGTTCAGAAAGATGATGTTTTGAAATCCCGTATCGATGCACTCTATACATGGTTTGGATCATTGCGAAAGCAAGAACGGATTATACAGTGGCCAACCGTTGAAAGAAGCATCACCTTTAAACGATTTATCACCTCACTAGACCCACTTGGGTTTGAACATCAATATATTAGTTTGGAGGAAGAGTGGAACAGATAGACTTTATGGCAATTGGAGCCCATGCTGATGATGTAGAAATTTGCGCCGGCGGAACCATAGCTAAAATGTGTGCTGAAGGCAAGCGAGGGATTATCGTTGATATGACAGAACCTACAGCTGCAACCCGAGGAACCCCGGAACAGCGTGCGTTAGAAGCGGAAAATGCACTGAAGGTTTTAGGGGAGGGGACGTTAACTCGTATTAATCTTAATTTACACGATGCGCATTTATCGGTAACCGATGAAGCTGTTGAAACGGTTATTCGTGTATTACGAACCTACAGGCCAACGGTTGTTCTTACTCACTATTTTGATGATTATCACCCAGATCACTACATGACTGGCGAAATAGTTAAAGCAGCCTGTTACAAAGCGGGGCTTAAATCTCTGATGCCTGAACTCGCACCCTTTCGCCCCAAAAGACTTTTTCATTTTATGGGACCTGTTTGGTTTGAGCCAACCTTTTGTATTGATATTTCTGAGCAATTTGAAATAAAAATAGCAGCACTTATGGAATATAAATCTCAGTTTCATACCGATGAAAAAGAATCCTTTGCCGGAAAAACCGATATCTCATCCCCTGAGTTTATGGACTTTATAAAGTCTCGTGCACGAATGCTCGGTACAAGAATTAAAAGTAGACACGCCGAAGGCTTCTGGTGTAGAGAGCTCGCTGAAGTACAAGACCTTACAGCACTCAGTGGAGATCCATACTAATGAAAATAGGAATTGTTTGTTATGCGTCATTTGGCGGGAGTGGAATTTTAGCTACTGAGTTGGGGAAGGCACTTGCTGATGCGGGCCACTCTATTCACTTTATTACGAGTAATATGCCACCACGGCTCTACAGTGGTTTTAGTGAAAATATTTACTACCATCAGGTTGATCAGTTGGAGTACCCACTCTTTAAGAATCAGCCTTATACGCTCTCACTAGCCAATAAAATCAACGAAGTATATAAAATTGAAGAGCTCGATCTTCTTCATGTTCACTATGCAATTCCTCATGCTACTTCAGCTTATTTGGCACAACAGATGATTGCACCACGTAAAATGCCGATTGTGACAACACTCCATGGGACAGATATTACTTTAGTGGGTAAAGATCCCTCATTTTTTGATATTACTCGGTTTAGCATAAATCAAAGTACTGTAGTGACCGCGGTTTCAAACTATCTTCGTGATGAGACGAATCGCATATTTAATACTGAGCGCGAAGTTGAAACTCTCTATAATTTTGTTGATACAGAGCTCTTTACAGTGAAAGACTATCACAAAACTTCTGATGATACGGTATTTCTTCACTACTCAAATTTTAGAAAAGTAAAGCGACCCGTTGATGCCGTTAAGGCCTTTATAAAGATTAATCAGGAGTGCCCCAAGACACGCCTTCTTCTCGCAGGCGAAGGGCCTTTAATAAGTGAGTGCCATCGGCTCGTTAGTGAACACGACCTCTGTGACCGAGTTAATTTTTTGGGTAACCAAGAGGATATTGTTTCGGTAATAAAGCTTGCCGATGTGATTCTTTGTCCCTCAGAACAGGAGAGTTTTGGATTGGTTGCAATTGAAGGCATGTCTTGTGGAATACCCGTAATAACATCCGATGCCGGTGGCCTTCCTGAGGTTGTGGTTGATGGGGAGAATGGGTTTCTGTGTGCAATAGGAGATATTGATGCAATTGCTGAGAAAGGACTCTATATTGCTAAAAACCCAGACCAAGTAAAAATAATGGGGCAAAAGGGAAGAAAACACGTTATGGAAAACTACTCCATTGCCAAAATATTACCCCAATATTTAGATATCTATAAAAAAGCAATCGCAGCCCACCTGAATTAATTTACATTGGGACAATCGAGCCAAATAGGGTCGATTAGATGAGAGTGGACATGTGGAGGAGTATGAACTTTAATATAAAGCGTTTTGTTGTTGCAGCACTTGTGCTATTAGTATTTATAGGGTGTAGTCCTACGATAGGAAAGTGGCGTGTTGGGCAACCTCACGACAAACAAATTCATGAAATTGATGATATGATAATTGCCGAAAAGCAAAATTATATTAATAAATGCTATACCCGCATTCTAAAGAAAAAAACGCCGGAAACAACGTGTGAATTCAGAATTTTTGATGCACTTGAGCGAAGATATGGGCTCTCTTTTGGTGACCGTCATGTAAAAACTGTTGCAGATGA
This sequence comes from Fibrobacterales bacterium, assembly GCA_051532035.1. GTDB lineage: Bacteria > Fibrobacterota > Fibrobacteria > Fibrobacterales > JAOPTW01 > JAOPTW01. The sequence continues at coordinate 43,311 of JAOPTW010000034.1, read as the reverse complement.
TCTCTTTTTTCCCGAGGTGTTTAAAAAAATACATCGTATGGTTCGTACACGAGAAAACGTTCGTCTCAAAGTTAAAAACAGCTTTAGAAGTAAAAAACATTTGGAACGCTACTACTTCGACCTTTATTCGTTTCATGTACATGAAATGAAAAATGAGTGAGCTCTACGATCCAATCAGAAAACAACAGGTTGTAGCGACACCCGAGGAGCATGTTCGCCAACAGGTTATCAGTTGGCTTCTCTCAAAAGGGTATCCTTCACAGGCTATTGATGTAGAGGTGTCACTCTCTCGTTTTAAACCTACCAGTAATGATCGCGTAGATCTTTTGGTTACTCGGTTTTCTAAGAATAATCATATTCCTCTTTTTGAACTCTTAGTTGAGTGTAAGCGCCCAGAAGTTGTCTTAGATCAGAATATAATTCTGCAAGTTCAAAAGTATCTTGCTATTGTTCCTGCTCAGTATGTGGTCCTGACAAATGGCTCTAGCATCATGTATCTTAAGAGGAACGGTTCAAAATATGACCTCATTGAGGGGCTTCCCGATTGGAACGAGATTATCGCCTCACGGTAATCATGTGTGATCAATAGTGAAATTTATTACTTAAGCCGGCAGTGAACCCTGACAGCATTTTAATGAATAACTACATTATTGTTTAGCAATAAGTATAGTGAGTTCCTTATGATAATCCCTACCCGTATGCGTAGAAACAGAGTGAATCCTGAAGTGCGGTCTATGTTTCAAGAGACCACCTTATCAGTTAAAGACTTTATCCTTCCTCTTTTTATAATGGAGGGGAATGGGAAACGCGAATCTATTGAAGCGATGCCTGGGTGTTTCAGGTTTTCAATAGATGAACTCCTTAAATACTTAAAGGAGATTTCGTCGCTGGGGATTCCGGCGGTTGCGCTTTTTCCGGCAGTTCCTGAAGCAAAGAAAAATAGTACCGCGGATGAATCGTATAATTCTAATGGGCTTGTACCCAATGCTATTAAAGCGGTGAAAGATGCATTCCCTGGATTAGTTGTTATTACTGATATTGCACTTGATCCCTATAATTCAGATGGACATGATGGTATTGTTTCTCCTGAAGGTATTATTTTAAATGACGAAACGGTTGATGTGTTGTGTAAGCAAGCCTTGATGCATGCAGAGTCTGGCGCTGATATTATCTCACCATCCGACATGATGGATGGACGAATTGGTTCACTTCGCTCGGCACTTGATGGTGATGGCTTTACTCAAACGGGGATAATGTCTTATGCAGCTAAATATTGTTCAGCATTCTATGGTCCTTTTAGAGACGCATTAGATTCAGCTCCTAAAGCAGGTGATAAAAAGACTTATCAGATGAACCCTGCAAACAAGCGTGAAGCGCTCAGAGAAGTTGAACTAGATATTGCAGAAGGTGCAGATTCAATAATTGTGAAACCGGCACTCAGTTATCTCGATATAATACATGTGGTCAAAGAGGCATTTGATATTCCTGTTGCAGCCTATAATGTGAGTGGTGAATATTCCATGGTGTGTGCAGCAGCCGAAAAAGGGTGGCTTGATCGTGAAAGTACCATGATGGAGTCCCTACTGTCAATTAAACGTGCGGGAGCTGATGTGATCTGGACCTATTTTGCTGTTGATGCTGCGAAGGTGTTGGAACGGTAATTACGGCCTGGGCCTACCGCTGCTCGCGCTACGCTTCTATACTTAACGCTATTCGCGCTACGCTGGATGCATGTGGAGTTTACGTTGTCCAGTGATGAACTGTTTAACGTAGGGGTTTTTAGTTGCTCGAATCTCGTCAGGAGTTCCTTTGGCAATGATGTGGCCATCATAGAGCATGGCAATACGGTCGGCTACTTTGTAGGCCGAGACCATGTCGTGTGTTACTACAACTGATGTTACTCCCAGTTTCTGTTGCATGTCAATAATAAGGTCATTGATTACATCGGAAGTGATAGGGTCGAGTCCAGTTGTCGGTTCATCGTAGAGAATTACTTGAGGGTTGAGAGCGATAACTCGTGCAAGGGCGAGGCGCTTTTTCATACCACCTGAGAGTTCACTCGGCATTTTTGACGCAAATTCTGGCTTGAGGTGAATGAGCATCAGTTTTTCATTTACTATTCGTTGAATCTCTTCAGTAGTTATGGAGCGGTCATGTTCCCGTAGGGGAAATGCAATATTTTCACCTACATTCATAGAGTCGAAAAGTGCCCCATTTTGAAAGAGCATTCCCATTTTTTTGCGGATGGTTTTGGTGTCAAAATAGGTGGGAGTAGAGATGGTGTGGTTATCAATAGTTACTTCGCCGCCATCTGGTTGAAGGAGGCCAATCATATGCTTGAGGATAACCGATTTACCTCCACCAGACTGTCCAATAATCACCATGGTCTCACCACGACGAATATCGAGTGAAACATCTTTAAGGACTTTTTGAGTTCCAAAAGATTTTTTGAGGTGCTTAAGCTCAATCATAATGTCATTTTCATCGACTTCTACGCCAGGCATAGTGCTCCTTCACTTTATAGTGAATATTAAAACATAATGAGTGCAATGATAAAATCAAATATCAATATCAATACACTCGAAGATACTACCACTTTCATTGTTGCTTCACCCACTCCTTTGGCTCCTGAGCCAGCGTGAGTACCCTGATAATATCCCATCAAAAAAATAATAGTTCCAAAAGTAAATGATTTGATTAATGCTGCAGCGACATCCATAGGAATAAAAAATTTGGTCAAGCCATTCATATAGGTGTACGATGTCATATCTAGGGCAAGTACACTGATGAGCCACCCACCCACCAGGGCAATATATATTGATATGAGAGTCAGACAAGGCATCATTACCATAAAGGCAATGAGGCGAGGCATGGCCAAATATCTAAGGGGATCAAGGTTGAGCACAACCATTGCATCAAGTTCTTCTTTCTCTTTCATCGAGCCGATCTCTGCAGCTAGGGCAGAACCGATACGACCAGACATTACAATTGCAGTAAGGAGAGGCCCGAGTTCAATGATAACCATTTTACAAACTCCTGTACCAATGAAGCCATCGGAGACAAACCCTCTAAATTGATATTTTACTTGGATTACGGCGACCATTCCGGTAAAAATTGAGGTAACAAAAAGGAGTGGGATAGATGAAACGCCAATGTTAATCATTTGGGTGATAGTCATGGTGGGGTTTTTAACTACCAGAGGAAATCTTTTAAGAGTTGCTAATAAGAGGTAGGCCACTTCACCAATTCCTATAATACCACTATAAAATACTTGTGCAAGTATCGTAAATGGTGAGAGTAGAAACTGGGCAAAGTGGTTCATTAAAATTCCTCGTACTCTTGATACCCCTGATCTGCAGGTGGTGCGTAGTTATAGAAGCCAGTATGTGATCCAATCCAGGTGAGTTTAATGGTATCAGTTGGTCCATTACGGTGTTTTGCTATAATGAGCTCTGCAAAGGTTGGGTCAAACTCTTTATCGTAGTAATTGGGTCGATTTATGAACCAAATCATGTCGGCATCTTGCTCTATCGCACCAGACTCACGAAGGTCAGAGAGTTGTGGTTTTGCTCCGGGGCCACGTTTTTCGACATCACGACTCAACTGTGCAAGAGCAACAATCGGTACTTTCAGTTCTTTAGCGAGTTCTTTGAGCCCCCGAGAAATTTGAGAGATCTCTTCCTGACGGTTATTGGCACTTTTGAGGCCAGACATGAGCTGTAAATAGTCAATGATAATCATATCGAGCCCATGTTGTTTCTTGAGAATACGACATTTAGACTTAAGGTCGACAATGGTAAGACCATTCTGTTCATCAATATAGATGGGAGACTCAGAAAGCATTTGGGCAGTAATAGGTATTTTTTTGTGCTCAGAGGCAGGGAGCCGGCCAGTACGGAGCAAATGCATATCAATCTGCCCCTTAAGACAGAGAAGACGCTGAACTAACTGTTCACAGCCCATTTCCAAGGTGAAGAAGGCAACGGACTTTCCATAGGTTACTGATGAATTTGCTAGAATAGACAGGGCAAATGACGTTTTACCCATACCAGGACGGGCAGCCATTACGATAAAGTCAGTTGGTTGGAGCCCATTAGTTATTTTGTCGAGATCGTCAAATCCCGAAGGAACACCCGTAATCTCATCAGATTTATATTTGTCAATCATTTCGAGGGTTGCATTGAGAATCGCCTTTACAGGGGTTAAGCCGCCTGTAATGCGTTGTTCTGCGAGGGCAAAAATATCTTTTTCCGCCTCTTGAATAACCTCGTTTGTATCTGCGCCCTCTTCCATGGCCATGGTAATGATCTTGTTTGAACTGCCGATCATTTTTCTGAGTTGCGCTTTTTCTTTAATGAGCTCTGAATGGTAGCCGACATTTGCAGATGTTGCAACTTTTGTCACCAGTTCAAAGAGATAGTCTTTTCCGCCAACAAGTTCTAATGTGCCATCTTTTTTTAGGCCTTCTTCGACGAAAATAATATCGACAGGTTGGCTCTCATTATAGAGTCGCTCAAGGACATCAAAAATAGCCCCATTTTTCTCGAGATAGAAATCGCTTGCTTGAATATGGACATCAATACAGAGAGGGAAGGCATTGGTATCTTGAAGAAGGGCACCAAGTAAGTGTTCTTCGGCACTTAAAACCTGTGGAGGTATTTTCCCACCATAGTTTACACTGGTACTTTTTTCGTTTTTCGAATATTCCTTTTTCGTAAATTCCATAATTTAAAAGTTCTGTGCTAATGCGGTTAAGTGGGTCATTGCTTCTCGTTTTTTATCAGTATCACTCAGTTCTCGTGGGTGATAGGTAATGTAGGTAGGTCTCTCAGCAAAGGTGGTTCCCTGTTGTTGGAATGGGGTATCAGTTTCAAGAATTAACTGTCCACACTTGTTGCCGAGTATTAAAATATAGTCCGGTTTAATCAATGCAATCTCTTGTATGAGTAACTTTCTTAAAAAGCTGAGTTCTCGAGCTTTGAAACTCCCTTTGTGAGGCATCTTCTTTAAAAAAGTTGTGTAACACATATTAAATTCAACGTGAATAAAGTGTAACATTTTTGAGAGAAGTTCGCCATCTTGACCAGTAAATGGTGCCTTTAGATCGATATCCTCTTGAAATGGCCATGTGGTAACAAGGAGCACTCTGCATTGGTGCGGTCCATGTCCAAAGAGTAGGTGAGAGTGACCATTACCAGATTTATAATATGGGTGTTCCCAGGACTGTTGATTAAATGCTTTTATGTCGGTCGCTTGCCCAAACGAGCTCGTGTCATATTGGTTACGAGATGGTTTCCAACCGGGGGCTTTAGCAAAAAGGTCTGCGGATGGTGGGGCTTCAATTTTAGTTTCAATCTTTGCAGGGCCTGCATCGATATTTGCAGAGGGCACTTCATAGTGAAGTGGCTTTTCAGAAATCGACTCTTGAGGAACGCTCTGCCCTTGTGGTGTTGCTACTGAAGGCGTTTCACTTTGTGCAGACGGCGCAGCCCCTTGGAGTGGTGTAATCTCCTTGAGTAAAAATGGTTCGTCAAAGATCAGTTCATCACAAGAGAGCTCAGCTTCAAGAGTGAGATAGGCGTTAATATCTTGAAGGGTTAATTCATCCATTACAAAACTCCACCAAGGTTTGAGCAATAGCTGATTTGCTCATAAGTGTGAGTGTATCAGGGGTAGATTGAGGGGTAATTAATGCCCCTTCTGCCGAATCAAATCCAATGCCTGAATCATGTTTGATTGGGGTATTTACAAAAATTGCATCGCATTTTTTAGAGGCTAATTTTGTGCAAGCATACTTGATGGGGTTCTCAGTTTCGAGAGCAAATCCAATAACCTTTTGCTCCTCTGTACGGTGTTCAGCTACATGGGCAAGGATATCGGGATTACGTACTAAGCTCAACTCAGTAAGCTCACTACTTCCTTTGATTTTTTGATCACTTGGAGAGGTCACTCGAAAATCTGCGACTGCTGCTGCCATAATATAAATGTCAGCGTCAAATGAGGTAGTAGCTTCGAACATTTCTTGGGCAGTTCTCACGGAGATAGAATCTATATATACAGGAAGGCGCGCTTCCATGGGTCCGTTAACTACGGTAACGGCATAGCCCGCTGCACGAAACGCCTCTGCGATTGCAACAGCAGTTTTTCCACTGCTCTTATTACTAATGTAGCGAACAGTATCTATGGCTTCTTCAGTGCGTCCTGCAGTGATGAGGACCTGCCCCTTTGTTGGGGGAGGGAGGAGGAGGTCAATGGTGGCGTCAATAATCGTCTCTAATGCCGGAAGTCGGCCAGGACCGAGATCACCACAGGCCATACGCCCATATTCAGGGTCAATAATGGTAGCACCATACTCTTCAAGTTTTTTGAGATTGTCTTGAACCACCTGCTGCGCAAACATATCAGAGTTCATTGCGGGGGCAATCACTTTTGGACAACTCGTCGAAAGGTAGCTGAGGGAAACACTGTCTGAACCGTTACCATGGGCAATATTTGCAATGGTATTTGCTGTGCAGGGGGCAATGAGATATATGTCAGCCCATTTAGCAATGTCGATATGTTGAAAAAATGATTTGGGGTGGTCCGAAAAGGTGTCAATATAGACAGGATGTTTGGTGAGAGCCTGAAAGGTTTCAAAGCCCACCATTTTATTTCCGGCTTCGGTCATAACCACTCTAATCTCTGCACCCAGTTTTTGGAATTCTCGTAAAATAAGGCAGGACTTATAAGCTGCAATACCGCCTGTTACTCCGAGAAGAATCTTTTTGCCATGTAGTATCATAACTTTTAAAAATAGCAAAAATTGAGTTGATTGTGGGTTTGATCACACCTCTAATTCGATAAATAGTATATTAGCTTTTGGGGATGAATATTGGCAAATCGGATCATTGAGAAAATATTATTTTAATGGTTAAATGTGGGTGAAATGGTGAATAAACAAGAAAATGAGCTCTTTAAGCAGATGGTGGCTTATGCTGATGTGGGTCTGGTAGGAGTGGGGGCGGATGGAGTGGTGCTTTATGCCAATCCCTGCGCTCAGAAGCTTCTCGGTGGCCTCGGAGAAGAACGGCTTTTTGATGCCCTCATTGTGGATTGTGAGGGTAATACGGTGCTCAGTCAATTGGCAATGGCTCTCGGGGAGCCTATTACGTGTTATCCAAAAGTATCTACCTCAGACGCCATTGCCTTGGAAGTCTCGGCACAATTGTTTGAAGAGGAGGCGGGGTTTGTAGTAACTCTGAGAAAGAGTGAAGTTACAAAAAAGTCTCTTGAAAAAAAAGTATTTGAACGTGCTGCTCAACTCGAAAAAATAAATAGTGACCTGAATGATTTTGCCTATGTTGTTTCTCATGATCTTAAGACCCCTCTTCGTGCAATATATCAACTGAGTAGTTGGATTATTGATGATTATGGACACCTTTTTGATGATGATGGTCGTGAACAAATGGGGATGCTCTGTGGAAGGGTTGAACAAATGAATCGGCTTATCGATGGTGTATTACTCTATTCGAGGGCTGGTAAAGAGAATAAACGCTCAGAAGTTGATATGAATTCTGTGTACGATGAATTACATGCGCTTTTTTCGACGTCATCAAAAATTCGACTCATCAAAAAAAATGAGTTTCCCCTCTTATTGGCCAATAAAACCCACCTGGTTCAGTTGTTTCAAAACATCATCTCAAATGCCGAAAAGTATATGGTTACGCCTGCGGGTGGACTTGGAGTGGTGACTATTGAGTATCAAGGAGGGAAACAGTATGAACGTTTTATTGTGAGTGATACCGGTCCAGGGATACCTAAAGAGCACCACGAAGAAATTTTTAAGATGTTTACAACGGTTGCGTCACATAATGAAAGTAGTGGGGTCGGGCTCGCAATTGTAAAAAAATTGATGCACCGTTATGAGGGGAGTGTCTCCGTAACATCTGAACTGAATAAGGGTTCATGTTTTATACTCGATTTTAAAAAATCTGTAGTGCAGTGTGGTGTGGATGTCTGAAAAATATCGAGTACTTTATGTTGAAGATGATGCTATGGATCAGATGGCCTTTAAGCGTGCGGCAGTCAAACGTCAATTCAGCTTTGATTTTGATATGGTGTCGAACTGTAAAGAAGCGCTTTATAAAATCACAACCGATACCTATGATTTGGTCATTGCGGACTATCTTTTGGGCGATGGAACCGCCTTTGATGTCATAGGTTATTGTACAGAGATTCCCGTTATCATTGTCACAAGTTTGGGTGATGAAGAGGTTGCGGTTCGTGCAATGAAGGCGGGAGCGTATGATTATATCACAAAGGATGTTGCGGGTAACTATTTAACCACGATACCCGTGTTGGTTGAGCGTTCTATAAAAATGCGTGAAAATGCCGAGGCTCTCAATAGATACCATAGTAATTTAGAGGCGATGGTTGAAGAACGTACTCGTGAACTCACCCAAGAGATTGAAGAGAGGGTTAAGGTTCAAAAGAAAAATGAGGAGTTGGCGGCCATTGTTGAGCAACTCTCTGAAGGGGTAAGTGTTACGGATCTTCACGGGACTTTTGAGTACGTTAATCGAGCATTTGAATCTATAACCGGGTATTCTTCTGGTGAGCTTGTAGGTAAACGAGCCTATGGCTTTTTTGATATTGACAAAAACAGTGATTTAACACCTGTAATTAAAGAGGTGCTCACCACTGGGAGTGAATGGTCTGGAGAATTGGTTAATAAAAAGAAAAATGGTGACTATTATACTGAACGACGTACGCTTTCCGGGTTAAAAGATAGTGATGAAAATTTGAGTAAAATGGTGAGCATAAGTCGTGATATTAGTCACGAAAAAGTGATGGAGGCGCATCTAAGACAGGCTCTTAAAAAGGAAGCGATTGGGACCTTGGCAGGGGGGATTGCCCATGACTTTAATAATATTCTCTATGCTATGATGCTTAATATTACCATGGTTCAGCAAGAGACAAAAGAGAATCCTGGTATTCAAAAAAAATTACACCGGGCTCAAATAGCCGGTGAGCGAGCTAAAGAAATAATTCAACAAATTCTCGATTTTAGTCGAAAAACTGAAGAAACAGTTAAAGATATAGACTTTGTGCCGGTAGTAACCGGATCAATTGTCATAATAGAGTCGGGCTTGTCTCAATGGGTTACCATCAAAACAAGCTTTGAGAGCTCTTTAATGATGGTAAAGGCAAATTCCAGTATTCTCCAGCAGGTAACCCTTAATTTGTTGACTAATGCCGTGTATGCCTTGTCAAAAGCGGGGGGAGTTATTGAGGTAGTATTAAAAAGTGTTTTTGTTGATGTCTCCTTTGTAGAGCGGCATGGCGGAACTCCTGGAGAGTATGTTAAATTAACCGTCTCGGATACTGGAGAGGGGATACCGGAATCTGTTATGAGTCATATATTTGAGCCATTTTATACCACTAAACCCATCAATGAAGGAACGGGGATGGGGCTCTCGGTAGTCCATGGAATTGTGACGAGTTTAAATGGGGTGATAACCGTTGATTCAGTACTTGATCAAGGGACGGAGTTTTGTGTATATATCCCTACATTCTTAGTGGTCTAATTATTAGACCTTTTTGCTTCCCCTGACTTTGTAGTCACCACTAATAACTCAACTGTATGTTGGGTTATTTTAGGGTTAAAAATGACCAAAAGTGATGTTTTTTTAGATATAGAGCGGAAAAGCATACAAATATGGAAATTTCCCCGTTTTCTGTTTGACTTTATCAAAATAAACTCTATGTTATGGGAGATTCATTTAAAATAACGAATTGTTTTTTTGAGTATTAAGAGGTGCTCTTAGGGACAATCATAATGGCAGACAGGCACATGGCAGACATATATACTTATACTGATTATCGAGTATTCATTAAAGATCATTCTGTAGATCTGAAAAAAGAAGACAAATCTTTTTCTCAAAGGTTTCTTCTTAAACAGATGAAAATATCTTCCACCGGTTTTATTGCAAATGTAATTTCTGGTAAGAAGAATCTCACTCCAACACATGTTTTGAAAATGGCAAAGATTTTCAAATTGAAGAAAGCGGAAACGCGATATTTCGAAACATTGGTGCTGTTTAATCAAGCGAAAACCCTTGATGAAAAGAACGAATTTTATAATCGGTTACTCACCCTTCAGGGAGTTTCTACAAAGTACCTTCAAAAGAGGGAGTATAATCTATTCTCTCGGTGGTATTATGTCGCGATTCGAGAAGCACTCTATTTCTTAGAGGTAAAAGATGACTATCGTCTGCTCGCTAAGATTATGGAGCCTTCTATAACAGCTGCTCAGGCAGAGAAAGCGGTTAAAGACTTGTTGGCGCTTGACCTTATCGAATATGATGAAGAGGGCTTCCTTAAGCAAAAAGAGGAGTCACTCTCTGCTGATACCGGTGATGTTGGTTCTATGCAGCTGGCGAATTTTCAAATTGTTACAATGGAGTTGGCGAAACGCGCATTAAACAAATTTCAATCCGATGAACGAGATGTGTCTACTATGACCCTTACGCTCTCTGCAGAGAGCATGGATAAGGTTAAAGAGGAGACTGCTGAGTATCGTAAAAGGCTCGCGAAGATAGCTTTTGATGACAAAGCAGCTGATCAAGTATATCAGATGAATGTACAGTTATTCCCGCTTACAAAACAGAAATAAATGAATTGAGTACGTCGTACTCTTTTTCTCTCGTGTTTAATATAAAAAGGTTCATAGTATGGACCTTTTTATATGTATACTCCCGAAAAAAATGGATAAATGGGGTGATACTAACCCAAGTTTACTAAATACCAAAAATATATCAAAATAATATTGCTTACATTCGTTATCTTATTATATTAATTTATGCTCATTTGTCTTTAAGATTGGTATGATAAGTTCTAGGAAATTATTAGATGCATATTTGAAAGAGCATAAGTCTCTAAAAAAGGATTGCTTGAGTTTAATGAGAAGAGATGTCTTTTGTTTGACTTCTCAATAGTGACGATGGCAAAGCACGAGGGAAATGACAATGGTAGCCGGGAATAAAATTCTTATTGTTGATGATGACCCCATAAATGTTGGGATCTTTGAAGAAATTTTAGAGGAATCATACGAGCTAGCGGTTGCGACAAATGGCGATGAGGCATTGGAGATGATGCCGGATTTTGGACCGGATCTGGTTCTGCTTGATATTATGATGCCTGGTATTGATGGATATGAGGTGTGTAGTACCATTAGAAAAAATCCTGATTATGCATTTACTAAAGTGATATTGGTTTCGGGTAAATCTATGATTGATGAGCGGCTTCATGGCTATAAAGTGGGGGCGGATGATTACATTACAAAGCCATTTATTGACGAAGAGCTCATAGCGAAGGTCAAGGTTTTTATTAAACTAAAACGCACCGAAGAAGTTGATGCTATAAAAGGTGACCTCCTTAAATTGTTTAGTCATGAAACGCGCACACCACTGAATGGTATAATTGGCATTGGTAATATGCTTGTAGATGAACAAGAGATTCCCGAGGTGCATCGAGGCAATATTCGTCTAATGGTAGATTGTGGGTATCAATTGTTAGAATTTGCAGAAAAAACAAAACTTATTTGCGAAATAAAATCTGAACGCTCTATTCAACGTTCTTCAATTCTACTGCATTCCAGAGTTGACCAAGTGGTAGAAGAGTTTAAGCCCGTTGCTGAAGCAAAAAATGTGGTGCTGATTAATAACGCTTCGGAACCCGTATTACTGGACGTAGATTGGAGCTATTTGCAAAAAGTATTAGGGTACCTTCTCCAAAATGCAATTAAATTTTCACCCATAGGTGGGGCCGTTGAGGTTGATATTACCGATGTAGATAATGTTGTAACCGTTTCTGTTGCCGATGGTGGTGAAGGGGTTGCCCATAAACACAGGGCGGCTATTTTTGATGAGTTTTCAATTAGTGATATCATGCACCATAATAAAGGGCAAGGGTTAAGCTTGGCAATTTCGAAATATGTCATGGAGGCCCACGGGGGGAGTATTGATGTTGAAGAAAATGACGGTGGTGGAGCCCGGTTTCTTCTCACTTTTCCTAAAAACACTGATTATTCATCTGTTCAAGGTGTATGTTGAGTGGCCGATTAAAATATCTTGAATCGATTAAAAATTTGATAATATCTAGAATGTTGAAGCGTAAAGTGCTATACTGTTAATAATGATCAGGAACTGTGTGACGGGCAAATGAACTCCGAAAATGAATTAATCGAGTTTTTTGAAGATGAAGAGAATGTTGGGGATTCTAATGATTCTGTCTGGAATATTTTGGTTGTGGATGATGATGCAGAAGTGCATAAAGTCACAGCGCTTGTTTTAAAAACCTACTCTTTTGAAAATAAACGACTCAATCTTGTAAAGGCTTATTCTCGAAGAGAGGCGGAAGAAATTTTACAGGGTGATATAGATTTTGCCGTTGCAATTATTGATGTTGTAATGGAAGAGGATGATGCGGGGCTTAGACTCGTAGAATTTATTCGCAATACGTTAAAAAATAGTGATATTCGAATAGTATTGAGAACGGGCCAACCGGGACATGCACCTCAGAGTCAAGTAATTATAGAGTATGATATCAATGATTATAAAGAGAAGACAGAGATGTCTTCCATTACTTTGATTACCACCATTACTACGTCACTCCGTTCGTTTAATTACATTCACAAAATTGCCCAAATGAATAACTCTCTCGAACGTCAGGTTGCTGAGCGAACAGAGAAGCTACAAGAATCATTAATGATACTTGAGTCAGACCTTGAAGCAGGTATGCGTATACAAAACAAGCTGCTTCCCAATACATTTGAAAAAATTCAGGGGTATAACTTTTCGAATTTAGTGCTCCCCTCACAATTTTTAAGTGGTGACTTTGTAGACTACTTTGAAATTGATAATCATCACATCGGTTTTTATATTGCAGATGTATCTGGGCACGGATTGTCGAGTTCATTTATAACAGTACTTTTAAAAAGTTTTATTAATGGGTACCAAGAGCGGTATCGCAGTCAGGGTGATAGGGCTATTTTGAATCCAAGTGAGGTACTGTTTAATCTCAATAGTGAGATTATGACCGAGAACCTCAATAAACATTTGACACTCTTTTATGGGGTGATTAATACGCCACGTAATGAACTCTCTTATGCCACTGGTGCTCAATACCCCTATCCCATTGTGTATGATGGTGAGCGGTGTGAGATGATAAAAGAGGGAGGAATGGCTATTGGGCTTTTTCCTCGCGCTCAGTATATTTCTAAAACAATGAATCTCCCTGACTCCTTTAGCTTAACACTTTTTTCTGATGGGATACTTGATATAATGCCTATGAAAGAGGTTGCCACTAAAGAGGAGGCATTATTAAAAGTGTGTAACGGGGCAAATGTGACTATTGAGTCGATGAAAGCAGATCTTGGTATTGTTGAGAGTCTTGATATACCTGATGATATAACAATTCTTCATATTTCGAGAGGGATTGATGGGTAGCGACCTTTATAAATTCCGATGTACTGACGATGCTCTTGAACTAAAATTACGCGGCGATCTTAAGTACTTTAAGAGCTTTTGCTTTGATCAGTTTTTAGAAGAGACCTTGAGTCATAAGCCACTTCCCCATATTACTATTGACCTCAGTGAAGCTGATTTTATAGACTCGACCAACTTAGGGTTGATAGCAAAAGTTGCCCGGCTTCACGATGTGCAATTTGAAGAAAGAGTCGTTATTTTATCTCCAAATGATTCAATACATCAGGTACTCTTAAGTATGGGGTTTGATCAGGTATTTGATATCAAAGTGATCTCGGATCCTTTGAGTGGTGAATTTGAAGATGTTCCCGAAGAACAGGCAGAACTCGACCGGTTTCAGGACACTATTTATAAAAGTCATAAACTCTTATCCGAGATGAATCAAAAAAACCGCGATACCTTTAAAGGGGTTGTGGATTCTATGGAACGTAAAAGAAATGGGCCTCAGTAAGTGTAATACTACCTACTGTCAAAGGAAGTACTCTCCATGAAGTTTCTGAATTCATTGACGTTGAAACAGCAGTTGGTCATTCTTGTTTTGGTTATAACCTTCTTTGCCACCTTTGTCAGTTTTAGTGTCCACACGGTAAACGCTATTGGTCAATTAAAAGAGGGGCTTGTTGCTCAAAATCTATTGCGCATTGAGCAGGTTGAGAACCGCATCTTTAATGAATATCAACATAACGGGAGTGTTTCATCAGAGTTGTCCGGCCTGATAGTTGAAAAATTACCAAATATTGAAATAGCACTGTGTCGGAGTGAAGATACAGCACTGCTGTTTGAACATCGTTATAGTTCTGAAGAAGAAAAACGCATTGTGAAACTATTGGGGGTACATGAGTATCTCTTTGTTAAAAGTGAGTTACTTATTCAGCGAGATCACCGGGTGGGTGAATTTCCTGGGCTTCATTGCTATTTTGGTTTCTCAGCCGAAAAGCTCCAGTCGCGTATCTGGGAGAGTATCATTATGGGGGTGGCTCTTTTTAGCGCCCTGATGCTGTTGTCTTATATTTTTATTGTGATGATTCAAAATGTTATAACTGGCCCTATAAATCATCTTGCGCAAGTGTCTCATACTATTGCGGAATCAGGTGATTACTCAATACGAGTAGATAGTGGCGGGAGCAGTGAGATTAAGGAACTGCACCAGCGATTTAATGAGATGGTCCAGCATATTCAGATGAAAGAGTGGGAGCGGGATGAGGCAGAAATAGCACTCAGGTTTAGTGAAGAACGTTTTAGAGGTGCATTTGAGCATGCTTCAATTGGTATGGCGCTTATTGGGATCTCGGGGGAATTTTTACAGGTTAATAGTGAGCTCTGTGAAATGCTGGGATATAGTCCTACTGAGCTCCAGCATCGGGAGCTGGCAGATATGTATCCTTCTGATCTCCGTGAGGGTGTGGTACAGGAGCTCAAATCAATGATTGTTGATTCTGGTTTGAAAAAAAGGGTGGAGAAACAGTTTGTAAAAAAGGATGGCTCTACGGTTCATGTAATCTTCAGTTATTTACTCCACAAAGATGCCGAAGACTATCCACAATACTTTGTCGTACAGGTGATAAATATTACCGCCCGTATTAAAGCAGAGAAGCAGATATATCGTCTCAATGAAGAGCTTGAAATGAGAGTAGAGCACCGCACTATGGAGCTTATTAAACTCAATAAAGAGTTGGGTGAGTCGCTTCAGAATTTGAATCAAACTCAGGAGCAGCTCGTACAGTCCGAAAAAATGGCAGCTCTGGGGAGTTTAGTGGCAGGGGTCGCCCATGAGATAAATACCCCTATTGGGATAGCGGTTACTGCAGCGTCATTCCTAGAAGAACGTACCAACACAACTCTAGGGGTGTTTGAAAAAAATGGCCTTACGCGTGGTACTTTTGAAGAGTATATAAAAACAGCGAGTGAATCAACTCGGATGATTCTTTCTAATATGAAGCGAGCATCGGGCCTTATTAAAAGTTTTAAGAAAGTAGCGGTTGATCAAACTCGTGATGAAAAACGGGAGTTTAATGTAAAAGGGTATATTGAAGATACCCTCCTGAGTTTAAAACCTCAGTTAAAACAGACTCATATTGCTATGACGGTAAAGTGTCCTGACAACATAATGATGCACTCGTATCCCGGAGAAATATCACAGGTGTTGACCAATCTGATTATGAACTCGGTCGTACATGGATACCCAGAGAATGATGAGCATGGAAAAATTAATATCACGGTTGTTCAGGGTATGGAAAACATTGAGTTTACCTATCAAGATAATGGTATAGGGATTCCGGCAGAGAATATGGGGCGTATTTTTGATCCGTTTTTTACGACAAGTAGAGGCAAAGGGGGGACAGGGCTGGGGATGCACTTAATATATAATATTGTGACCCACAAATTGATGGGTACCATCCGTTTACTGAGTTTGCCCAATGATGGGGTCAGCTTTATAATAAAAGTGCCTATCGCTACACAGGGCGTGACAATTTCTTAAAATTATTGGATAATGGGTGTATCTTTAAATAAGGTGAGGCTCAGCTTTTACGCGCTTTTTATGATTTGAGTACTCACGTGATATTTGGTAATAACTATGACAACATTTAATAGTAGTGACCCTCTTTTTCCTGACGATTCTATCGGCCTATCAAAGAATGACGTCCTACAGAATGCCCCTTCTTATACAGGCCCTCCTTGGAAAATCATGATTGCTGATGATGATGAGGGTATTCATGATGTCACAAAAATTGTTTTAAAAGATTTTGTTTTTGAGGGGCGGCCCCTAGAGTTTTTGAGCGCATTGAGCGCCGAAGAAGCCAAAAAAATCCTCGTTAAACACAATGATATCGCGGTTCTCTATCTCGATGTCGTAATGGAAAGCAATGACAGTGGCCTGGAGCTTGTAAAGTATATTCGAGATGAGCTCGAGAATCAGACCGTTCGTATTATATTGAGGACAGGGCAACCGGGAGTTGCACCAGAAAGTCAGGTTATCCAAAATTATGATATTAATGACTATCGATCGAAAGAGGAGTTGACCTCTCAGAAATTAATGACGTCACTTTTTGCAGCGTTACGATCGTATCGGGATATTGCCACTATCGATACGTATAAACGAGGTCTTGAAAAACTGCTTCTCACCTCGTCTTCACTCTTTAAGCCGCAATCAATGCAAAAATTTGCCTCAATTGTCCTTGAACAGTTGGTTTCACTCCTTAATCTGGAGCATGACGCTCTCTATTGTCAAGCCCCTCACCATGATGAAAATAGCTGTGCTGATGATTTTGTCGTACTTGCTTCTACAGGAAAATATTCTGGTTCCGAAGGGATGGAAGTGAGTGAGGTTATCTCGAAAAGTGTTGAGAAAAATATCAATAGTGCCGTAGAGCAGATGAAATCGATCTACAATGATTCCTTTTATTTAGGATATTTTAAAACATCTAATGGGGCTCAAAATATTATCTACCTCAAAGGCTGGAATAAACTTGAGACTAAAGATAAAATGTTGATCGATGTTTTTTGTGCAAATTTGAGCGTCGCTTTTGAGAATATTTATCAAAATATGGAGTATGTTGATACTCAAAAAGAGATTTTTTATACCATGAGCGAAATCGCAGAATCTCGATCTCATGAAACGAGTAACCACGTGAAACGAGTTTCCTCTTATGCGGCGCTCCTTGCTCAAAAGATGGGGCTCTCCGAGGCAGAGGTCGAGATGCTTAAATTAGCAACGCCGATGCACGATATAGGTAAACTTGCTATACCGGAGGCCATTCTTCATAAACCTGATTCATTGACTACTGAGGAGTTTGAGGTTGTTAAGACTCACGCGCAAATTGGTTTTGATATGTTGAATAATTCCAAGCGAGAGATATTTAAGGTTGCAGCGATGATTGCCCACCAACACCAAGAAAAATTCGATGGAAGTGGGTATCCCAATGGCCTTAAGGGCGAAGAAATTCATATGTATTCAAGAATAACCACCATTGTCGATGTTTTTGATGCGCTCTCCTATGAGCGGTGTTATAAACCCGCTTGGGGCATGGAAAAAATAGTGAGTTACATTAATTCACAAAAAGGTGCCCATTTTGACCCAAAAATTGCAGAAATTTTCCTCAAAAACTTGAGCGAATTTATAGAAATACAAAAACGCTTACCTGATACTGAGTCAAGTAATCAGTCAAACCTTGAATACCGTAATATTCCCGATGAGGAAAAGGTCATTTAAGGCGTGAGAGCCCTGTTTTATTGCTTTCGTAAATATTGTGTGATTTACCCGAAGTAACATAAAAAGTGTTGTGAATTGGGGATTCTCTTATCTATATTATTTGAGGATTGGCATATTTGGGACATGCCCGTTGTTAAGTAGTGGTTTTTATTTTTAAGCACTATTCAACGACCGGGACCACGAAGGGCAGTATCAAATATGACTGTAATAGACACACACACACTACAATTGCATATATTCCAAGGAATTATACCAAGGAATATCAGGAGGGAACATGCAACATATTAAACTAATTACCCTGGGGGCTCTTATAACCCTTTTATTTTTTGGGTGTTGGGCAGACTTTAAAGATGATATTGAGGTAGCGCAAGATGAAGATCCAGAAATTTTTAATCCTATTAATTGTGCAATGGATGATTCTGATGTACGCTGCTTAGAAGTAAATGAAAATAGCGAACCCGATTGTAAAGATGGAATCGATAATGACTTTAATGGACTTGTTGATTGTTACGACCCTGGTTGTGGCGCTATGGATTTTTGTAAAGATGGACAAGAGAATACTGCTCTTCTCTGTAAAGATGAAATCGATAATGATGACGATGGTAAAATAGACTGTATCGATGAATCCTGTAAGACTTTTCAGTTCTGTGAAGACCCTGAAGAGAACTCATTAAGAGAGTGTACCGATGGCGTTGATAATGATGATGACGATCTTGTTGATTGTGATGATCAACCATGTAAATACTTTATCGTGTGTCAAGAGCAATTAGAAAATACTGGAGTACAGTGTAACGATGGTCAAGATAATGATAAGGATGGTTTGGTGGACTGTGATGATAAAGAGTTCTGTAAAGATTATGTTTGGTGTCAAGAGCCATTAGAAAACACCGCGGCACAGTGTGCAGATGGTATTGATAATGATGGCGACGACTTGATTGATTGTGAGGACATTACCGTTGATTGTACTGATGCTTTGGATTGTGATACTCTTCAGACCTGTGCGACCTTTGCTGTGTGTCAGGTGTATGAAAATACAGAAACACTCTGTTCTGATGGTAAAGATAATGATCTTAATGGCTATATAGATTGTGGTGATGAAGGGTGTGCGGATCTTTTGATTTGTGATTCCCGCGAAGTGACTATGTCTCAGTGTCAAGATGGTATTGATAATGATGATAATGGTGATATGGATTGTGATGATAGGCAGTGTCAACAGTATTCATTTTGCGCAGAGAATAATAGTAAATCGTGTAGTGATAAGTTAGATAATGATGGTGATGGCTTGGTAGACTGTTTGGATGATGAGTGTTTAGTGTTCCCAGTGTGTGGACTTACTGCATTTAGTTGCCTTCCGGAAGGGTATGAGCCTCCTGAGACCATTCCTTTTGAAATTGTAGTGTATGATAAAACAGGTGGGGATTTTGCGGTGACTGATGCTCAGGCAGCTAAGTGTCCCGGCATTGTTGATGAAGATGATGTTGAAAGATTGGTTCACACCGCTTCGCTCGGTATGGTACGCACAACTCTTTCAAACGACGGGCTCCCAGTGTACGCTAAAAATGTATGTACTAACTCTTCGATTGGCACATGGTGGAGTAAAACAGGGACTGCAAAAAATGTAGAACTCTCTTTTACGCACACAGGAGACAACGTGTACTCATTTAGAACTGCAATTGAAGGGTTTTTCCCACTTGATGGTTGTGTAGATGGAGGGAGTGAAGAAGACATACTTGCAGATACACTGATAACAGGTAAAACCTGTGCAGTTGCTGAAGCATCACGAAATTATGGATTTGCAGGACATCTGAGTAGAGAATTCTATTATGTTGCTGCTGGTGCAGACGAACAAAACTTCAAATTTTCTGGTGATGATGATGTGTTTGTATTCTTGAATGATCGACTTATTCTTGATATTGGTGGTGTGCATAAGCCGGTTAAAGGAGAGTTTAATCTTGAGAATGCGGTTAAATATATTAATAGCCTTTCAACAACCCGTGATGATTCTCTTCAAACGGGCGATATTGCTAAGTTTGACTTCTTTATCGCTGAACGTAGAAGAACTGGTTCTCAGGCTGATATTACAATAAATATACCGTGTTTAACAGCAGGTATCGGTGCACGCGATACCACAACGGTAGACCCTTAAGCTGCTGAATTATAAAAACATAAAAGGCCACCAGAATTCTGGTGGCCTTTTATGTTTTAGGGCATCACTTTCCCGACAAACCTATACTAAACAAGTCATAAATAGTATTTTACCTATATCTTATTTTTAATTGGAGAGAATATGCGACATCTACCCCTATTGATAGCATTCTTTGTAGTAACAAGTTGTTTTTTAGAAACGACACCAAATCAACAGGCACATGAAAATACAGCTCAGCTCTGTAATGATACACAGGATAATGATGGTGATGGCCATGTTGATTGCTTGGATCAGGACTGCTTAGGTTTTGATATATGCACCGGTGATGGTGCCGATGGCTCATCAGCACAGGGAGCAGAAAGTAATGATGGGCAACTCCCGGATGGGACAGTACGTATTTCTTCTTCTTCAGACGAAGAATTGAGTCCCTCAGAGGCGGCGTACTTGATGCAAGAGAATAGTCCTGGGGAATGTCAGGATGGTATCGATAATGATTCTAATGGACTTATTGATTGCTATGACCCGGGGTGTGGTGCTTTAATTTTTTGTCACATCCCATCAGAAAATACTGCTTTATTCTGTAACGATTCTGTTGATAATGATGGTGATGGAAAAATTGATTGTTTGGATGAATCATGTAAAATATTTCAGTTTTGCGACGATCCTGCTGAGAACTCATTAAGAGAATGTACGGATGGTGTTGATAATGACGATGATGATCTTGTTGATTGTGAAGATCAACCATGTAAATCATTTATCGTGTGTCAGGATCCATTAGAAAATACTGGAGTACAGTGTAATGATGGCTATGATAACGATCAAGATGGACTTATTGACTGTGATGATAGTCAGTTCTGTCAAAATTTCAGCTGGTGTCAGGAGCCATTAGAAAATACTGCGCAACAATGCGCTGATGGAATTGATAACGATGAAGATGGAAGTGTTGATTGTGATGATAAAGAGTTCTGTAAAGATTATAGTTGGTGTCAAGAACCATTAGAAAATACAGCAGCACAATGTGGAGATGGTCTTGATAATGATGGTGATGGATTGGTTGATTGTGAAGACATTACAGTTAATTGTACTGATGCTTTGGGTTGTGATACTCTTCAGACTTGTGAGACCTTTGCCGTGTGTCAGCCGTATGAAAATACAGAAGCGTTATGCTCTGATGGTGAAGACAATGATAACAATGGCTTTATAGATTGTGGTGACGAAGGGTGTGCGGATCTCATAATTTGTGACTCTCGCGAAGAAACTATTACTCAATGTCAAGATGGTATTGACAATGATGATAATGGTGATAAAGACTGTGATGATAGGAAGTGTCAACAGTACTCATTTTGTGCAGAGAACAATAGCAAATCCTGTTATGATGGTATAGATAATGACCTCGATGGCTTTATGGATTGTGAGGATGATGAGTGTCAATTACTCCCTGTATGTGGCTCACCTCCATTTACGTGCTTTCCGCAAGGGTATGAGCCTCCAGAAACAATTGTTTTTGAAATTGTAGTGTATGATAAAGCTGGTGCTGAATTTGCGGTGACGGATGCGCAATCAATGAAATGCCCTGGTATTGTTGATGAAGATGGAGTGATAAGGCCAGTACACGAAGCATCTACAGGGATGGTTAAGGGTACTCTTTCAAGTGACGGTCTCCCAGTCTATGCAAAAAATGTATGTACTAACACAGCAATTGAGACCTGGTGGAGTAAAACAGGAGCAGCAAAAAATGTAGAGCTCTCTTTTACACACACAGGAGACAATGTCTACTCATATAGAACAGCAGGGGAAGGCTTCTTTCCACTCGATGGTTGTATAGATGGCGGAAGTGAAATGGATGTTATCGCTGATACGCTCATTTCAGGAAAAACATGCGCTGTTTCAGTAGCATCACGAAATTATGGATTTGCCGGTCATATGAGTCGGGAATTTTATTATGTAGAAGAGGGAGCTGAAAAGCAAGATTTTAAATTTTCTGGTGATGATGATGTATTTGTATTTCTCAACGATCACCTGATACTTGATATCGGTGGGGTACATATGCCCGTCACAGGACAATTTAACCTTAAAGGTGCGGTAACATATATAAATAACCTCTCGGTTAACCGTAATGACTCTATTAAAACAGGTGATATCGTTAAGTTTGACTTCTTTATTGCTGAGCGTAGAAAAACAGGATCACAAGTAGATATTATGATTAATATACCGTGTCTTACAGCGGGTATTAGCGGGTATTGATGCTCTTGAGCCTTAGGGCGCTGAACTGTTTACTTATTGGATTTTTAAGGCTGTCGGTAACCCCGGTGGCTTTTTTTGTACCGACATTTAAATAGATTGTTCCATAGAAGGTCTAGAGTGAGGAATAATGACCGCAAAGGTACTCCCCTTGCCTTCAATACTGGACACTCTGATAGAACATCCAATTCTATCGAGAAGGTCTTTACAGACACCCAGACCAAGCCCGGATCCCTTTTCGTTATCTGTCCCTGGTTGGGTGATCGTATCAAATGGATCAAAAATCCGTTCTATTATATCCTTATTTATGCCGACGCCCGTATCTGTAAATTTAATTTCAACATGATCGGTGCATTGCTGACAGGATAGTGTAATAGTGCCATCCTTTGGAGTAAATTTTAGGGCGTTATTGAGTAAGTTACTGAGTACAATTTTGAGGACAGGGATGTCTGAATAGACAGTGATCGTGTCGGTTAGGTGCTTTAATATGCGAACCCCTTTTTGATCAGCGAGGCTTAAATAGGGGACTATTGCGTGGGTAACCAGAAGGTGTACTCCAATTTCGCTCTTTTGAGCTTGTGCTTGCCCTGTTTCGGATTCTGCCCAGATCAATAGGTTTTCGAGAAGGTCATAGACGCCTTTGGAGTCACGGTAGAGTTTGTCAAAAATTTTAGCCTTCCGTTCCTCGGTCATAGAGCTTTTACCACTCGACATCAGTTGCATAATCCCGAGTAAATTATTGAAAGGGCGCTTGAGGTCGTGGGCAATAACTCTATGTACTTTGTCTTTTGATGCATTGAGAGTTTCTAATTCACTTCGCTGCTTTTCAATATCCTTGAGATTATTAAATATTACTTTGTTCATGACTTGGATTATCATGAGTGCAAATCCACCATAGATAGCAAAAGCTGATATATGCAAAAGCCATGAGTAACTAGACTCCTGATAGGTTTGAATATCATAAGAATAGACCAATACCCCTTGGCTATAGAGGAGCCCCACCCCGGTGTAGATGATTATCATGGTAATCAGAAGAATAACGCCATATTTTGCTTTATTAAATGATGCAGCGAGAATAAATGAGAGGAAAAAGAGTGTTTCAGCATCAGAAACTATTCCGTAAAAATAGAGTCCGATACACCCGAGGCTGTAGGTAAGTAGGATGAGGAAGGAAAGTTTGATGGAAAGAGAAATTTTATTTCTGAATAGAGTAATGAGCCATACACCCAATAACCCAGCTAGGTGAACATAGAGAATATTACTCCACCCTTGATCAAAGAGTCGTAATAGTGATATAGCAACGAGTATGGTAGCAAAAAAAGACGCAGCAATAAGAAAGGTATTAATCAAACTATTCCGTTCATCAGAAATCTTAGAAGTAAGGTGTACCATTCGGGTCTACTTTATAGGTGAATATCCTTTTGATTATACGCAAATTTCAACAAAATAGCCAATAAATGAGAATATTTTTAGTTATCAAAAGGGCTGGTATAGACTACTGTACAAAATGAAGGTATACTTGGAGCTATGCTTAAAAATATCATCTATTTTACTCAATGTGTACTGATTTTAGCGGTTGTCCCTTTAGATGTTTGTGCATTTGAAAGTAATCTGGCTACATTGAGTTATCATTGGTCTCCAGAAAGTTCCCTTAAGGTTGCAGGGGATAGTACTCAGCTAACTTCTGCATTAGGGCTTCAAACTGTTCATGCAGGGTTTATAATACCGTATCGCTTAAATAAATCATTTATTCTGATGGGAGCTCCTCAGTATAAGGGCTTGTTTGTTCATGGCGAGTTTCCAGAACGTGCACAAAACACACGCTCTTTTCATGGGTTTCAAATGGGGCTCAGGGCTATCTGGCTTAAAGATAGCGTTTGGACAGGGACTATTTCTCTACTTCCTAAGCTCATAACTGATTTTGAAAATGGCATCAGTAACAGAATATGGCAATTAAATGGCGCTATCGCTGGCCTCTATCGGACTCATGAATATTCCCTAATGCTCGGCCTCATATATACCCGAAATACGGGACGTCCTTTATTACTCCCTCTCCTGGGATTCCAGAAACGATGGAGTTCAATAAAGTTTACTACAATCATGCCTTCTTTTATGAGTCTCTACTATGTGTTTGACAACAAGCTTCATATGGGGGTTCGGACTCAGTTAGAGGGAGATCATATCCGGTTTAATACTGAAACAGTCTCTGATATAGAGTTGCGGTTTAGCCGTATTAGTGTAGGCCCAGATTTTCTCATACCCATCAAAAAACCATTTTTTATTAACATTCAAATGGGGTACATATTTAATGTAACTGATATGGAGTTTAGTCGAAATGGGACAACGGTTGCCAAGGGTGAGCTTGATTCTACGCCTTTTATTAAGGCGGGTATTATTTTGAAAATTCCTAAGATTAAGAAAAGGTAACTACAGGATCGTTGTATGCTACACGTCTATGTTATAAACTGAACGGAAAGTTGATGTCAAATCGACTCGTGTTATCTTTTTCAAACTCATTGAGCGATGGGGAATATGTAGAGACTTCGATGATGCTGAGGCTCGGACGAAAAGTGTAGAGCCGTAAAAAACCATTGCCTCCATTATCATCCGATTGATAATCACTCAAAATCTGATACACAGGTTTACCCGCATCGTTATTGGTGACCACAAGGTTTTCTCTGATGCCCCCATAATGCCCACAGTGGACCATAAATACATTGGGGTTAGGGTTGATGACTTCATCCCAAATATCACCGCCGCCTGTTCCGAGCCTGTCACCTTCAAGCAGATATTCATGTGTGGTGAATATACCGTGGTGATATGGTGGTTTTGTGTAGTAAAAATGAGTACGATTTACCAGTGTGAACAAAGAAACTGTATAAATTACATTAAGATCCTCTTTGGGACGAACATATTGTGCTGTAACGCCTCTGTTATAGGCATTTACAAAGCAATTTTCGTATCTATTTAGTATTTTTTTACTGGGATTTACCCCATGGCTCTATCATCCTATTGTGAGTTGTGCGGTAATAAAAGGGCACTGATAGGGTAACACACCACACAAGTACACATCTATCAGTTACACATAAGGGGACGTATGCAGGCGATGTCTATACTTCGTAGTACTTCTATTTATTTTTCAATTTTATTTGTTTCAATTATCTGTTTGACGCTGCTGACACAGTGTAGTGACGGTATTACACCGGTTGATGAATCAGAGCCAGAAATCGTATCAGAGAGTGTTACTCCCACTCAAGAGTTAGAGGAGCTTGCGTTTGAGATCAAGCTACTCAGTGATTCGGTATATGTATTAAAAGAGAAGGCGAGTGCTGTAACCGATGTGGGTATTCTAGAACGATATGATGAAGTCATATTAATGAAGGTTGAGGGGTTGCTTTTGTTAACCGAGCAGTATGCCTCCACCTATGATTCAATTGTCGCAGTCATTGAGCAGCAAAAAAATCAATTAGATCCTTTACAGGATAAAGCCAAGGTCGATTCCCTTACCCTAGAGTTGGAAGCAGTTATTGCCCATGGGATTGAAGAAGAGGCGAGTATTGCCTTTGTTGAAAAATTTATTGCTGTTGAGTACGAGCGAATAGTTGGTGTCATTATCATGAGTAGCTCGTCACTCAGTAAAGGGGAAGAAGAACCAGTATCAAGTTCTCTTCCTAATCCTCTCGCTCCTTTGAGCTCGAGTAGCACAGAGGGTATACCTCAGTCAAGTGTAGACACGGTAAAGAATACTAATCTTTCATCAGAAGTTCAGGGTGATTTCTCTTCTCAGTTGGGGGCATCACTAAGCAGTGTTGGCACTTCTGCTGCTATTCAGGTGTCGTCATCGGTTGCTCCACAATCTTCTGCAGTAGTTACCCCGTCGTCTTCGAGTTTTGTCAGTGTTTCGAGTAGTTCTTCAAAGGCAAGCTCTTCGGTCGGTGTGAGTAGTGAGTCGTCAGTAACTGCTACAAGTTCTGTGAGTAATGCGAGCTCTTCTTCAGTTATCCACGTTTTAGACACGGCGGCAATACTTCATTTTGGGGGTAAACCAAAGTATGTTACTATACAAGGGGCGATGAATCCTCAGTGGCAGCAGACAGGAATTACAATGGAGTTATGGGTGGCTTGGGACCAATTTAAGGAATTTACTCAATTGATACACCTTTCTACTGATAGTAACTATAGTAACATGATTGCTTTTGGCATTAATGTTGACGGTGATAACAATAAACTTAAATATACTGTGAATAATCATGAAAATGGCGATGGGAGGGTCTACTGGGAAGAGGAAATTGTCGATTCTGTATTTACTGAAATAGGTGCCTGGAAGCATGTAGCCGTATCGGTAACTCCAGAAGGATTAACGACTTTTTATGTAAATGGTGTTGCTGAAAAAAGTGTTCCTAAAGGTAAAAGAGCCGTACCAAAAAATGCGGTGAGGGGAGAAAATTATCTGGGTCGCGGAAGTGAGGATTGGGATAAATATTTTAATGGACGTATGGATAATATTCGTATATGGAGCGGTGTACGCAGTGCTCAGGAGATCGTTGATAATATCTACAAAACCACTGATGGTTTGTCTGATACGGTAGGGTTAGTCTTGAGCTATGATTTCAAGTATGATTTTCAGGATCCTCTGAGTATTACAGACCAATCATCACAGGGGTATCATGGTGAGCTCGTCAATATGAGTGGCACATTTGGGGCAAATGGCACGTGGCGCCCACAAATTGATTTTGAAAAAGAGTAATACGGACTCAAAATCCTCTTAATTGAGGTTTTTACTGTGAATCGAGACTCGTTCAACCGTAAAACAGCCGTTGCGCTTGTTACGGGAATAACCTAGTTTATATATGACACATTGCGTGGATTGCTTAGGTAATTCTCGTGTTATGGGTTGTAGGTGCCTTAATACATTTCACATATATTTAGTTTTGGCACTGCTATAAAAGAAGATTCCTAGAGGGGTACTTATGGAAAACGCTGGAATTTTTAGCAGAGTTCTGTTTTTAATAGTAATGGTTGGGGCAACTGTTTCTTCATCCTATGGTCGGGGGTTTCTCCATGCAGAGGGAACAGACCTAGTAGATGGTGCTGGACAACCGTATATGATTCGTGCAATGGGTATTGGGGGCTGGATGGTTATGGAGCCCTACATGCTCGATCTTAATCAAAGCGTCGATGAGGGTCAGCACAAAATACTGAATGATATCGCCGATGTTGTTGGCGTTGATCGGATGGAGCAGTTTCATCAAAAATGGCTCGACAATTTTTTCATTGAACAGGATGTGATTGCTTTAAAGGAGTCGGGCTTTAATACTGTACGTATTCCTATGCATTTTAACCTTTTTACACTCCCTATTGATAAAGAACCCGTAGAAGGGCACGATACGTGGCTTGATAAAGGGTTTACTATGATCGACTCTCTGGTAGGATGGGGAGAGCGTCATCAGATTTATATGATACTTGATATGCACGCAGCGCCCGGTGGTCAGGGGTATAATGGGAATATCAATGATTACGACCCAAATAAGCCATCGTTATGGGAAAGTGCGGAAAATCGAAGAAAGACTGTTGCCCTTTGGGTTAAGCTTGCTGCGCGCTATGCAGATAATGAATGGGTTGGGGGGTATGACCCTTTAAATGAACCTAACTGGGCATTTGAAGGGGGGAATAAAAACGGATGTGATGATCAAAGAAACGAGCCACTGAAAGAAATGTATGCAGCGTTGATTCCTGCCATTCGTTCTGTTGACCCAAATCATATGATTGTTATCTCGGGAAACTGTTGGGGGGGCAATCACAATGGTTTGTGGCCAATGCCTGTTGCTGATGACAATGTAATCATCAGTTTTCATAAATATTGGAATGACAATAATTTTGAATCCATTGCAGGCTATGTTGGCATGCGTGATCAATATCAAGCTCCTCTTTGGATGAGTGAATCAGGGGAAAATAGCGATCCGTGGTTTTATGATGCGGTCGAACTTCTAGAAGAACATACCATTGGCTGGGCTTGGTGGACTTGGAAAAAACTCGAAGCGGGAATGTACCATATTCAAAAACCAGGTGGGTTTCAAGAACTCCAAGACTACTGGAATTATACCACTCAAAACCCGGGGAGTATCGACAGGCAAAAACCCCATGCTGAGAAAGCCTTTGCTACTCTTATGGAGCTAGCAGAGAATGTGCGCCTTGAAA
Organism: Fibrobacterales bacterium; assembly: GCA_051532035.1. Lineage (GTDB taxonomy): Bacteria > Fibrobacterota > Fibrobacteria > Fibrobacterales > JAOPTW01 > JAOPTW01. The sequence continues at coordinate 14,990 of JAOPTW010000034.1, read as the reverse complement.
ACACAAACCGCAATACTGCATCCCTCAATGCATTAACAAAGGGACACCGCAGTTGCGACACTCAAAATCCTTTGTATCCTGGGGATACCGTATTCGCAGTAAACTACTGTAATAAGGAGGGTGGTGAATCGGTTGTTACTGATAGCAGTGCCTACCTTTCTGGGCTAGTAACCGGCAACTGGCTAGCCTATAATCTCTATGTACCAGAGGAAAAAGAGTGGATTCTCGTACTGGAGGTCTCGACCACAAGCCCGAGTACCCTTACTCTTGAGTATTATGGTGGGGGTGAACAATTGGGGCAGTTTGAAATACCTAATACCGCTGGTGCAGTATCGAGATTGACCTTTCCCGTTACATTACCAGAGGGAGCCCATACCTTTGGAGTAAGTGTGGCCAGTTTGGGGCTCAACTTGTATCACTTGATTGTGTTAGATGCTGATATTGAGGAGCGTTCTTCAAGTAGTCACTTACAATCCTCTTCGAGTGGTACTGCCACTCCAGAAGAATCTTCATTAGGCGAGACGGCTACATTCTCGTCATCTTCAGCATCCTCATCATCAGAGCTCGTTATGCCGCCCTTTGAGGAGGTTTTATCACTGTCCGGCGCTTCTCATGTTTTTAATGAGAGCAATGATAGAAGAATGGTGGTTGTCTATGGGATGGATGGGGCTATTGTAAAAAGGGTATCAATGAGCGGCAGCGAGGCAGAAACCCTCAATAGAGCGTTACCCTCAGGGGCGTATGTCGTAAAAATAGGGGAGACTCTCGTGCCACTGTTCATTAAGTAGGTACGGTCATTATGTGAACACTAATTGAATGACTGCCGAGTTGATGTACTCTATCATACTTCAATTAAACTATTATTAAAATCACAACACATACTATAACGATTTACTATTTGGGGGAATATGTCGTATTTAGTCGCACTTCACTGCATCATACTTATAACAATAACTGGTTGCTTTTCTACAAATCAGGATCTGACTTCTCAAAGGGAGAGTAGTTCCGATGTATCTGAATTGAGTTCAGTAGGATTGAGTTCAGAACAAGCACAAGAGAGCTCTGAATCACTGTTAAGTGACCAATCCTCGGACCTTTCTCAAGAGCAGAGCAGTTATGCTTCAAGTCTTGATGGGTCTTCTGAAGAGATCACTCTATGGATACCCGAAAATAGAATCACCGAATGTCGTGATGGTCTCGACAATGATGGTGATGGCGATATTGATTGTGATGACTTGGAGTGTAACGATTTTATATGGTGCTTTGCGGTGGATGAGAATTATTCGAGTGAACGGGATGACCTCAGTAGTAGTACTCGAGAGTATGTGAGTAACTCTGACAGTGCGAGTGATACACTAGAAGTTGTGTGTGATGATATGATAGATAATGAAAGAGATGGCTGGATGGATTGCGCTGATCCCGACTGTGCAGAGGACCCAGTGTGTCATATTGCCCCCGAAACGCATCTCTATCACATTGATTATGAAGATGGACTGATGCAGAGTGAGAGACTCGGCCTGGGCTATGATACTACAAAAGAATACGGTGCAACTTTGGAAGAATCTATTGTGCGTTCTGGAAAGTATTCAGCGCGCTTTGAAGTTCGAAGCGGTGACAATATGGTATTTAATGGGACAAGATCTGAGAATGATGCATTGGATGTAGATGGCACGATGTTTACGGAAGGGGATAGTCTCTCTTATAGAATGAGTGTGTATATACCCGAAGGCTGGGTTAATGATGGTGCCAATGAAGACATTATTTTTCAGTGGAAAATGACGGGGGTCGGCGGTGGCCCTCATATCTTTTTTGGAATTAAACACGATTTATTTGTTGTGCGTCATAATTATGATGATTTTAAAGGCCAGGAGACGGTTATGCCCTTTGTAGAGGGTGTATGGAATGACTTTGTTTTTAACATTATATGGTCGAGCTCTGCCGATGGCGCTTTTACTGTTTGGCATAAGCGAGAAACAGAATATGGGTACACAAAGGTGTTAGAAAAATTAGATCTCCCTACCCTCTATTCCTTGGCGAGCGATCGGAAAAATTATATCAAGTGGGGCCTCTATTGCCCTAAGTGGAATGAGAGGGAGACTGCTGCAGATTCGCGTGTGGTCTATTTTGATAATGTCATCATTGGGAAGGATTTTGATGTTGTGCAATCTGAGATTATTCAGTAGTCTGTAAGGGAGTCTCAGAGTACTTCTTCTTAAGTCCCTGAAATTTTTCACGGGAAAGACTGGTAATCTCAGTAATGAATTTCCAATCATACTTTATATGTAAAAGGTTCTCAACGACTTTGATTTGATCTTTTACACCTTGCTCAATGCCTTGCTCTAAACTTATTCATAATGTATATTTTACATATACTATCCGTGTTACTCGTCTGGAACGTAATTTGAGGCACAGTAGTATCAACACGCACATCAGAATCTGTTTTTTGAGTGTCGTTTCACAAAAATATAGGGGCAGCCATGTATATCCGTTATTCTTTGTTATCAATAGTATTGTTTTTTCTTGTTGGGTGTGGAGACAATTCAAGCTCAATAGATGCGCTCTCTTCCGACCTATCAGATACAGAAAGTAGTGCAGGGGAGTCGAGTGATGGTCAGTTAAGTAGTGAAGGAGAAGGCACCACACAGCCGAGCTCTGACACGGATAACAATGATACCAGCTCGTCATCGGAAAAGATAGACGATACTGTTTCTGCAGGCGAATCCCTTGATGAAAGTAGTTCAAGTACTGGTTCTGAAACAGAATATAGTGCACCACGGGTGACCAGTTGTAGCCCCTTTACCGGTTCGTACCCCCATGAAACAGAGGTAGATACTGAGCCAGTCTATGCAATTTTTATTGATGGTGATATACCAGAGGGGAGCAGACGGGCACCTGCTACTCTTAATGATAATGGGATGCTCAATATTGATCCTTCAGCTACGTTTACACAAAATTCAACGAGTAACCGGTGGGCGACGCAAGACCAAGTTGAGTGTGATGAGATAACTGAAGGCAATAAAGGGTGGCTTTTTGATATTAACCGTCTTACCCGGGAAGATAGTACCAAGGTCGATGGGTTCTTTATGGTTCATAGCATCGGTTGGCAAACGGTTAATTTGTCATCAGTCACCGCACTAAAATTTGATGTTAAAGCGACCCAACCATTAACTATCTCAGTTGAGTCTACAAACCTCGAGGGAGTCACAAAATCTGGTGCGACAACCATCACAGAGTATACTGATGGTGAGTGGCATAGTGTCACTATACCCGTCGCAGACTTTGGCATTGATATTGAGTGGGAGTTTACCCGCATATTTTTCAAAGTAGGGGGGCTCACTGAAGATGGGCCTATCTATATCGATAATATGCGGTATACCGGATATGTACAGAATAGTGCACCAGTAATAAAAGGTTCTACTGACATTGCTGTTTCAGGTGTTGGTAACACTGAAGCTATTACCCTTACCTATAGCGATGGGGATGATGATGCGTCCCAATGGACTGTGTTGTCTGAGCCATCGTTTGGTACTGTTTCAATTTCTACAAACGCTGATGGCGATATTGAGGTTTCATACACTAATACCGATGATTCTTCTGTTGACGCCTTTAAAGTGGAGTTTAGCGATGGGCATAAAAACTTCATCAGAAAGAGTTTTTCGGTATCAGTAGCGGGTGGTGTTGTAAAGCCAATTGGGGTATACACTGATAACAGTGATGATGCATTTGTACCATTGAGTCTTGTTGGGTGGTGGCAAGGTGGTGGTAGCGAAAAAGAGTCTGACCGAGAAGGTGTTTTGGGTGATATGCTGTGGGATGGTGGCGCAGGGAGTGGGGGGATTTATTTTGATTTTACCCCTTCAGGATTTATTGATATCGGAGACATGGAGACCCTCTCCTTTGATATCAATTTTTATGATACTGCTTCAACCGAATGGGGCATTGAAAAAGTGTTGTTTATCGTCTCTCTCGAAGACAAAAATGCGCAACCTACAAATGAGTGGAGTCGATATGCTGTTGAGTATTCAGCGGTGGACGACATCCCTCTTAATGATGAGTGGCAGACCATTACCATTGATCTCCAACACGGAAGCGATACGCTCTCTTATACCAACAGCTCTGGAACCTTTATAACTACGGATAAGAAAAATATCATGACGTTCTCAATTGGTATTTATAATGGCGGCGGTAGTTTTCAACTGGACAATGTTGTGTTTAATCCGAAAAAATAATCACCTGTTTTAACATGCCCTCACTCAAGTTTCTGTATGATGATACCCTTTGCTAGTGTGGGCTTTGTTGCTTCTGCAAATGTTGTGTTGTTGACTAATCAAAGGTGTTAATGACTCCGCCATCGGCAAATCCGTAATCATAGCTGTTCCGGTAACGGGGGAGAAGTTTATTCTGTCGGATTTAGCACCTGGCCCATAAATAGAATTTGCTGTGTTTCGTTATGTTGAATAAAATACAGGAATGGTTTATCGATCTCAATTGAAATGGGGTCTGGCGGTACACTTGTTGTGCCGGCCATTAATATAGCCGTAACTGCAGCAGCTTCTGTCCCTTTTTCATCTACCTCAATAAATGTCTTATGTAGAATATTTGATATATATATTTCGGGTAACCCTTGTGCATGAAACCCACTAAAGTCTGCCTTGGAGCTAAAAGATTCGGTCATTCCCATGTTCTGAAAGAATTCTTTGAGAGAATAATTATTTTCAATCTTAAATTTGGGTAGTGAGAGCTGTGTACGCTGTCTCTTGAGCGCCCCTGAAATGGTTCCAAGGGTTTCACTATTCAATGTGCTGATACTTTCATCAATGGTTTCGGGCATCACAATAAGCATTGAATACTCATTGCCAATATAGGGGAGCGATATCGCTTGATAGTCATCACTCTTAACTGAAGCGAAATAGGCGGTTTGGCGCATCGTTGGAACGGATGTCGTAGTACCATCAAGCAAGGTAAACGGCTGATCACTTGTGGCATGTTCTGTAAAGTCATTTAACCAATTTGCTTTCATATAGATGGTGTTTACCAGTACCATTTTGGTTAATGAGTCGATGCTCTTTTTTGGAAGAATATTTTTTATTTTATCATTGGTCTCCGCTTCGACCCATTTATTAATCTGGATTCTCACGGGTTCAAAATTGTGTTTGAAATCGACAACGTTGAGCCCCGCTTCATAATAAGTATTGAGTGTCGCAAGAAATTCAGGGTCAAACGGAAAGCTTTGCTCACCCCAGTTGGTGTTGTTCATGTTAAAGGTAAAAGGGACCTCTTCCGGGCTATCACTCTCTCTATACTCTGCATAGGGTGAGGTGTATTCACCGGGAACCAATTTATGGTTGAGGGAATACATAAAAGAGTTATAGGCATCTTCGCTTAAAGAGATGTTGAGTAGCGTTTCAAATTCTGTTTTGCTCATACCTTCAGCCCCTGGATAGACCATTGAGAGAGCACTCACGATACTGTGTGGCGAAATCATCACGTTTTTCATCTCTTTGGCATTAATCTCTCTGAGTAGATCAAATGAAAAATCAGTAAATCCCTCTATCTGTTTGGTAAAATGGGTATCAATAGATCCTTCTGTTACTGTAGCACCAGGTACTTTGAGTACCGTTACCCCATTGATTTTCTCTTGTTGTATCTCCTCTGCTATGGTAATTAACGAAGATGAGATCTTAGAAGAGTGTACTGCGGAACTCACTGAATGGTCCTTGGATACAGATGATATGCTGAGACTACTCTGTGAAGAGAGGGTCTCTGAGCTACTTATTGAAGACGATATAGAATCGTGTGTTGTTGGAGCACTTGATAGAGCTACCGCTGATTGAGAAGAGAGTTCTGCCTCAGAAGTGGGAGTTGTGGTATTGGTACTTAGGCAGGCAAAGAGTGACAAGACAAAGGGGATGACTATAAATCTGATCATAGAGTTACTCCAAAATATTTTAACTAATATACTAATTTAATCTGATAAGTAACTATGAGCATGGTGTGAATCGGTAAATTTGTTCACATATTGTAAGCAAGGGTAGAAACTGATTTGTACTCGATGCCATTGGGCAAGCATTGTTTGAAATAAAATTGGATGCATATCGGGTTAAGGAAATCGTTAAGCAGGTGGATCAAACTCGGAATCACTTTTGGGTTAAGAAAGATCAGAAAAAGGAGTTGGATAGGGTCAGGTGGTTATAGTGGTACCGGCTTGTTCTTACCTACCTAATCGCAATCACAACATTAAAAAAGGGCATAGAAATCTCAGGGTTTAAATGTCCGCCTAGCTCAACGCCAATCGCACCGAATTTCACTGGATAGAGGTATTTAAGATACAGTGGAATAGTGAGTGCGGTATACTTTTCAAAGATTGGCTCCCAAGGATTATCGCCTGTTGCCTTTCTCCCTGTTACTATACCTATCCCACTTATAGCATAGAGCCAATGGTTACCATGATTTATATAGGTACCTACCAGTGTATTAAGGTAGAGTGCTCGGGAATGAAACTCTATACCGGGAATAGTACCATCGGCACCTTCTATCTCTATATATCCAGATAGGGAACCGCCATATACAAAGAAATCCTCATATTCCATGAACGACAATGTTCCATTGAGTCCAAAAGCGGTAAGGCCCATGCCGGTCTCCCACATATAATCACTGCTTTGTGTATGAGTGAACGCAGCACTCCAACTCAGTTGTATAAGAACTAACACTATGAGTATACTTGATTTCATGGTCTTCCTTGAGGTTCTGTTTAAGATTAGACGCTTATAGAGGGAAAGATGTTACTCATAACGAAAAATACTTAATTTCTCCTGTTAGTTTGCCATCAGGTTTACAAGAGGGTTGGTCCCGATGGGGGGCATCTGCCCAGTTCCGGTTAATGAGTACTCTTCATCTGCATACTCAAACTAAAGAATGGGTTGCGTACGATTCTGTAAGTAATTCATCCGATTCAAATACAGTTTACTGCAATGGTCTGTGCATAGCAACGATTCTTGTGTTATTTGAATTTTTTGAAGTGAAAATTGTCTGTATGCCGGTGTATTTATTCAAATGAGAAGAATAATCATTTGTTTACAGTTATATTAAGGGCTGGGACGCAGATAATCAATTGAATGACTTGGGGAGACGGCCGATGTGCCGTGTGTAAGTCGATACAAACAGGAATACAGCATGTTTTTTTATGATCACTATAGAGGTGCTTTTGCACTCTTATTTGTGTACGTTTTGGGTGCGTGTACTGTGGCCGAAAGGGAGCAAGTAGGGATTACTGATGTTGAAGCTGGAGGCTCAATTGCTGGTACGGTCTACACTGCTGATGGACAGCCTGCCTATAATGCTGAGGTTCGGTTAGTGCCTCGGGGGAATATGCACAATGAGGCACCGTCGGCTTTAACGGCTACCACTGATGTTGATGGTGCCTATGTAATAGACGATGTGGCAGACAAAAAGTATGCTCTAGAAATTGACTATGCAACTGATAAGCAGGGGTTGTACAAAGAGAGAGTCACGATAGGAGCAGATGCTTCAGAACCAGTGAACGATACCCTCAAAAAGACTGGGGAGCTGGTTATCTCTTTTCCTTATTCAGAAGATGCAGAAGCATGTGTTGTGGCATTGTACAATACAACCTATAGTGCACAAGTGAGAATAAAAGATTCATGGGCCACCGTTACTTTTTCAGATGTGCCGCCCGGTAACTATACCCCGCTCTTGTTGGTAGATGAGGAGGTTGCAGAAGCTCCATTTGATACAGAATATTTTAAGGTTACCTCTAATAATACCCTGACAGAGATATATGCAGAGAGTAGTGCGGGTAGTTTAAGTAGTGAAGCGTTTGAAGAGTCAAGTGATGATACGCATTCATCTACAGTGAGCCAATTGAGTTCTGAATGGAGCTCTGAATTATCTTCGAGTTCTTTTAATTCTTCTGTTCAAAATCTATCCTCTTCTGAGGAACCGATTTCCAGTAGTGCGTATAGTGATGAAACACAGATACTGCATCTGAATGGCATTGATGAATATATCGCTATTCATGATACCATCGATTATGATTGGCCTCGATATGGCATTACTATGGAACTGTGGGTACAGAATTCAGATATATACAATTTTTCTAGTTTAATGAGTCTGTCTGCAGAGGGTAATGATCAGTTTCGTATTGAATTGGTGTTGGGTCCTTGGAAAGACACTCCAAGTCTTCACTATAAAGTATTTAATGCACTGGATCCATCTCTCTCTGTTGATACAAAGAGTACTGAAATTATTCCCATTGCTATAGAAAATGATGAATGGAATCATATTGCAGTGACGGTTACTCCTGATACTCTTCTTACGGTGTATATAAATGGCAGTGCAATATATTCTGAGTTTACCGATAAAAATGCTTTGCCGGACTCAATGCCTCGTACCGATAATCTTATTGGGGCGAGCTCAAATGTTGTTGGCATTAACAATAACTATTCCTGGCATAGCGCCTGTAGTATTGATAATGTGCGCTTATGGAATCGTGCACTATCCTCTGATGAAATCGTATTAAATCTCAACCGAAATGCCTCTCAGATTGCCGACCTATCTCGGTTAGTATTTGCCTATGACTTTGCCTATTCCGATGGCGCTCCAAGTGCTGTCTTAGATTATACGTGGCGCTATCCCGGGACAATCATTTCTAATGCTATCGCTCAAGGTGAAGAGGAGATGTGGCGTCCTGCAGTTGATTTCAGTACGGTGATTACTCCGTAGTAGGGAATACTACGGAGTAGAAATGGTTAACAAACCGTCTTTGAGGCAATCGGCCTCTAAAGCTTCTTCTGCTTTAAATACTGTTTTCTACAATAGTCAGTGCGTGAGACGAAGCCCATTTCTGGCTGGGTGTTTAGTATCCTGAGCCACTTCAGATAATTCGAGTACCGGTCTCTATTGGAGTCGAGAAATATATCGTAAAGGGTTTTATCTTGGCCTCGTCACTCACTGTTGTGTGCATACATTAATGCATTGTCATATTTTTAAGCAGGTCTTTGTCTCTTTCGTATCCTCAAAAAATTGCTCTTTGGGAGAGTCTGTGTTACGGTACTCGATAGTGTCGGAAAAAAGATTTTTTGTGTGTAAGCATGATAGGGTATCCTAGATTCTGTGTAACGTTTTTTTAAAAATGACTGTTTTAAAACGTAAGTACTCATTTCTGTAGTCTCTAGTAGGGCGAATGATGATGATTGTGATATATATGCTCGGTATATAAAGGGGGTATCGCAACTAAATGCTGGGGAACTATTTGGGGTAGACTCAACTGAGTGTAACTATTTTAACGAATGCTATAATGGGGAAATACGCGAAAAAATTAATATTTAAGCACCGTTACTAATCAAATTTTATTCACAATGTCCTTAAAAATTTTTGATTATAATTCAATTTGGGTTCGCCTCAGAGGTGGATTTCGAATAATCACATAACATAAATAAAGGTCAATAAAATATGATAAAAATGCTATTACTGCTTTTTAGTGCCACCACTATGCTTTTTGCTGGGGGGTGGGGGACACTTGAATACGCATGGATAACCTCCTTTTCTATTGAAAATTATATTCCAATTGGAAAGGTAGGGATGAGTCGAAGTCACGAACATGCAGCGAAGTTTGTTGATAAGTTACACACCCGTGCACAGGCCGCAGGAGTTGGGGTGCGGATTACTCCAAGTAGTCATGAGTTTCAGGGATCTACTGTTACTGAAAGTTATATGACCGGAACAATCTCGGATGACTCTGAGTTTGTGATATTTTCTGGTCTGGGAGGAATTGATGCTTCGGGGAACTATGATGGCGGTAAGTTGACGGCTGGCCCTATCTGCTATGATGGCGGAACAGTGGCCCCTGCAGACAAAGGCTATGGCAACGACTACACCAAATGGGTTTTTTATGATATGCCATGGGGGATGCGAATCGGTTTAACTGATATGTTGCCGGCCTTTGATGGCATTCACGCTATGTTTGGATATAACTCATCTAGTGTACATGGAGGAGCTTCTAATGGGTATAGTGAAGAGGTGTGGGATGCTTTCTCTTACAACTGGATAACATTGGGGAAAACTTTTTGGAACTCGTTTAAAGATGCCGTCAACAATGAGATATATCAAGATCTGTCGGCAGGGATCGAACCCAAGATGATCTACCTTAAAGGGACCGCTGATGGCCTAACCTTTAATGGTGCTGATGAGACCTTTACCAATGTTTATAATGATCGTGCTATTGGAACCGCAAAACAGTATATCTCTCGCTTGTCAGTGGTATATGGAACCCCAAATTACTAAGGAGAATATATGAATATATTATCAATACGTACCGTTATCGTTACTATTACCGTGGCGACGTCACTGTTATGGGCGCAGGGTGTCTCCGATGCGGTCACCACTTTTACCACTTCCTTTTACGAAGAGTCATCACACCTGTATCGATCGGGGAATGGGCATGCCACCGCAGCAATACTCGCAACAGCAGGGGATACCGATCAGTTGCCTTCTCGTGCAGGGGGCAGTTCACTAACACCTCTTGCAAATGGTTGGCGTGATGGGGGGCTCGAAAGCTACACCATTGCATTTACTCTTGATGGTGCAGCATTTGATTCTCTGAGAACAGTGCGTGCACCTCAGGCTCAATTGCAGAGTCGGTACGAACCGCGTGACCAGCTCTTTACCCTTACGTTAGGTGAAGGTGATGATCACTATAGGATTGATCAGTTTTCTCAGGAGGCGATTCAACATATGTCGGCAACGCTGATAGGGGCAGAACTCTCATTTGTGAGTCAGCAACTCGAATTTGATATGATGGTGAATGAAATCGCCGCTGAGATTCCTGTTGCTCAAGCAGACTCTTTTGAAGAAGTTGAGTCGGTGTCTCGCTATGGTGTCCGCTTTCGCCGTCTTTTTAATGGGGGGATAATACGTAAAAACCTCTCATTTGTAGAGGTGTGGTTCACTCGTGAGGGTAGACTCAATGAAGTTCGGATTCGCTGGCCTCAGTTTACGGCAGATACTTTTGTAGAAATTCGAACGGTAAACGAGGCACTTCTCGATCTCACCAGTGTATTGACTGAAAGTGTGGAGAGTGATATGGCGCGTGTGGCCAATAGTGCGGTTGAAGGCGTTGCCTGTAGTTGGCTTCCCGAAAAAGGGAGTAATGGAGAGGACCGTATCGTTCCTCATTATGCCTTTAAAGTCTCGCTCCCTGTTGTTGATGAGTTTTCACCCTCTGAGACTCGGTTTATCGATATTCCGGCAGCTCTCCCGTAGCCAGAAACAGCTAAAATAAGGCAAATCGTAGCCTAACTCTATACTTATTGGGGCAGATTGATCTTCTGCCCCATACTTGTAATGATAAATTTCTGGTAATTTCTAGATTTGAGTACATGAGAGTATCAATATATGATTATTGGGATTATCAGGAGTATCTTGTAGATTGGCTCGCAGAAGCTAAAAAGAACAATCCTCGATTATCTTATCAAAAGCTGGCAGACCGCGCAGGGGTTAAATCAAAAGCCTATATGCACAAAATATTTACAGGGGCTCGGCCTCTTACCCTTCGATCGCTTCCTCGTATTGCCCCCTTTGTGGCATCAAAGAAAAAAGAAGAGCGCTATTTGGGCTTGATGATTCAATACAAACATGCGAAATCTGTAGAAGATAAAAAAAATGCCTATGAGGTCATGCAGCAATTGATGAACCCAGAAGTGTTTACCATAGAGCGTGATACATACGCCTATTTTCGTCAGTGGTATCACCCTGTAATTCGAGAACTCATATGCAGTCCTTTGTATAATGGTGATGTATATCGGCTGGGTCGGTTACTCTCGCCTTCAATATCGGGTAGAGAGGTTCAAAGTTCTATAGGCTTACTTAAGAGGCTCGATTTGATTACCGAAGAGTCTGGGGTGTTTCGTCAGACCAGTCATATGTTGCGCACCAATAATAGTCATGTTGATTTTGTTGTGGTGTCGTATATGAAAGATCTTATGGAACTCGGCCAACGGGCACTCGAAGAGTTTCCCCCCGATGACCGGTATGTTGTTTCTGTTACCGCCGGGGTGTCGAAACAATCGTACAATGAGATTAATCGAGCGCTTCATGAATGCAGGGGTATCATTGAAAAAATACTCCAAAAAGAAGAACCCATAGAGACAGTGTGTCAAATTAATATGCAGTATTTTTCTTTATTACAGCCTTCGAAAAGTTTGAAGAGTAATGCTGCAGAACCTTTAGGAACGGATATATGATGAATCAGGTACTCGTGCTCTGTTTCGTGCTGATGATAGTGCAGTGTAGTTTGTCTGATATAATGGAGACGACTCCTGGAAGTATTAGTGGGAGCACGGCTATTGATAATCCAGGGACCGCTGAGGTGCCTGACGATCACAGAGTTGGCAGAGAGCTGGGTCTCTATCCGAGTAATGCACCTCAAGATCGATTTGATGTGGCGACTATTGAAAACGATGGGTCGTTTCTCTTTACCAATGTACCACTGGGGAACTATGATATCTTTGCAATGGATAGTACAAGTGGAACCCTCTATCGCTCAATAGTTCTTTCGAAAAAAGCTCCGGACTATACCATTGCGGCGCTCCCTTTTTATCCTGTTACAGAAGGAGTACTTTCGGTAAAGGATAGTACCGTTCAAGAGGTCTATCTCTATGATCACTCATTTACTCATCTTGACTCTCTGCAATTTGCCTATCGGGTTCTTGATATAGAATCGCCCAGTCGGATTGAAGATCGACAGGAGATTCAGATGGTGACTCCGTCAGGAGTAAAGCTGGTACCTTTTAAAGGATCAACAATCACCACTATCCCAAAGACACCCGAAACAGTGTCTGAGCAGAAACCTGATCATTGCCCGTTGATCAAAGCAGTGCAGAAGGATAGTACGGTAGCAGTATCATCACTTTTTCAGTCGGCTGATGGTGATGTTTATTTGCATGTGACTCCGACGGATACCGTTGTATATGGAAATTTAATTTCTATAAAAAAAGATAGTGCTTCATTTGGCTATACCATTGTTAGTCAGAAAGACGGAACACAAGATAGTGGTAATGCTTATAGTTTCGATTTTTTGGTTAATAGTGAAGAACAATCCTTTTTTTATGTTGAGAAGTGTTGTCTGGAGGATGCACTCTATAAATCAGAGGGTGCTGTTATTGCAGGTACCGACACTACAACCGTAACCTTTATTGAACCAACGATAGAAGCCTTAGGTGCGTTGGGTTTTGATTGTCCGGAATTGCTGGAGTTGTAAACTTCTCTCAGTACACCGGGGTTTTCAGCTCCGGTATTGCACTGTACTCACCCACTCGCTCATTATTCAAATCGTGTTGGTTCATCTTCTTCGGTAGGGCCTTATTCTTCTAAATCATTATACCGTAGCCTAGCACAAAGTATATACTGTTAATCGTAGCCTAAAACTCAATTATTTGAAACAGTGAGGTATGTAACTCCATCTATGTGATAATAAAACTTTGTAAATTATTAAATTTTCTATTAATCATATAGATTGCATACACGAGAAGAGAAAGCAAAGGAGCACTATGGTACCTGTGTTTATTGACACATTTACAGTGCGTCAAAAAGAGATATTAAGTTTGTTGGCTCAGGGATTGCATAATAGTGAGATCGCTCAACGGCTCTCAATTTCGCCCAATACTGTTAAAGTGCATCTTCAAAAAATTTATGAAAACTTTGGGGTTTCTAACCGAACTGAGGCGACCCACTATTATAATCGCTCCTTGATAGAGTCGGATAATTCTGTAGCAGTACCCGGCAAACCTTCTCTGCAAACCAAAACCCTTAATGTCTATTTTCCGAGTGCCGCTATGGAGCATAGCGTTGCACGAACGGTTCTCCGAACAATAGTCGTTGATCTCCAACATCTGCGCCAAGACACAATGATTCAATTGATAAAAAAGTGCGCTATCCCCGTAAAACACTATTGGCTAACCCCAGAAATTATTGACGATTCTATTCTCTGTCTCACACTTCATTATAGTTCGGGCGAGCAAGCGGTATGGGAAACGTCTATTAATCTATTGTCTGTAAATGAGAATAGAGTCAGTCAGGTTTCTCGTGAGCTCAAAGCAATCATGGATTACGATGTTGATATCAACGCTATAGTGAAATGACCTGGTTATGGGTAGTAACATATATGTCCCCCCGATCCAAGTAAAAGATAATGAATCACCTCAACTTGTTATACTCGACTTCTCACTCGTCATCCGTATCATAATAGATGCATGTTCCTTCAATAGCTCTGCCCTTGGTCCAGGCTTCAGTATAGCTGATGGTGTCTGCTATACTGATAGAACCAGAGGATGGTCATCGGATTAGAAAATGTGTCACAATCGACAATTATCGATTGATATGAATGACCTGCTCGTGGCTCTAGTGTGAGGGTAACGTTTTCTAGAAGTGAGCTATCACTGGTCTGTAGCCAAGGGGGTAAAGAAAAGTCGTTACGGGCTTCTGAACTGAGTGCCGGGGTGGACGATGAAAGAGGAGTGATAGACCTTTCTAGTGCCGGCCTTGAAGCCGATATAGGTGCATTTTGTTGGAGATCTTGTGTATGAGTCCGCCTTCTGAAAAGGTCTTCCCAAACCCTAATGAATCCAATATAATACCCCAGAATTACTCACACCATCATGCTCGATCCCATAGATCAAAAGGCCTGTTGGGATGTGTGTCGGGATGTGTATCGGTAGAGAATTGTTCCCAGTATGAACCGTTTGGCTCAGGAGAAGTTGACCCATCACATCCCAAATGTTGATGTGAGCTACTCCATTCAATTCAGAGCCAATAATAAGCCCTTGTGAAGAGTGAGAAATTGAGAAGGGGGTGTCCTGTTTAGCCAAAGCAGTTTTCTCTTCACTGCTTTCATACAGTGCGTCTATCGAACTTTCTGCATGTTCTCCTGATGATTCAGTGAGTATTGGCGGGTTTTCAAGGGCTTCTGAAGAGAC
>JAOPTW010000033.1:0-72801 GCA_051532035.1 Fibrobacterales bacterium | reverse complement strand
TTATTTAGACAAAATCATGCTCTGTGACCGAGAAGTACTGGATTGAATGCTTTTATTAGATAAGCACCTCTCCTTATACACTCAAAACAACAAAAGTCACAAAAAACAGTGTTGTAAAGTGTGAGACTATTATCAATTCATTTTTTGACATAACACTCTCCCAATTAAAACTTCCTAAACGAGTCTCCCTCTCTCTTTAATATAGAGTCGTAACAGACTCAAACGCATGCTTCGTGTATATTTTACAGCACATTACAGCGTCACAATATCGCCCAGCAAAACGATGGCACCTATTCCAATTTCAATACTCTTTGATATTTTTAACTAAATTTACTCATGTCATTAACAGGATAACTAAAGATAGACCCTATGTATACCATCGGAATATTTGCCTCAGGGGGCGGTTCAAATTTTAAAGCGATTGCCCAGAAAATTGCCCAACTAAACCTCCCCATCACTTGCTCCTTCTTGCTGACCAATAACTCCAAGAGCGGTGCAGCTCAAAAGGCACTCGACCTCAAGATTCCGGTGCACCATCTCTCTGCAAAAACACACCCCAAGGAAGATGAACGTGATGCTGAGATTACTCGTATTGTACAAGAGTCAAACATCGATCTATTAGTTTTAGCGGGATATATGAAAAAAATTCCCGATGGCGTCATTGCGGCACTTCCTCAGAGAATTATCAACATTCACCCATCACTTCTCCCCTCTTTTGGTGGACATGGCCTCTTTGGTATGCATGTGCATAGTGCTGCTATAGAACATGGTGCAAAAATTTCTGGGGCAACAGTCCATTTTGTAAATGAAGAGTATGATTGTGGAAAAATCATTAAACAGCAATCAGTGCCCATATTAGATGATGATACCCCAGAGAACCTTGCCGAGCGAGTTCTCGCTACGGAGCACGACATCTATTGGCGTGTAATCGAAGCATTCTCAAAAGGCAACGTAACAATAAATAATGGGAGGGTCTACTATTCCGGCACCTGATTATTTAGATGACCTCACCATGGCCGAGGCGCAAAATTGGCTTTTTAATAAATATGGTATCCTAGTGGCTGGAGTTGACGAGGTAGGGCGCGGCCCTGTTTCTGGACCTGTCGTTGCAGCAGCCGTTATACTTAACCCACAGAAGCCCATTGCAGAGCTCAATGATTCAAAGAAATTGACTGATAAAAAAAGAAAAATACTTGACCCTGTTATTAAAGAGCACGCACTCCACTGGGCCATAGGCGAAGCATCCCACATAGAGATTGATGAGATTAACATTCTCAATGCCACCTTTCTTGCGATGCGCAGAGCACTTGAACAACTCCCCGAATGGCACCACCTTGCTGTAGATGGAAATCACAAGATTAGAGAAATAGATCCTGACCTCCAAACTCCTGTAATCAAAGGAGACGGCCGGGTAAGCTCTATTGCAGCAGCTTCAATTATTGCCAAAGTATATCGAGATGATTTAATGGATGTACTGCACGACGAGTACCCTCAATACAACTGGAAGAAGAACAAAGGGTATCCATCAAAAGAGCAGATCGAAGCAATACGCACTCACGGCTATTCCCCTTATCACCGTAAAACATTTCATATAAAAGCACTCCACGCATAAGCCCTCTACTTTTTTGAGCATAGGCCACTCATTACACTATCGCTCTAAAAACAGCCGTAGTAGCCTAGTTTTTCACATCTTTATGGTAGAAATTAATATGTTTTTACCTAAATATGGATATATTACTCAACGTACAATTCACAAAAGGTAAGGAATGATTAAACACATGATACTCACTCTTCTGATGTTCATCGGAATGAGTTTTGCAGAAGTACAGCCTACTGAAAATGCCCCTGCGGCAGAAGGGGCCACAACTGAAGCCGTTGTAGACCAATCCGGCCACGACCATGGCGCAGTACCCGATCATCACGACACTGAAGCAGGACACGCCGCTACTGAAGCAGGTGATCATGGAGGTGGCCATGGAAACGCTCCCCACCTTGACGGAAAAAACATTAGCCTTTTATGGCTTATCCCATTCCTTGGAATACTCCTCTCTATTGCAATCTTTCCACTGGTTGCCGAGCACTTTTGGCACCACAACTATGGTAAGGTTTCACTCTTTTGGGGACTCCTCTTCGTTATATCATTCTTTATAGAGTATGGCGCAAACATGGGGACCTTCTATCTCATTGAAGTATATACCCTCGAGTTTATCCCCTTTATTGTACTCCTCCTCGCGCTTTTTACTGTTGCGGGTGGTATACGACTTAAAGGTGAACTTGTTGGCGCTCCAAAACTTAATGCTATCATTTTAATTCTCGGCTCTATTTTTGCAAGTTGGATGGGCACCACAGGTGCAGCAATGCTCCTCATTCGCCCAATCATTCGCGCAAATGCCTGGAGAAAGTATCAAGTACACACCATCGTATTTTTCATCTTTATGGTAGCTAATATTGGCGGTTCACTTACTCCTCTTGGAGACCCACCACTCTTTCTTGGCTTCTTGAAAGGAGTTGACTTTTTCTGGACAACTACTCACATGTTCTCACCTATGGTCTTTGCATTAGTTGTACTGTTACTCGTATACTTTGCTATTGATACCTTCCTCTACTCAAAAGAGCCAAATAAGCCTGAGAAAAACCCTAATGGCGAAAAACTGAGCATTGACGGAAAAGCAAACTTCTTTTTACTCCCGTGTATTGTTGGTGCAGTACTCTTATCTAGTCTTCCACTCGGCCACCTGACACTCCATCACGTTGACATACAATATGCGTCTATGCTTCAGGTTGGACTACTCTTACTTATTACTTTTATCTCTCTTAAAATCACCAAAAAAGAGACTCGTCAAGGTAATAGCTTTACATGGGAACCTATTGTTGAAGTAGCTAAACTCTTTGCGACAATTTTTATCACCATGGTGCCCGCTATCGCAATGCTCAAAGAGGGCGTTGATGGCCCCCTTGGTGTTGTTGTTGGCCTGGTTACCGGAGAAGGTGGCGAAGCGGTTAACTCTATGTACTTCTGGTGTACTGGGGTACTATCGAGTTTCCTCGACAATGCACCAACCTATGTCGTATTTTTTAATACTGCCGGAGGTGATGCTGCTGAGCTCATGACCACTGGTGCACAGACACTCCTTGCTATTAGTATGGGTGCAGTTTTTATGGGTGCAAATACCTATATCGGTAACGCGCCAAACTTTATGGTAAAGTCTATCGCAGAAGAGAATAAAATCAAAATGCCTTCATTTTTTGGTTATATGATCTGGTCAATTCTCATACTAGTACCACTCTTTATTCTCACTACATTTGTCTTTTTCTGAGACCCAATTGGAAATTAAGTAATTAATCAAAAAGCGGCTGTTCCCCTTGGAACAGCCGCTTTTTATTCTCCCTAGAATTCTCTTCACTTCTCTCAGTACCCATAAACCGAAATATTAGTCTATATTTCTGTAAACCATGAAATCAACAACTAAAGCGAACATCCTCCTTCTCCGTGAAGTATTTCTTGATGCCCTCAAGAACTTTGTGTTTCACAAAGGTATTATTCGAGCAACTGCTCTCGCCTTTGATAGCGCTATTGCGTTTATCCCTGTTGTGATCATCGTATCTGCAATTGCCAATCTTTTTGGCGTTTTTAATTTACTTCCGAAAATTCTCCCAGAAATAAACCGCGCACTCAATTTAGGACTGCCCCTCGAAGGCGTATTGCAGCTTATTAAACACGCGGAGGGAATAGAGTTTCAGTCTCTTGGGTTTATGGGCTTTACCATTCTTCTCTTTACCTTCTGGTTTGCCATGAGTACCCTTGAAGAGAGTATGAATATGGCCTGGCGGATACCCAAAAACAGAAACCCTTTCAAAAAAATTATTGCCTATACCCCCATCCTCTTTTTCTTCCTCATTGCACTCCTTATCATGTCTGCCTTTATGTTTAATATAAAAGCCGAAATGCACAATCTTTTAGAAACATCGGGCGCCTTCTCAGATTACGAGTCACTACTCTACCTTGGAACCTACAATATTTTCTTTGCGGTACTGACCTGGATTACCCTCAATGTGATTTACTTCCATATCCCCAATGCTAAAGTTCCCTTCCCAGCAAGTCTTTTTGCCTCGACTCTTACAACCATACTTCTCTTCTTTTTTCTTGCAGGGGTGATCAAAGTACAAGGCCTTATGATGGCACGGTACTCACTTCTCTACGGATCTCTTGCGAGCTTCCCTCTCTTTATGATCCTCATTTTTGGCCTCTGGGTTATTATCCTTATGGGTAATGAGATCTGCTATCAAATAAAACTGAGGTTCTTGAGACGAGAGCGACTGGAAGAGCTTATGCTTGCACGAAAGATGAAGCACGAAAGTAAGAGTGTAGTGTAGCGTTACATAATAATTATTGAGACAATAATTATCTATCCAACATCCTTATTCACAATACGAATTTTAGTGGTTTCAGCTTCTTCAACGAGACGCATGCGATCGTCAAAAGCGTGATTTACTACTAGTGAGTCGAGAATTTTACCAAGGTTTTCGTTTTCAGTACTGTAGTGAAATTCATCTCTAATAAGAACCTTATCATAAAATGATTCAAATGAGTGAGTCGCTTCCCAACTAGTAAACGGGCCTTTGGTTGCAGATGTTTTGATGAGGGTGTTTTCTACCACCGCTGTGATAGTACTGACCCAAGAGATATTGATAAGACCATAAAAAAGATTGTACTTCACTTCGCCACCCTCTTGTATATCATGAGGAATATAAGCGTGAAGTGTGGGTCGCTGAGCATCAAGTCCTACATTATGCGCAGGAACATGTAGGTAGTCGAATACTTTTTCGAATGGTACTTCAACTAACGACGATTGTGCAAAGCTTTTCATTGGTTCTCCCAAAGATCTGATCAGAATAATAGCTTTTTTTAAACAATGAGAAGCAAATTTTGCACTTTTTATTTTAATCTATTCAATTAAACTGAACCAACCTTCAGGCAAAAACTAAAGCAATCGCCTCTTAATCCTGAGTAAAAACTCCTAAGTAGTGTCAACTCAATATTTTATGAATGACAGCTCACATTTTTTATTGGTATGCTTGTTTGATTCTGTAAAATACCTATCTTTTGGCCATGGCATATGTAGCGATGGCCCGAAAATGGCGCCCAAATAATTTTAATGAGTTGACTGGTCAAGGTCATATTGCACTCACAATCGAGAATGCAATACAAAACGACACCGTCAGTCACGCCTACCTTTTTACAGGGACTCGTGGTGTTGGTAAAACATCATCTGCTCGTATCCTTGCTAAAACACTGAACTGTAAAAATCTCGTTGACCTTACTCCCTGCGATAGCTGTGAGTCTTGTACCAGCATCACAAAGAGTGCATCTATTGATGTGGTTGAACTTGACGGTGCGAGTAACAACAGTGTCGACGACGTACGTGACCTTATTGAACAGGTTAAATACGCACCCATGCATGGTAAATACAAGATATTTATTGTGGATGAGGTACACATGCTCACAAAAAATGCTTTTAATGCACTTCTTAAGACTCTCGAAGAGCCACCTGAACATGTAATTTTCATATTTGCAACGACAGAAGTCAATAAAGTCCCCCAAACAATTCTCTCAAGAATTCAACGGTTCGATTTTAAACGCATTAGTGAAAAAGAGATTATTGATCGTCTCAAATTTATCTCTGAAAAAGAGACCATCACTTATAGCGAAGACGCGCTCACTCTTATTGCTCGCAAAGGCGATGGCAGTATGCGTGATGCGATCACCCTCTTTGATCAGGTCTACTCCCTTTCGGGCAATGACATGACTACTGAGACAACCCAGCGTATACTTGGGGTCACTTCTGATTCACAATACTTTGAGCTTATGCGCGCGGTCATTAACCATGACCAACTTGGATGTTACACTGTTATCAGTAACTTCTACGAAGAGGGTATCGAGGTGGAAGAGTTCCTCAATGGATTCCTTCTTTTTATTCGGAATTTAGTCTATACCAAAATTTCAAATCTCTCTTTTGACCAAATTGGCGTGAGTGAAGAGACTCATACAGAGCTCAAAGAGATTGCGAATGAACTTGAACATGGTGACCTTCTCAGATATTCAAAACTGATTTACGACATACAGTCTGAAGTAAAGCAATCACCCCACCCACGTATTACTATTGAGATGGGTATTGCACGATTGGCCTACATTGACCGTGTTGCTAATATCCGCCAAATTATTTCAAAAATATCCACTGCTGCACCTGGTGAAGTAAAAAAAAAACTCTAACAGCTAGTCCACAATCCGCAGCGTCTACATCAGCCTCCATAGACTCAACCACCGCTACGAGCAAAGCAGCAAAGTATGCAGATACTCCTACCTACACTGTTTTTGAAGTAGAGCCGTGCTGGCAGAAAATTCTCGAAGATTTTGTGAATTTTGAATCCATGATTAGTGCCTATCTCATGAGCACCCACATAAAGCGTGGTGAATTCCATGAAGACCCATTCCTGGTCGATATTCAGTTCTATCAGGATAACAAACAGGCTCACGATTTTTTTACAGACAAGAAAACTGGTGATGAAAAACAGCAGAAAGTGCTGGAATACCTTGAAACGGTTATTAACAAAAAGGTAGATTTACGGTTCACCCTCCTCGATGAGAAAGGTGAAGCAAAAACTCTTGAAGAGCTTGGGTTTTCCTCGATGACTAGCCCTCGCGAACTCTTTATGCAAGACATGGAGCAAGAGCCCGCCTTAAAGTTATTAGTTGAACTTTTTCACGCCGAACATATAACAACAAAAAGGACTACATCATGAACATGCAAAAAATGATGAAAGAAATGCAAAAAATGCAAAGCAAACTCACCCAAGCTCAATCAGAGCTAGAGACTCAAAGCTATGAGGCTGAATCTGGTGGTGGCATGGTAAAAGTAAAACTCAGCGGTAAAGGACTCCTTGAGTCAATAGTTATTGACCCAGAAGCAGTAGACCCTGATGACGTTGAAGCACTCGAAGATCTCATTCTTGCTGCGCTCAACAAAGTAATTTCTGAAAAAGAAGCAGCAAGTCAAAATGCTATGGGAAGCTTAACTGGCGGCATGAAGATCCCAGGTCTTTAATAGTTAATTTATAAAGAAGTACATTATGATGCAAAACGAAAGCGCTACCAACCATTTCGATGCTATAAATAGCCCTGAGGATCTCAGAAAACTGAATCTGAGTGAACTCTCGGAATTCTGTGTCGAGCTTCGTCAAAGCTTAATTGAGTTTGCCGCCAAACATGGGGGGCACTTCGCTTCATCATTAGGTGTGGTAGAGTTGACCTCTGCCCTTCACTATGTCTTCAATACTCCCTATGATAAGATTGTATGGGATGTAGGTCACCAAGCCTATGCCCATAAACTTATTACCGGGCGTAAAGGCCAGTTCCATACCAATAGAAAACAAGGCGGCATAGGCCCCTTCCCCAATCCAGAGGAGAGTGAGTATGATGCGTTTATAGCAGGACACGCTTCAGTCTCAATATCTGCGGCACTGGGGATGGCTGTTGCATCCAAAGCACAAGGTGAGCCTGATAGACAGCACATCGCTGTGATTGGCGATGGTTCACTTACTGGTGGTATCGCTTTTGAAGGACTCAACAATGCTGGAGTTCAAAAATCAAACATATTGGTTATTCTCAATGACAACAATATGGCTATCGATGAAAATGTAGGCGCACTCAAAGATTACCTAACAAACATCACCACCTCTCATACCTTTAATAAACTTCGTGATGAGATTTGGGACCTGATGGGAAAATTTAAGACCCTCGGCACCCATGCACAAAACCTTGCCCATACTGTTGAAACCTCACTAAAGAGTTTAGTCTCGCAGCAGAGTAACTTTTTTGAATCCCTCAACTTCAGATACTTTGGCCCTGTTGATGGCCATAATATTGAACATCTCACTAAAATTCTTTCTGATTTAAAAGAGATTGATGGGCCAAAGCTCCTTCATGTTATTACTAAGAAAGGAAAAGGTTTTAAGCACGCTGAAGATGATCCACTCAAATGGCATGCAGCGCCTGGAATTTTTGACGCTCAAAGTGGTGAAATAGAAAAGAAGAGCAGCAATGCAGGTAAACCACCAAAGTATCAAGACGTATTTGGCGAAACCATACTAGAACTCGCTCGCGAAAATGAAAAAATAATGGGGATCACGCCTGCAATGCCCTCTGGATCATCACTGAATCTTATGATGAAAGAGATGCCCCAGCGCACGTTCGATGTTGGTATCGCAGAGCAGCATGCGGTGACCTTTTCGGCAGGGCTCGCCGCTCAAGGGATTGTACCTTTTTGCAATGTCTACTCATCGTTTTTACAGCGTTCCTACGATCAACTCATTCACGATGTTGCATTACAAAAGCTTCCAGTAATATTCTGTCTTGACAGAGCTGGCTTAGTGGGAGCTGACGGGTCAACACACCAAGGCACCTACGACATGGCCTTTATGCGTGCAATCCCACACATGGTGGTGAGCGCACCTATGAATGAAATTGAACTAAGAAACCTTATGTTCACCGCAACACACTATACTGATGGCCCTTTTAGCATACGCTATCCACGAGGCACCGGGGTCACTCCAGACTGGAAATGTTCTTTTGAAACAATACCTGTTGGCATTGGGCGTACCTTAGTTGAAGGAGAATCAATTGCCTTTGTAACGATTGGCACTATTGGTAATGCTGTAACAGAAGCCCTTATCGCACTAAAAAGTGAAGGATACAACCCAGGCCACTACGACATGCGCTTTGTAAAACCATTAGACACTTCACTCCTTGATTCCATTTTTAAGAAATATGATCACATCATCACTGTTGAAGATGGTTGTATCACAGGTGGATTTGGGAGTGCTGTAGCAGAACACGCTCTTGAATCAAGCTACAAAGGCTCACTCAACCGCTTCGGTATCCCCGACATTTTTATTGATCATGCAACTCAAGAAGAACAGCATACTGAATGTGGCATTGATGCACTCGGCATCGTAACGCGTACTCTTGAGATATTGAAAAAATAATTATCAAGTATCTTTAACTGTTCCATTCTTATGCGTTACTGTAAGTCTATGCCCTGAAATAGGTATATGATACACAATCAGTAAACACCTTCTCAATATGAGTCACAAGCTCCGTAGCAATGCCTTGCTTAAATCTATAATACCCTTTAATTAAAACCCTCTTGCGCAAAGTGCGCAAAACAATGTGCGCAATACATTGCGCACTCTTCTCCACAATCTATGATTATGGGCCATAAATGCCTATTTACATATTGGCACGCCTCTTGCATTACTATCAACCATAATCAGTAAATGAATCCAACAAATGAGGACACTATGACAATGTTAAAAACAATTAAAAAAGCACTTACCTTCTCAACTCTCTCGTATATGGCCATAACACCTGCATGGAGTCAAACTTTTGAAGAGGCACCTATTGAAAATGTCAGTTATGACGAACAAATAGGAGTTGAAGAGGATGACTCTCCTTCAATTTCAACATCGAAACCACACCACCTCCCTAAACTTCTACAAATGAAAACTGCAAAAGTTCTTGAATCTTATTCCATTGGCATTAATGGCAGTGGCAATATACATGATGCCATTTCAAACTTTTCCATGAAAAAACTCTACGGTTCAATTGCAATTGGGCTCGGAGATATCATTGAACTTGGGTACCAATATGATCCATATCATTCTGACGCTGACAAGCTTACCAACTATTTTAATGGCTATATGAAGCTTCAGGTCATAAACGAAACCAAGAACTTTCCCCTTGTTTCAGTTTCAGCCGGTTCGAATGTATCTAAGACCTTTAGAAACAAAAAAGATATACGGTATCAAATAGAACGTCAGTTTGTTGAACTAATGTTGGCGAAACAATTCTCAACAAGCAATCATATATTTAACATCTATCCAGGAGTAAAATACACCAATGATAGAATCACAGAGACATCAGTACCTAATCCTATTGAAAAAGAGTTTGGTGCAGGCGCCATAGAAGGCGGCATTGGTTTAACATGGCAGGAAAGCAGTGATAAATTATTTATTTATGAATGTAATTACATCACACCCGTAAATGCAGAGCATATTGAAGAAAGCGTTCTTTCTCACAGCCGCCTTATTGAAAATCTTTTTGGAGTACGTTTTTATGTGCAAAACTGGTTATTTATCGACTCTGGTATTAAACACTCATATAAAAATTCAATAAAAGAAGGAGACCTCTCGGTTAACGTAAACTTCTCAGGTGTACTTCCCCTTAAGTCTATCGCTCAAAGACTCTTTTAATAACAGTATCGAGGTTACTATCATGAAAATGCAAATGTTCTATATATTCATTTTAATCTTTGCTACTACAGTTGTGGTAGCACAAGATAAAAACAATCAAGCCTTGTTAGCTGTCATCGAAATCAAAAATAACACTAAGAATCATCACTCTTTTGTTTCGGGCATGCCAGATATGCTGATTACCGAACTACTAAAAAGTCGGTCCATTAAACTTGTTGAGCGAACGAAAATCGAAACGGCAATCCAAGCATTAAACATTGAACGAATAGGATTGACAAAAGAAAATAACATAATGCTTGGTGAATGGTTGGGTGCCGACCAAATTATTGTGGGCTCTTTTAATAAAATCGGTTCTCAATATCGACTCGACATCAGGGTAATTGCAGTCATTGACGGGTCAATTGTTGTGGCTGCATCAGCGACAAAGGCCTACTCTCGCTTTATGGAACTTATTCCAGCAGTTGCCACACTGTTACGAAACCAGCTTAAGCAGCCTAACTCCTCAGGGCTCGCTCAAAGCCATCAAAATGACAGGGATCTACGCCAAACTAGTGCTTCTATGAGCGAGGCTCTGAGCATTCTTAAAATACACTGCAAACCAAAGGCGGCTCTTTTTACCGACCGTTCAGTCCCAATGCAACGGGTTAAGGTATATGTAAATGGTATATTTTTAGGCATCAGCCCAATTATTAATAGATTAAATAAAAGCTTTCTCATTATAGAAGAAAAAATCCCACCGGGAAACAATATCATCACTTTAAAGCATGGCTCAATTACTCGAAAAGGAAAATGGAAAAAGTCTCTCGAATATCAGCCCAATCCGTTTCATATTCACATTGCCCCTCAACAAACATACACCTTGAACTATAAACAAAAGTTTTATGATAAGAAAATCACTTACTCATCTAAAAGACAATAGAAGACTTTAAGAGATTTCAAAGGCTTTTACTTTATACAATAAACTTCTTCTGCTGATACCAAGGTATTCGGCAGTTTTTGTTTTATTCCAGCGACATGCATCTAATGCTGACACAATTGACTTTCGCTCAACCTCTTTCTGTTCTAATTTCATGGTAGGTTGAGGTGTACTCGCTCCCTTTTCACCTATTGAAAAGGTTAACTGTTTACCATCTCCTAGTACCACCGCTCGTTCAAGAACATTTTCTAATTCACGAATATTTCCTGGCCAAGGATACCTCATTAAAGTCTCTCTATTCTCAGAAGTTAACGAGTACCCCATACTATACCGTTTATTAAAAGCAGTCAAAAAATGATTTGCCAGTAGAAAAACATCATCACCTCGACGAGACAATGGGGGAAGAAGTATGGGGACTACATTAAGTCGATAATAGAGATCCTCTCTGAATCGCCCCTCAGCAACTTCTTTTTCGAGGTTTCTATGAGTCGCTCCTATAATTCTAAAATCAACAGGAATTGAAGTAAATCCTCCAACGCGGTCTATCATCCGTTCCTGTATAACCCTGAGAAGTTTTACTTGCATAACTAAAGGCATCTCTCCAATTTCATCGAGAAAAACAGTCCCGCCATTTGCCATTTCAAATTTCCCTGGTTTATCATGCTGAGCCCCAGTGAATGCACCTTTCATATAGCCAAAGAGTTCACTTTCTATAAGGTTCTCAGGAATTGCGCCACAATTCACGGCGACAAAAGGTCCCGAAGACCGAGTACTCTCAGCATGAATAGTCTTTGCAATAACCTCTTTACCCGTCCCACTCTCTCCAAGAATCAAGACTGATGAATCAGCTCGAGCCGCCTTGAGCGCAAGGGCAAGAGACTCTTTAAAAGAGGCGCTCTCTCCTATCACCCCGGAAACAACTTTTCCAACAGGAAGCGTATTAATAGTGTCAGCTTGTAAGGTGCGTCCTTTTAATAATTTTGTCACGATTGTACGTAATTCACTATTTTCAAAAGGCTTGGCAATAAAATCCGATGCCCCCGCTCTCATTACTTTAACAACGGTTTCCATGTCACCATATGCTGTAATAACAATTGACTGAATATGAGGTTGTTCTTCTTTGAGCTGTACTATTAGTTGGTCACCATTCATTCCAGGCATTTGAAGATCTGAAATCACGACATCAATAGACTCTTCTTTCACCACTTCTAGGGCAGCCTCTCCACTGGGTGATTCAAAGACTGTAATACCTAGAGAACTCAAAGCAAGAGAAACTATTTTTCGAATATGTGGTTCATCATCTACGACAAGGACTGAGCCTTTAAGTTGAGCATTCATTATGATCCTTAATAAAGAGAGTAAAGCAAGACCCTGGATTGAGAGGCCTATAATAAAGATCGCCATCAAGAGCGCGGGCAATCTTCTTAGAAAGAGCAAGGCCAAGTCCCGTACCTTTTGACTCTGTTGTAAAAAATGGTTCAAACAATTGGGATACATGCTCTGGATTTATCGAAGCACCATGATTCATTACAGAAACTTCCCACCCAACATCTTTTTTGATTGATATTTCAACTGGTCGACCTGGGCGCTGATATCGTGAAGCATTGTGCACCAAATTCGTAAGAACAATGGTGAGCATGCGCTCATCACTATACAGTATTTCATCGTCGACTACTGAGGTGATGGCAATATTTATACCACTCATACGATAGCGCACCATCATAGAATCCAGCCACTTCTTTACTGAAATATTAGAGTGATTCATTTTTTCTGGTCGCGAATAATGCAGAAATTCATCAACCAATTCATTAAGCCTCCGAGTATCATCGAGCACTATAGAAACAAGCTCCGAGTCTGAATCCTGCTCGAATAACAATTGTGCAGCGCCATATATCCCCTGCAGGGGGTTTCGGATTTCATGTGCAAGTGAGGCGGTAATCTCTCCCACCTTAGCTAAATGATCTTTCTCAGCTTTTTTCTGTAAATAGCTCATTTGGCCAATGCCATCTCCGAGTATTACACTCACATTTTCGAGAAATGGGCGAATATCCTCATAAGACTCCGACACCGAGACATTCTCCTTACACAGCAGCGCTCCAACGATAACTCCGCTAGAATAAAGTGGTACCACTACATCAGCCTTAAGACGAAGCAATAACGCATAGTTGAAGTATGCACTCCGATACCTTTCTGTAGTTTTGTCATACCGCCACATATCTGCTATAATGTTGCGCTGATACATGATTGTGCCATGTTGCTCAAGATTTACTCGTTTAAGTACCGAGACACTTCGCCTAGATCCATATGTTTCATAGCCATAACAATTCCCCGATTCAGTACGAGAGAACAATACAATACTGCCATCATAAAAATCAAAATGTTCCTCGAAAAGCCGTAGAACATCCCCAGCCATCTCTGTAATATGCTGGGCTTTTTGAACGGTATTTATAAGAGCGAGAAGTGCTCCTCGTCCTTTTCGTTCTATTGGGTGAAAGTATGTCTCAAGTCTTTTTTTAACATACTCAACGCTAACACTGAGGACACCTATACATACAATAGCACTTATGACAACAGGATATTGAAATAAATCGATATTGAGGCCTCGAGCGCCATAGGCTAGTACAAAAAAGCCTGCTGACAACAACATCCCATACCCCAACACTGCTATCCCTGCAGCAGTGAGCTTTCTCATGCCATCATGAGTACTTAAAAAATCGTATCGAAACATGGTCCAATATAACACAATACCATAACAGGCAGGGGCAAGATTGGATAAGGTTGTTATAGGAGCATAATAGATATTGATGATCTCAACAAGTCCAAGACTCGAACCTATTATTGCCGCAATAAAGACCACTCGCGCTTGATTATAGAGCTGAGGTCTTTTTTTAAATTTCGCAGGATAAAGCAGGAAAAATGATAACCCCATATACACTAAAAACTGAATGAAAAATAAAATGTGTATTCCACTCACTGTATGAAAATATCCAAGTGAAGTGAGAATTGAGCTCTGAACATTCAGCCTTACTCCAAAGAATATCGTCGTAAGTATCGCCCCAGATACCCCACACCATTTAAACACAATAAAGAGCGTTCTTTTTTCATTCCCCAGAGAGACTACAAAATTAAAAAAGAGTACTGGCAAACAAAAGATACCGAGTTGGGAGATAAAAAGCCACAATTCGTGATTAACCGAAGTATTCAAAACGACACTACCATTTTGAATAACCTTCCCTAATTGCCATAATAGAAGTGCACTATTTAAGAGGGCAAAAGGAATGACTCCCCGACCTTTAGGACTTATTATGGCCGAGATAATTAATACTGTACACACTGCAATGGAAATAACAGAATAAACGACCCCTGCTGAGAGGGAATCTATGCCCGGCATCAAAATCGTTGCCCCACGCCATAGGTTATGGCAAAAATAGGATGGGTCGGAATATAGGTCCCACCAAAGTATAGTGTAAAACCACTGGGGGTCTCGATGTGGATACGCGACAAGGGCAATAGATAGAATGCACGTTCATCCCTTGGATTTATATCCATAAAAATCAGGGCTCCAATTTGTAGATTAAGTTGGGCTCTTGCAAATGGTTTAAATTGAAAAGGAACCCAGGTTACCCCAGCTCCAACAGTGGAAGCGACATGTGCTTCTGTCATGACACTATCTTTGAAAAGTCGGGATGGTTCTGTTGGAATATTTATGGCCAAAGGAAGTGACCAGTTTTTAGCGAAGAGCCATTCAGCGAGAAAAACCACTGAAGCAACAGGGAGCCGCTCACTATCAACGACCCCATCAGTGAGAATATCCTGTTCCAAATAAAGCAGTGACGACCCAAAGCTTATTTCAATGACTGGTTCAACAACTGTTGAGTCACTCATTTCTAATTCGTGACTATAAATAAGCCCTGTAAAACAGATCAGTAGTAATAATATTTTCATGCATAGAAATATACAATTATTTTGGCAGTTTTTTAGAAAAGCACCCGTAGGTAAATGCACCAAGTATCGCACTCATAATAACAACCCCAAATAGAGGGAGGCCATTACCTAGAAGTACAAAGAGGGGTCCTGGACAGGCGCCCGTAAAAGCCCATCCAATCCCAAAAAGCGTGCCACCTATAATATTGCGAATGATCGTACCGTTCTTTGTTGGGGGTACAATTTCTGATCCATCCACACTCTTAACACCAAACTTCTTAATGAGAGCATTCATTACGATACCTAGGGCAACAGCGGAACCAATCACTCCGTACATATGAAATGCCTGAAAGCGAAACATCTCTTGTATACGAAACCAAGATATTATCTCGGCCTGAGTCATAACCATTCCGAAAAGTATTCCTACTGCAATAAAGGCAAGTGACTTCATGATGCACCTCCAAGAATAAGAGGAAGGAGTAGGTGCGTAGCCACAAGGCCCCCTACAAAGAAAAATATGGTAGCAATTATTGATGAACGCTGGAGGTTTGCTATTCCAGAAATTGAGTGCCCCGAAGTGCACCCACCTGCATAACGGGTACCAAATCCTACCAAAAAACCACCGCCGATCATAAGCATAAGTCCAACAGGTGTTGAGAGCATCTCTACAGAAAAGAGTTCAACAGGAACCAATTGATCAAACTGCGTAATACCCAGTGCCATTAAGTCACTCTTAGTCTCAGCAGAAATTGCGGGGCCAGTACCATTATTTAAAAAAGTATGAGAGATAACCCCGCCAAGAATGCCTCCCAAAATAAAGAGATAGTTCCAGTACTCTTTTTTCCAATCCGTTTTAAAATAGTCAGACACTTTCCCAGCACCTGCAATTGTACAGGTTGTTTCGAGAACCGACGAAATACCAAAGCGCTTTCCGAGCCACTGAAGGAGAAACATTGTAAGGACAATTAAGGGACCCGCAACATACCACGGCCAAGGTTGAGAGAGAAATTCCATTGTATACCTATAAGAGTATTATGATATTAAGATAGAAAAACAGCCCAAAGAACGATTTTTGTATGAGACCAATATCAAAATGCCATTCATTAAAAACACATTTGAACTGAATGTACCCCAATCTCCCCAATCAACTACACAAATTACAATAATTCTATGACTTTTATCGAACCCCAATCAATATTTGCTTATATTAAAAGTAAGACTTCCGGGGTACCTATGGGACGTGCAGAAGAGTTATTTGACAATATTAAACGAGATGGCTTACGCTATATCCACAAAATGATTGAAGATGAAGTTTCTGAAGAGCTCTATCTTGACTATAAGCGTTCTGCCGACAACGGGGGCAATAAACACATTCATAAAACTGATCGAGGGAATTTATCCAAGGCAATATCGGGCTTTTCGAACACCGAAGGGGGGCTTATTATATGGGGTGTAGAGTGTGCTCGCAACAAAGTTGATGATAAAGATGTCCCTACAGAAATTCATGCAATTCACAACATTAAGCGTTACAGAAGTTGGATGGATTCACTGGTATCTGGCTTAACCATTCCCATCAATGCTGGAATTGAAAACATTGACATTGCCACTGGTGATGACGACGGCATCATGGTCTCGTATATCCCAAAACTTCAAGGGGAACCACTACGATCGCTCTACAATGAAAAGTATTTTATGCGTTCTGGCGCCACCTTTGTCTCTATCCCACACATAATGCTCTCTAAGATGTTTGGGGGGCACCCAGCGCCAATATTAACCCACAACTATCTTATTGAACCGCCCATCATCTATGAGGAAAAGGTTGATATTATCGTGAGTATTCAACTCCAAAATATCGGCATGGTAACCTCCGAAGAGATATTCCTCAACTCAACTATTATATGCAGTATTAACGATGATCAAAAAGAGTATCTCAAACTCAATGATCATGACAACTTTTTTGACCTGAGTAAGATTAAACAGTTTCGTCATTTAATATCAAAACCGGGAATTAAAATTACGCCCAACCAATTCTACACCCCTCTCAAAATAAGAATTATTCTCGACAGTGTTATTGAACGGGATTTTAAAATTGAATTTGTATACGGGTGTAAAAACTCTATCCCCCAAACCTACTTCATGTTCATTCGCAGAAAAAACCTTGAGCAAGTCTGGCGCTATTTTGTAGAGAACAGAAACCAGGAGCTTGAAGACCTGGTTTATGATATCATTGAATAAACTACTGAGGCTTCAGCATGTCATCGATAAGATAGGGTTCTTCCTCTGGAATATACTCTGTTTCAGAGTGTTGTCTCGGGGGAGTCATTGACCGCTTTTGCGTTATCTTTAAAGAACCAGCCAGTAATTCAATAGCAACATCCATAGCATCTTGGTCCTTTTCGATAACAATATCTGGCACAATTCCTTTGAGATGGTACACCGTGCCTAATTTACCGATATACTCACTCGACGTTACTTTTGCTGAGCCGCCAAGGCCTTCATTAATTTGATGAATACCTTGCCCAATACCTTTGCCATAAGTTGTATCACCAATAATGGTGTCTCCTCTGTTTTCACGAATAGCGATAAGAAAAATTTCGGTACAGCTTGCACTACCACCATTTACTAAAAAAGTAAATCTCCGGTTCTCACCAAGGCCGCCAAGTGAACCTTCTACAGCTGAGCTATATTTTTTACCTTCATACATTGAGTTTCTTCTGTACAAAATCCCACCTGCCACAAGCTCATCAGCCATTTCAGTACACTGAGACACCACACCCCCACCATTACTTCTAAAATCAATAATGGTGTGCTCAAAGTGGGCCGTTTTTGCCAAGGCAATTTTAAATTCTGATTTGGTACCTTC
The DNA here is from genome assembly GCA_051532035.1 of Fibrobacterales bacterium. Lineage (GTDB taxonomy): Bacteria > Fibrobacterota > Fibrobacteria > Fibrobacterales > JAOPTW01 > JAOPTW01. The sequence goes on along the minus strand of JAOPTW010000033.1, from coordinate 54,790 downwards.
TGCATTTGGATCATAAGTTTTTGTTGAGAATCGATCTATTTCAATGAGCCCGATAGCCTTGATTACATTTGACCACCCAGTAAAAACCGAATCGACCCATACCGTTGGCACGCGGATATTATCCTTTGTTGCCGAAGTAAAAAAGGTGGTCCCACTTCGCTTAATTTCAAAAAGAATTGTCTTACCTGCTTCACCTTTTGTAAGTTCATTAAATAGTGTAAGATTATCACCGGTACTAAATACCGCCACTGAATCAACACTCAATATTTTGTCACCCTTCAACAGGCCTGCATCCTCAGCTGGTGACATGGGGTAGACCTCGGTAATGACCAAGGTATCAGTCTGTTTTGCAACACTTCCCGTATTGACATATTTTATGCCTATTTTCCCTGGAGTGACCGGTGCAAGCCATTGGGTTTGCTGCTGAGTAGGATTAGGGGTCGGCTTTCTATAACTGGTAAAGCGATCACTTAACCCATCGAACATAAATTCCACATTACTATAAGAGTTATATGGCTTAAGGTCCTGGTCATAGAGGTATTCATTCAAAAGTAAGTTATACGTTTCTGCTAAAATACCCTCTCGATTTTTGCAAAAATTCTCTGCTGCTGATATTGAATCAATCGCATTACGATAATAGAGATCATACACTTGACCAATTGCTACGGTGTCATAAAACCCTCGAAGCGTATCGACAACTGTTAACAGGCGTGCTTGCTTGCTATTCGTGTATTGCCATGACTCACACTGTGAAATAGCACTATAGGCAGAATCAAGACGCTCTACTCCTCCCGGTGCTGGCAGGGCAACGATTTTGAAATAGCCCACTTCGACGCTATCAACCCTTGAGCCTCGGTAATACATACTATCACTCATTACCCCATCAACGAGTACACTATCAGCTTTTAAGCGAAGAAACATCTTTTTAGTATCGCTTTTAAAAACAGTATGATCTTCAAGATCATACACAACTGATTCACCAGGATATTTTGTATTTGATTCAGTCTCTAAAAGCAGGCATGACGAAAGAACAGTCACTCCTACCAAAGCAATACTACGAATCATTTTAGATATTAAAAACTCCACCAAACCCTCCTAAGGGCACAATCAATCATATGTCTTAGTTATAATATATAATTTCCAAAGTGACACCGAAAAAAGTACTCTGAAAATGATCAATTACAGTTCACAAACTGTGAGCACTATACTCTATTTTTTTAGGTCATTTACTAAAACTGGCTCAGTAAAACGCTCATACTCCCAATTTTTCTCAATTGACTCAGATAATGTTCCCATTGAACGTTTTTGTGTCTGAAGGGGCGTATTTTCAATGGCATAGGCTTCAAGTGCCTTATCCAAAGCACTCACCCCTAAAGTTACTTCCACATGGGGGACGATACCCTTGATGTGGTATGAAGTGCCTAAAGGCCCTAAAAACTCTGTTGAGGTCACCTTTACTGTTCCACCAAGTCCACCTTCGAGGAGAAAGATCCCTTGGCCAATTCCCTTTCCATAGGTAGTGGTTCCATAAATCTTATCCGGTCGATTTTCTGTAACAGCGATAAGAAAGATTTCGGTACAACTTGCACTCCCTTTATTTGCAAGAAATGAGAAGCTTCGCTCTTCTCCAAGGCCACCAATTGTTGCAGGAACATCTTCATTAATCAATATTCCCTCATCCATATATTTAATTTTATAGAGGAGTTCCCCTTTAACAAGCTCATCAGCCATGTTAGTACATTGCGACACTACACCACCTCCATTGTTCTCAAAATCAATAATAGTATGAGGAAAGTGGGCTGTTTTAATAAGCGCATCCTTAAACTCAGAGTAGGTCCCTTGACCATTTGGATCATATGTTAAAGAAGAGAATCGATCTACTGATATCATCCCTAAGCCATTTATTGAATCGACCCAAACTGTTGGTACTCTGATATTCTCTTTGGTAACTGTAAGAGTAAGGAGTGAGTCCCCCCGAAGGAGTTCAAAAGTGAGTACTGTTCCCTCTTTACCCTCAGAAAACGCTCTGAATCGGTTAATATTATTCCCCGTTGCTACAACAAGAGAGTCATTGACTCGAATAATCCTATCACCCTTAAGCATTCCCGCACGTTCTGCCGGTGAAAAGGGAAATACATCACTTACTATCAACGTATCAGTTCCATCGACGGCATTCCCATCACTCTGATAGGTAATACCAATAATACCAGGGGTTACTGGGGCAAGCCACTGGGTCTGTTGCTGGGTAAGGTTGGGCGTTGCAGGCACATATTCTGTGAACCTATCTGACAGCCCCGCAAAAAGCTCATCAATCGTTGTATACTCCTCAAACGGTTTTATGTCCTCTCTATAGAGATATTCCTTTGCAAGTATCGTATAGGCTTCAGCCAATATAGGATCCTGATTCACACAGTTTTGAGAGACAAATCCTAAAGTATCAATGGCATTGATATAGTATAACGCTGCCTCATCCCCCACCTGTGCTGTCTGAAAGAAAAAATCGAGGGTATCAATTATTTTCTCAATACGCTCGGTATTATAACGAGTGGCAATATTTGGCGCACAATTATTCAGTTGTTCTCTCGTAGATGCAAGTATTGTTTGGAAGTCATCACTGGGGCGCGCTATAACAACAAGGGTTCCTCCGGGTACCGAATCCACTAGGGCACCTTGATAAAACATGCTATCGACCTTGACCCCATCAACTACAACACTATCCACATAGAGTGGCGCAAACAGAGTATTCTGTAATGTGCTTAAATACTGATATTCATCCACGTGATATACAGGAGGAGTTGGAAGTGTTACACCGGGTATGGTAAGGGCACTACTCACTGCCAATTGATTAGAAGAACTACTCACCGCCCCTTGGCCAGAGACACTACTTAAAACTACCTCTCCAGATGGAGTGTTGTCAGCTTCACTCTCAAAGATACACCCACTGAATCCAACGAGTAGTGTTACACAGAGAGGCAAAAAACGAAAAAAGGTCAACATGGTATACCCTTATATTAAAACTTTGTAATATTTATCCGCCCTTATAGTTCACAGTACGATTAGCAGGACTGGGGCGCTTCCAAAATATATATTTTCAGCACAACATAATCAGGAACATACCATGGTTTTACAAGAAATGACGGAATTATCACATATTCCCGAAGCGATGCAAAGTAGTCTCGAACGTCCTACTCTTATTTTGAAATACTCACCTGTTTGCCCTGTGAGTCACTACTCGCAAAACGAATTCAATGTTTTTATCGACGAAAACCCAGAATTGCACGATAAAGTCAATCTCTATCAAGTGAATGTTATTGGTGCGCGTCCTGTTTCAAAAGAAATAGCGGCATCCTTCTCAATAAAGCACGAATCCCCACAAGTAATTCTTTTAAAAAATGGTGATGTTATTTGGCACGATAGCCATAGTGGCGTTAATCGTCAAAGCCTTGTAGACGCTGTTGACGATGCACTCAAAGCATAGTGAACCTTTCGCTGTATTTTTTGATGCAGTGATTCAAACAAGTATTTCAGAAACAGCGAGGGAGTAAACTTCCTCGCTCTATTATTAAAAACTCTCTTAGATGTATGGAGAAGATACAGGAGAGACTCCGCTCGAGTGACACCAACATAAAAGACGCGACGCTCTTCATCCTCATCACTATCGCTCTCTTCAGCACTATTCTTTAGTGGAGTAAGGTCATTTGAAACCCCTCCATAGAATACTACAGGGTACTGCAACCCCTTAGATGCATGGACTGTTTGGATAACAACAGCATCATCCTCGATCTCTTTGCTCTCTTTTACAGGGACGTTCAAATACTTAAGCCCTTCCGTATAGTAAGACACTTGACTATTTAATCGCGCAAGAATTGCACAATCACTATAGGAAATACCATGGCCTTCTCGAAGGTGTGTAATCGTTCTTTGAATCCAAAGAAGTTCAGCTATTCCTGAGGGTAAATCTATTCGGCATACTGGCTTTGATGCTCTAAAGAGTGATGTGTCACGCTGGGACCCTACCAGTAACTCCTTCCTAAACTCAGGCGACTTATCAGCAAATATGCGATTCGCCAACGTGATAATAGGTTGCGTTGAACGATAGTTGTGTTCAAGCTTAATAATATGCGCCCGCGGATAATCACTTTTAAAGGCCAGAATATTACGTACATCCGCACCCCTAAACCCATAAATCGCTTGATCATCATCTCCTACAACAAAGAGAGTTTGACGATTTCCAATAAGCTGCCGGCTTAACAAATATTGATTCATATTAACATCCTGATACTCGTCAACAAGAATATGACTGTACCTGCGATGATACCACCTTTGAACTTCGGTATCCATGAGCAGTACCCGAGTCAATGAAATCATACTTTCAAAAGGGAGTGCATTATTGAGCCGACACCACTCTGTAAGTATACGAGCACTACTCCTATCAGGCTGCTCCAAACAAAATGGGTTTTCAATGACCTTTTCTCTCTCATCGCCACTATCAGTTTTAAGGGAGGCGCTCTGCAATGATTCACCATTCTGTAACGCACGCCTCAATTCCTCCTGTTCTGCCACTCTTGGTATAGCACTAAACCCTACTCTTTGGTAATTGGGAGTACCATTAATAGTGTCCTTTAAAAGAGAATAGGCAAAGGAGTGAAATGTTGCTGCCGTGGGTAGCTCCACACGATTCAATACACCACCCTTTAATGCAGGAGTGATAAGAGGTGCAATCAGAGGCTCAAGTCGTTCTCGCATCTCAATTGCCGCCTTTTGAGTAAAGGTAAGGGCTACAATGGTACTTGGATTGACTCCAGCGGTACAAAGATGGGCAATACGAAGAGTGAGCACGGTTGTTTTACCCGTACCTGCGCCTGCTAAAATGAGAAGTGGCCCATGAGCATGATCAAACAAGACCGCTTCTTTTTGAGGAGTATTACATTGGGATATTAAATGGTCTAGGTTTTTCATACGTCTTATTAAATCTGTTTTCTATTAGACGTATTGAAAATGTAATTTGGTAACCACGAATGTGACAATTAGATCTATACTATTAAAAAGAGTCTAGCTTGTGGTATTCAATTGTTCAAGTTCAGGCCCGGAAAAACGACCAGGATTAAGAAACTGGTTAAAAAATACGTCAGCTGAACAGGGTTTGTTATTTTGTACAAGCCATTCATGAATCTCATCGTATTGCATGCCGATACTATACTTGAATTCGCGAGGGAGTCGAAACCACCACTCTTCACGATCCCCCTTACGAAGAATACAGATGCTATGACTTTTTAAATAAGCTATACCACCCCGTTTACTTTTTTTAGCATCATGTACAGAATTATATTGTTGATTAATAATATTTGCATTCTGCAAAGCAATATCATCAATATCACTTTCACTCATTTTTGAAGGCATATCGCTCTCTCCTCATCTTATTATAAGAATATACAAATATCCTTTTGAGTGTAAAGCGCTTAATTTTAGAGAGCTACTACTTTTTAATGAGATTGAGAAAAACCTCTGAATGAGCGCACTTTTCTACACTCAAAATGTTCTTTTTAGTGACGGGCTTCCCATCTAATTTATCACACAAATCGCTAGAGCTCCCAATAAAGATTAGATCACCCTCTACAACGGGTTTTTTATAAGAACGCGGCCTATAAGACTCTCCTATTGATCCATTCAGTACCTCAGTCACTTTTTTACTTATCGCATAAGATGTAACCCCTGAAACGGTGAGCCTAAAAAGCGCCCCATCATTTGCCGAAGATTTCCAAGAGGTCACAAGGGCATCAAAAAATGATTCTTCAGTTTTTTTCTTGCCCTCAAGAAGTTTGGACACAGCCTTTTCAATCGCCCGGTTACCCGCTGTGTGAGTATTCACATGAATTGCTGGCGCATCGACCTTCTTAGCCGCAGCCACTTGTCGAGATAAGACGTGTATCGCTTTTAGTGAGACATTCGCGCTCGCCGACTTCATTGACGAGTTGGTAAAAGCCTTTATGTGAGACACATCAGATTCCCTTGCAACAACCTTGCCCACAATAATCATATCTGCATTGAGTTGAGCGCCCAGTTCTGCAGCCATCTCGGGATTCCCTGCCATTGCCTCTGCGCCTTTTTCACTCTCACGAAAGGCTAAAGCATAGGATGGATCCACCACTTCAAATCCACGACTTTTAAAGAAGTCTATCAGAAGTGTCTCAGTTAAATTAACCGATTCACCTGGAGCTCCAATGGCTTTTTCATCTATGAGCATAGCAATGCGAGGGTTTCCAATGGCATCTTTTAAGAGAAGAAGAGCTGCCACATCTGTTGAAATGCCCTCTTTTGACACTTCAGCACGTATGGTAACTTCAAAAGAACTGTCAGCAGCACGCTTTGTTGAGAGAACTTCAATTTTTTTTACATGTCCTAAAGTTTGAGAAATAATCTGATCCCTCTTGACCATAAAATTTTCAACTTCAGTTTTACTGACGAGCAGCTGACCTATTCCACGTGCGAGAGCATCGCGTTTCGCCTGCATAATTGCTTCATTCTCTGATACACCCCACCCGGTGCCTTCTACTGTTAGGGTTTCGGCAGACACAACAACCAGTGTCAGCAATAGTACCCACAGGAGGCGTACTATCATCGTCTGAGTTCCTTAATTTTTCGAATAATTAACAATGCGTCGGGTCCACTCACACTCTCTGATGCCTTAAACTCTCCGCTGATATCTGCATCAATGATGTTTTTATCGACAGCATTACAAATAGCATTGTAATAAGGTGAACCGGTACTCACATCGGGAAAGCGAGAGGTTGCAGCGCCAATGTGTTTTGTCGCAAGAGTAATATCACCACTAATGGCAATAAGAATATCTTCAATAAAAAAGGCGTACTCTGAACGGGTTACCTTTTGATCCGGATGAAATTTGTGATCAGGGGCGGGCTCTAAGCCACGTACCTGAAACTTTTGAAGGTCTTCTATAAAGTTCTTTGCCCAGTGCCCCTCAATATCGACAATATCTTTCATACGGGTGACCGTATCTGTTTTCATGGTACGCGGATCTACTGGAGCAGTAAACTCAGTATCATACACTTTTGCTTTGCGCTTATTGAGTATCCGATCAATCTCGAGCTCAACAATAAAAAGGGCTGCAATATCTGCTCGGGTTATCTCTTCCATAAGGGCTACTTTCTTACCTATTTTTGAACCAGGGGCCGCTCGTTGAATCTTTTGTACCATTGCCCATTCACTATCTGCCTCGGCTTCATATCCGCTCTTCAGCTCAAGTACTTTTCTAAACTCATCAGCAGCCATAGAGAATTGGAGGGCTAACTTCAATGTATAGCCTGCACGGTAGTGTGGCTCCCCATCTTTGGGTGCAATCTCCATCGCTTCTTTATAAGCATCCATAGCATCATCCCACCACTCATCTTCATTGCTACCCGCATACTGATATTCAATCATAAGCCCCTTTGCGATATAGCCAATCGGATGCGTATCATCACAGTACTTAATACCATCACTAATATAATCCTCTGCTGCATCAAAATCTCCTGTTGCAGCTGCAACCATTCCAAGGCCAGCATAGGCCGGGCCATACTCATCATCTAAACTTTTTGCCAGCTTAAACTCCTCTTGAGCTTTCACAAATTCACCATTATCAAAATACTTTTTACCCTGCTCAAAATGAGTAACAGGATCGTCCATCATACCTTCTGCTTTTCGATTTGATGAACAACCAGTAAACAGTACCGCAAGATAGAGTCCTATAAGAATCGCTACTTTTTTCATATTTATTTTCCTCAATTAGTCCACTAAAATAACAACACGGCAATCTGCCAAAAATTTCATTGATTCTGCTGCTGCAACAATGCTTTCTGCATCTTTGTTTTTCAGTACCAAATCACATCGACTGGCTCCAGTACCCTTTTTTGCTTTTATAATTCCTGGATTTTTTCCTAACCGGTCTACCATTTCTTTAGCCTGTTCAGGAGTTTTTGCATATCCTGCCATTCCCCATTTTACCGCAAATGCACGAGAAACATGAGCCGATCCATAAATTTCAGTACCCGATTCATCAAAAAGTTTGGGCCCAAGAGATGGAATAACACCTAAGCCACGTGCATCAATTATCAAACCAGTAAATTGCTCATTGGGTAGTGGCTTCACATCAGATGCTACAATTTCTGTTGGTTCAGCTACAGGAACTGTCGCAGTGGGTTGTGCAACCGTTTGTGGGAGTACTTTCTTGAGAAGTTCTGCAGAAAGCGGAACCTCAACAGTCACCTCAATAGATTTATCACTCATATATTTGGGGTCACCCATATTAAATGATCGAATATACCCTTCAACCTGCGACTGTATTACATCACTTTTGACCATAAAATTTTCAACGGTAGTCTCGGCATTAATATGTATGCCTTTAATGAGTTCGAGTGCATTTCTGAGAGCTACTTGGCGGGCTGCACGAATAGCCATGGGGCGCGCCGCCACAGCTGGAGCTGATGGATTAGGAACGCCAATGCCGATTGCGGTCACCACTCTTTTATTCCAGTCAACAGTCCCCACACCATCAACACTTTGTATTTGAGCAGATGCGGCAACAACCATTACCAACACTACTCCGACTAATTTTGCAACCATGTGCACCTCTTCATTATTTCTATTTGTAATGTTAAAAAAAATACCCACCCTGACAAGGAACCGAATTAGGAACGTGATTTCCATCACATTGTTGGGGCAACCATGTGATTTCAACCACATTTTTGCTATTATACCCCAACAATTCAATGACTTGTGAACGGCATGCTACTACTATCACTCGGGTATCTTCTTACCATATTAACACTTTGTTACGCAGGAATACTACTTTTTTTCATTTTTGGGGTGCTTACCCTAAAAGATCGTCGTAAAAAACCCTCTCTACTCCCAAGTATCAGTGTAGTTGTTCCATTATACAACGAGGAAGAGCATGCCCTTATAACCCTTAAAGCCCTTGCATCCCAGAACTATACTGGCAACTGGGAAGTAATCTGTGTTGATGACCGTTCAACTGACAACACCCTTGCACTTATTACAGAGTTTTGTACAGCCCAAAGTAACTTCTCTGTACTCTCAATTGCTCATGAAGCAGAACGAGTGGCCTCACCGAAAAAAAGAGCACTCGAGACTGGATTTGCCCACGCAAACCATGAACTTTTTATGAGTATTGACGCTGACTGTATTCCCCCAGTTGGCTGGCTCACCTCCATGTCCGAAAATTTTCACGACTCCATAGAGATTGTACAGGGCCCAAAGAAAATCAGAGGAGGGCGTTCACTAGTACACCTCTATCAAAAGCTTGAAACACTCGCCCTCACTCTTATAGAGGCCTCATTTTTCTCGTTAAAAATCCCCATGGTTGCAAGTGCCCCATCACTTGGGTATTTGAGAAAACTGTACGAAGGCGTTGGCGGCTTTGAAGGGCAGCGTCAGTATATTTCTGGCGACGATGACATGCTGGTACAAAAAATGAGTAAACAGGCGCAGGATGTCTGTTATAACCTCGATCCTGCTGCACAAGTATTAACGGGTGCGGTAAGTAGTTGGAATGGACTCTTTAGTCAGCGAGCACGCTGGGCGAGCAATTCCACGAGCTATGAAAGTAAATTCTACATACTCACTATCTTTACTGCGTACAGCTTTATTGTATATCTCGCTTTTGCACCTCTACTCTACTGTTTTGGACTACTTCCTCTGCTATATGCCTTTGGCCCAATCGCTATAAAGCTTGTGTTGGATCTCACCTTTTTAATTATTGGTGCTCGGAAACTGAAAAGTAGTCACCTCTTGATCTTTGCTCTTCCCGCTTTTATCATACATATCCCCCTCATCATCTGGGCTGTACCTGCGGGCAATCTCAAGCTCTTCAAGTGGGGCGGACAATAAAAAAGCCCCTTAAAAAGGAGCCTTATTATTGTTATTTACTGTCATTAGGTCTTGAGTCAAATGAATTGCTCATTATTCAGCCCTATTGTAGGGTTATTTTTCCACACTCACCTACGTAATTAATTTGAACATCACACCCAACACATTCGTTTGAATAAGTCTTCCCATCACAACACCACACACCGGCGCAACATTTTCTAGGCAAATCTTTAAATCATTTGATTTCTCAGTTTCAACAAGGATATCATTAACCTACCAAAGACATTTTATCAAAAAAACACTCTCTATACACACAACTTTGAAGCAGTTGTCTCTCATGGCCCTCTTTTTTACTCAAATTCTATGATCCCTTTCTTTTTTTAGGTATCTTTGCAACTATATGAAAATACGAGAAAAACGCATCCAAAAGCCCCACTGGCTTAAAGCAACCATTGGCGGAGGCAAAGAGTACACTGAAATCCGTACCTTGGTTGATGACAATAACTTGCATACGGTCTGTAAAGAAGCCCGATGCCCCAACTTGGGCGAATGTTGGTCAAAAGGTGTCGCAACATTTATGATCCTCGGAGGTATCTGCACAAGACACTGTAGTTTCTGTAATGTCGAATCAGGAAAACCCGGCCCGGTAGATCTCAATGAGCCCATTAAGATTGCCCGTTCTGCACAGGCAATGAAACTTAAATATGTGACCCTCACCTCAGTGACCCGTGATGACCTTACCGATAAAGGGACCGAAATCTGGGCACAGACAATTTTAAAAACAAGAGAGATCAATCCAGAAATCAAAATTGAGGTGCTTACTCCCGATTTCAATGGGAGACTCGATCTATTGGATATTGTACTCGAGTCAAACCCCGATGTGTTTAACCACAATCTCGAAACAGTGTATCGGCTTCAAAAAACCATTCGTAAAAAAGCCAACTGGCACGACTCCTTTGGAGTACTCGATCATGCAAAAATCCGTGGATTTACCACCAAAACAGGACTCATGGTTGGCCTTGGTGAAACCAAGAGCGAAGTGTTTGACTATATTGATGAAGTGGCAGAGCATTCAATTGATATTCTCACCATCGGGCAGTATTTACGCCCCGCAAGAGAGTTTATAGAAGTAGACCGCTATGTACACCCCGATGAATTTGATGAATATGCAGTGTATGCAAAAAGTAAAGGGATAAAAAAATGTATGTCAGGCCCCCTTGTACGGTCATCGTATATGGCTGGCGAACTAGAGGAGAGTGATGCGTAGCCCTCATTTATGGTTTCCCTATGCACAGATGGAAACAATGGCAGAACCTCTTGCCATCCAATCTGCACAAGGTGTTGTTCTTACTTTAGAAGATGGGCAACAACTCATTGATGCTATCTCCTCATGGTGGTGTGTTATTCATGGATATAATCATCCTGAAATCACCACTGCAGCAAAAGAGCAATTAGAGATCCTTCCTCATGTTATGCTAGGAGGACTCAGCCACCGTCCAGCCAACGAGCTTGCCGACACACTCGTTTCTATTACCCCCGATGGACTCAACCATGTCTTTTTTGGAGATAGTGGTTCTGTGGGTGTTGAAATTGCCCTGAAAATGGCAGTACAGTATCACAAAAATAGAGGAATCGAGACTAAAAATCACTTTATCGCCCTCAAAAATTCATACCATGGGGATACCTGTGCCGTCATGTCTATAGCTGATGATGATGAAAGTATGCACGCTAAATTTCAAGGATTCCTTCCAAAACAATTTTTTGTATCACCACCTGAGACTCCGGAAGCGCCCATCAACGCGGCCCTCGAAGAGCTTGAATACATCCTAACCGAAAGCGCTGACTCTATTGCAGCTATGATCGTTGAGCCTCTTATGCAAGGTGCGGGTGGCTTTAGACTCCATAGTGCCGCCTATTTAGCGGCGGCACAAAAGATTTGCCATACCCACAATGTACTCATGATTTACGATGAAGTCGCAACGGGATTTGGAAGGACCGGCACCCTGTTTGCTGCCGATCAAGTCTCTGTTACTCCCGATATTATGGTGCTTGGTAAAGGCCTGAGTGCAGGGTATATGACCCTTTCGGCTACTCTTGCAACTACCGAAATCTATGAAACATTTTATGGCAATAGTTCAAATGCCTTTATGCATGGGCCAACCTATATGGGGAACCCAACAGCATGCGCCATTGCCCTCAAAGGTATCGAAATATTTAAGAGAGACAACTACCTCACCCGAATTGGTGAAATTAATACACTTCTTATGCAATCACTCGATGGCTTTGAACACGACTCTATTGTTGATATTCGAATCAAAGGAGCCATGGCCTGTATCGAAGTGGTCGACTCTGAAGTACTAAACGGTGTACAAGAGTTTGCCCAAGAGCGCGGTGTTTGGCTCAGACCCTTTGAGAATTATCTCTACACCTGTCCAGCCTATATTATCACTGATGATGAACTATTACAGATTAGTAGCGTCATGAAGGGCTGGTTCGACTGATGGAGCCATTATCCATCACCCCCATTGGCACCTTTGCCTGTGATCACACATACCGTCAGCTCGCTCCCCGACAAGGCACTCTTAAAGGAAGAGGTGAAACCGGTTTTATAACACTCAACCCTGGCAACAATTTTGAACAAGGGCTCGATGACCTCAACACCTTTGATCGCATCTGGCTCATCTACCTTTTTGACCGCAACACCAATTGGAAGCCCAAAGTCAATACTCCACGGGGCGAAGGCAAACGCGGTGTATTTGCCACAAGAGCTCCTTACCGGCCCAATCAAATTGGTATGTCATGCGTCAAACTCATTCAGGTAACGGGACTCACCATAGAAGTTTCAGACTTCGACCTACTAGACGGCACTCCCATTGTCGATATCAAGCCGTATATTGCTTATGCTGATAGTTTTCCCGAGGCCTCTATGGGTTGGCTCGAAGATCACAGTCACACACTTTTTGAAATTGAGATCGCCCCACGTGCATTAACACAAATTGAGTGGATACACCATGAGGCACACTACGACCTTCAAACACTGATTGAGACCCAGCTCTCTGAAGATCCTTTAAACGCCAAACGAAAACGAATCAGCCTTCTCGATCCCGACTTTGATCTCTATGAACTCGCCGCGCGTACTTGGCGCATACATTTTAAAATCAATAGTGACCGTCAGTATCTTGTTATTAACGAAATTGCATCGGGCTATACTGAGAAAGAGCTCTATAGTGACGAAGACCCCTACTTAGATAAAAAGACCCATAAAGCCTTTATTCAAGCGTTTCCGCAGCTCTCTTAGAGAGCTTATAGGACAAGACCTCAAACAGCTCGTGACCCCCAAAAACCTCTATAGTATTTTACTAGGGTTTAGTGCATAAAAGGGGTATACTAAAAAGAACAGAGGAGGTTATATGTCCACAATCACCGATGTATATTCTATCGAAGAGCGACTCCCAACTTTGCAAGAGTTTACCACTCTCTCAGATTTGGTTGCATTTGACACTCCACAATCCACCCAACTCCAAAAGGCACTTGATCACACCATCTATGGTTGTTGCCTTACCTTTGAGGATCATGTCATTGGATTTGGAAGAGTTGTAGGCGACAGTGCGCTCTATTATTATATACAAGATGTTATCATTCATCCCGATCATCAACACCGAGGTTGTGGTCGAGAAATTCTTAATCACCTTCTGAGTTACCTCGCTGAATCCACCGATTCTGGTGCTTTTATTGGGCTCTTTTCAGGGCATGACATGGATGCCCTCATGGCCAAATATCAGTTTGTTCGCGACTCATTTCAACATATCTCTCAAGGTATGTTTTTTGTGAAACGGTAATTGGACTACTATCAGAAGCAGATTCAACCCTCAACAATGAGGGTTGTTTAAGTATTTTTAGCTATTGATTATACCAAAGAAATGATTTCTGAGGCGTATTTTTACCTTCTACATATATCACGTATGCTCCTGTAGAAGAAATAAACTGAGGTAAGACCACTGTAGTACCAGCTTTTACACTTGTTTTATACACAACAACTCCGGTCACATCAACTACCGTAACAATCCCCTCTTCGTGAGCCATTGAAACAAAACCATCTTGAATACCTTCTAAGAGCCTGAGCTCATAGAGTGGTGTCCTACCTGTTTCTGAGCTTTCATCATCTGCACTGTCTGAAGATTCAGTAATCACTGAGCTACTGAAATGTTCCTGAGAGCTTTCATCATCCACAACATCGTCTGAACTTGTTTCATCTGAACTCATCTCCTCGGAGCTTATACCTACAGCATCAGAGCTATAGGGTTGTTCGCCCTCTTGCTCTAGAGTAAGTTCACAATTTCCTGACCCTGTCAGCCCAATATCTTCTTTAAAATCAATTGTTACTACACCATCAACCTTAATTTCTACTGATGCATCATTCTCAAAGCATCCCGCAGTTGTCTTAATGATTATAGCCCTATCGGCAGGTGCAATAGCTTCAATAACCTCACCACCAATAGTAATAGAATGCATTTGATGGGGAAGTGTTGAAGAGATTAATACCGCAATATCATCACTACGCTCTTTCACCTGAATTGCACCAAACTCATTTGCATAGTGGATGGTGTCGAGTTCAAATGTCGGGTAGTAGAATTCATCCCAGATGATTGCATTTTCTGGCCCTGGAGCAATAGGGTCTGCAAGGACAGTGAACTCACGAGAGCGGCCACCCCAAATCTCAATATGAGACCTATTTTCATCAAGGGCATCTAAATCAACGGGCTCACCATTATCCTGAAACGCTTTAAAGCCCCATGACCAATATTTCATTCCTGGGGTAACTTCATGTGGTGCAATACGGAGGACTCCTGTGTTATTATCAAGATTAATTGCGCCCCACCAATCTTTGGTCATTTGGGGATATGCATACATAATCCCTTCATCTACCCATTCATCTACCCGTGATGATTTATCAAACCAAGACAGTACTCCATTTTTAATCTGAGTACCATCTCCATCTGTCGGGTTTACAATACTAGACATCCAAGTCCAAATATCATTTCGTAATTGTACTTTTTTTGTTGGCGATAAGATAAGGGTATTCTTAGGGAGTGCCGTATATTCGGGATCAGTACCAGGGGCAAGTGTTGTCAATGTCCAAAATTCATATCCAATAGCGTGATCATTTTTATTCTCAAAATGTACTTGATATCCCATCGCTGCATGGCCTGCCGCCAAAGAAATTTCTACTGCACAATAGAGTTTAGAGTCTTTTTCTACGGGGAAATTATAGGTCGGATTAAACTCATGTGCTTGACGATTCTGATAGTCGAGATAACTTATTTTGACTGCGCCACGCTCAGGTGTATCTTTTACTATTTCAATATCCCAATCTTGATTCCACGTTCTCCCATGTTCTGGCCCAGGAAATGTCGGTAAAATCCCACCATGTACAAGAAGATGGTTATAATAGAATACACCGGCAGGGCCCTGGTATGGTACCGCAGTATTTGCATGATAGAGCTGTTCTGTTTCACTCTCTTTATGGTAAATAGACATTACTCGTCCACCAATTGATGGAGCAACGACAATACGTAAATAATCATTCTCGATAATTTTTGCTTTTACATCTGGAATTTCAATAGTACCTTTGCTTCCAACGGTACAAGGCCCTTTACATAATTCCCCATTTTCAGGATAATATCCATTGTCGTATAAAGGGATCTCAGTCTCATATTGGCGAAAAACCCATGTTGTATCCCGTATGGATACATTCGCCGAAAGCGTTAATGCTGAAAAAACAATAATGAACAAAATATATGGTGTTTTAACGGGCATTTCAGTCTCCTGTGCCTTATGTGTTGTGTGGCTTAAATATCAGTTTTTTTGTTCAAAACACAATAACTATTTTGATGTTACACAATTCTTTACACCTTTTTAACTCGAGGCTCATTACCTTATTCGCCACATATCAAACATAATGTATTATTAAGCTATGGCACGTGGAAAAACAAAACCAAAAGGCAAAGGATCTCAAGGGCAAAATCGCAAAAATAGTGATGCCTATTTTGAGAAAATGCGTAATCACGCCGACTACCAAGAGACTCCCTCAGGAATGCTCTATTCTGTAATAGATATGAAAGAGGGTATTTGCCCAGAAGAGTCCGATTCTGTGACTGTTAATCAACGAATCTCACTGGTTGATGGAACCATTGTTGCCGATACCTATAAAGATAAACCCACTACATTCCCCTTATCCGAAGCTATTGAGGGATACCGCGAAGGCCTTCTTATGATGCCTGAGGGGTCACGATTTAAATGTATCATTCCCCCTGACCTCGCCTGGGGTAAACGGGGTGCCGGTAAAAAAATAGGCCCCAATGCCACCCTCATTATTGATGTGCGTTTGGAGGAGGTTATTATACAATGACCCTAGCTATTAATCCCACAACATATATAGCCGCATCGGCGAAAACTACGAGTAGTACATGGATCGATACGTTTCAATCATAGAATCAGCGTATAGGAATTACGCTTCGTTTCTGTTCAAAGAGATGACCCACCCATCGCTACACAACTATTTTTACTGGCTCATTGGTTTATCCCTCATTGTATGGTCCCTAGAAATTATACTCCCCTGGCGCAAAAGGCAACCACTGTTTCGACGTGATTTTTGGCTCGATGGGTTCTATATGTTTTTCAACTTTTTCCTCTTTTCACTCATTGTTTATAACGCCCTCTCACACCTAGGCGTCGCACTCTTTCATGATATACTTCAATCAATCGGAATTGAATCCCTCCAACTAATCCCTCTTCACTCACTCCCAAGCTGGGTCCAAATGGGCATTCTATTTCTACTCGTCGACCTCATCTCTTGGGGCACCCATCAGCTCCTCCACCGGTCAAATTTCTTATGGCGGTTTCATGCAGTACACCACTCCGTCAAAGAAATGGGCTTTGCCGCCCACCTTCGGTATCACTGGATGGAAAACATTTTCTACAAAGTCATTCGATTTATTCCCGTGTCACTCTTGGGCTTTGGCATTGATGACTTCTTTATGGTACATATTGCAACCGTTGCTATTGGGCACCTTAACCACGCCAATGTTGGTTGGGATTATGGACCGCTTAAATACCTATTCAACAACCCAAAAATGCATATCTGGCATCACTCAAAAAAACTGCCCCAACCTTACCGCTTTGGAGCAAACTTTGGCATTACCCTCAGTATTTGGGACTATCTTTTTCGCACCGTCTATCAACCTTCCGATGGAAGAGACATTGAGCTTGGCTACCCAGGTGATTCTGATATGCCAAGTACCTTTATCGCCCAATCACTGCACCCTTTTAAACGGAGCTAACCTATGCATAATCAATGGCCTTTTGTAATGCTTCTTTGTGCAACCCTTGGGCTCGCACCTTTTTTGCCTGAGCCCCATCTTGTAGAAAAGCTTCGATGGCTTATTGATAGTTCTCAACAATTACAAGCCATAGATTGGTTTGATGTACTTTTTCATGGAGTACCCTGGATACTTTTAATACGACTCACTGTCATGAAAGTAATAACCCTACGCAAAGGCTCATGAAAGGCTAACGAGTTATAATAGATACCCGCTGACTAATTGCTTATAGTCCTCTAACTCTGTATCTATCCATGTACGATCATAGCCAAGCTCCTCTGCCATAATAGGAGCTACCCTT
The DNA here is from genome assembly GCA_051532035.1 of Fibrobacterales bacterium. Lineage (GTDB taxonomy): Bacteria > Fibrobacterota > Fibrobacteria > Fibrobacterales > JAOPTW01 > JAOPTW01. The sequence continues at coordinate 37,228 of JAOPTW010000033.1, read as the reverse complement.
TCTGCAAGTTCAATACTTGCCCGAGCATCAAGAAGGAGCGCTCTGAACCTACGCGCAAGAAGGTCCTCGACCCTACACACCATTTCATGCCTGCATATCCAAATAACTTCTGCTGCACAAAAATCAAATGAGTCAATAAGTGGCACCCCCAGTCCCGGATTTTCTGCAATCAACTCTTTAATACCCACAGCATCAGACCCATACATTGAAAGAGGGTCAGCCGTATCAAACTGCTGCCGATATCCATGAATGCTTAAACTCTCGGTAAGACACGGCTTCTCATGAAGGCCACCAACAAGCACCGCTTTATCCACAGCATCTTGAGCCATTTTGCGATAGGTTGTCCACTTGCCTCCCGTTACCGAAACTAATCCAGAGAGAGAAACAAAAATTTTGTGCCCTCGTGATATTTCTTTTGTCGCCCCACCATCCTCTTCGGGCGCAGCAAGCGGTCGAAGACCAGCAAAAACACTGAGTACATCTGAGCGATTGGGTGCTTTAACCAAATACTCTGCGGCAGTGTCGAGAATAAACGAGACCTCTTCCTCGAGAGCCCTTGGTTCTAATGAAATGGTATCGAGCTCAGTATCTGTGGTTCCAACAACCACACGATTTTTCCATGGCACCGCAAACAGCACTCGACCATCACTGGTTTTTGGAATCATTATAGCATCACTCCCTTTTAGAAAAGAGCGATCCAGTACCACGTGCACTCCTTGGGATGGTTTTATTGTAGTTTTTGCAGTAGGGTCATCCATCTGTAAAATGGTATCAGCAAATACTCCCGTTGCATTGACTACCGAGCGGGCCAGCACACTATGCTGATCACCCGTAAGAGTATCTTCTAACACAACCCCTATCACCATTCCCATCTCATCTTTAGTCAACTCAACCACTTTCATATAATTGAGTGCAAGTGCTCCATAGTCTACTGCAGTTTGAGCAAGGTTTACTGCAAGGCGTGCATCATCAAATTGACCGTCATAGTATCGCACCCCGCCCTGAAGTCCTTCTTCTTTTAAGTTGGGGATATGCTCAAGCACTTTTTCTTTAGAAACATGAACTGAAGGGCCCAGGCCCAATTTACCTGCCATAGTATCGTATACCTTCATGCCAACGGTATAAAAGGGACCATCCCACCAGGTGTAGTTGGGTATGATAAACGATTGATCGGTCACTAAATGGGGGGCGTTTTTAAGAAGAATACCACGCTCGCGAAGCGCTTCGAGAACCAGAGAAATATCACCTTGAGCTAAATAGCGCACACCACCGTGTACCAGTTTTGTTGAACGACTCGAAGTACCCTTAGCAAAGTCGCTTTGCTCAATTACAAGGGTATTATATCCTCTACTCGCAGCATCAACGGCCGTACCCAACCCACTGGCTCCACCCCCAATAACAATAACATCAAAAGGGGTTTTACATTGCTCGCGCAATTGCTGAAGCATAATTTCTCGTTTCATAGTCTATCCACCCTAAATAAGGAAGCAGCATACCTCCCTCTCTTCTTCAATTTTATTGTATATTTCATCAAAATACCATGGATTTATCGTATGATCGCTTCTCTTCTCTATTTCGTAACGAACACTGTTTTACGCCTCCGATACAGAGTCACTTTATCGGGTCTCGACACCCTGACCAAAAAAAGTGATAAAGGGTTTCTCTTTCTCCCCAATCACCCAGCTCTGATCGACCCAGTCTTGATGCAATCGATACTTTTCAAAAAATTTAAACCACATGCTCTTGCCGATGAGAGTCAAATTGATATTCCTATCGTGGGAAACATCATTAAAGAGTTTAATCTCATTCCTATTCCCGACATAAAAAAGAGCGGGATAAGTGTCAGAGATTCGGTTATAGAGAGCATGAACCGAGTAAACACCTGCCTGAAAGAAGGTGAAAATGTTCTCCTTTACCCTTCAGGTCAGCTCTACCGAAGTACTCATGAAGACTTAAGTGGCAAAAGTAGCCTTTCACGTATTCTTGCAGAAGTTCCTGATGTTAATATTGTACTGGTAAAAACAGACGGTCTCTGGGGGAGTAGTTTCAGTTGGGCAGGGGGGCACCCTCCAGGCCTTTTCACCTATTGGAAGCGCAACCTCTTAGCCATTATCTGCAATCTTGGGTTTTTCATGCCCAAACGTTCAGTATCCATCACCTTTGAACAGCCTGATGACATACCTCTCGACAAAGGGCGCACTGCTATCTACGCCTACCTTTCCAAATTCTACAACAAGCGTATTGTTCCCAACACCTATAAACCCTACTTTTGGTGGCAAGGGTATCACGCTGTAGTTAAGCCGGAACCCAAAAATAGTGTTCAGTCGACAGATCTCGACAATATCCCCGACACTATTAAAAATGCTATCATAGATAAAGTCAAAGATATGACTGGCCGCTCCAAAGTTACTATCAACCATTCACTTAATAAAGATCTCGGTATCGATAGCCTCGGTATGGTCGAACTGGTTACCTGGCTCGAATCAGAGTATACAACCTCTATTAGTTCTATTGAGAGTTTGCAGAGTGTTGGTTCGCTCGTACTCGCAGCAACAGGAGTCTCACTCGATAGTACTGCAATTAATAGAAACCTCATTCATAAACAATGGTTTGAGACCATGCCAACCGGTAGAATTGAACCACTCGCCGGCTCTACAATCCTTGAGCTCTTTCTCGCACAAGCAAAGCGTAATCCTAAGAAAGTGATCATTGCCGATCAAACCAGTGGCAATAGAACCTATAATGACATTCTTGTTTCAATGATGGTTTTAAAACCATTTATAGAAGCAATTCCAGAAAAACAAGTCGCCATAATGCTCCCTGCATCAGTTACTGCCACTGTACTCTATTTCGCAGTACTTGCCGCTGGCAAAGTCCCTATTATGATAAATTGGACCTCTGGAGAGGTCAATATTCAACACGGTCTTTTGAACACCGACACCCGCACGATTATCACCGCTAAAAAGCTCCTCGACAAAATAAAAACCCAAGGGTTTAAGCAAGAACAACTCTCCTGTGAATGGTTTATACTCGAGGACCTCATCAGTAAGGTTGGGATTGTTCAAAAAATATCAGCTCTTATTAATGCACGATTCAACTTAAAATCCTTTTTTACACCCACTGAAAATGATACCGCTGTTGTACTCTTTACTAGTGGTTCAGAGTCAAAACCCAAAGCCGTCCCCCTTACCCATGCAAACCTAATTGCTAACTACCGAGATTACACCAAAATTATCGACCTACGCAAAGATGACTCCCTATTGAGTATGCTCCCTCCATTCCATTCATTTGGAATCGCTATAGGGGTCGTGCTGCCTCTCGTGACCAACATGAAGACGGTTTACCATGCAAACCCCACAGAAGGGGCCCTTCTTGCAACCATCATCCAAGCGTATAAGCCAACAGTTCTTTTTGGCACCCCTACATTTCTCAATGGGATTCTTCGGTCTACAACAGACGAAGGGCTTAAAACAACGCGCCTTGCTGTTGTTGGTGCCGAAAAATGCCCAGACTATGTCTACGAAAAATTTAGTGAACTTTGCCCCAAAGCCGTAATAATCGAAGGCTATGGTATCACCGAGTGCTCACCTGTAGTCAGTGCTAATAAAGTAGAAGCATCAGTACCCGGCTCAATTGGGTATGTTATGCCTTCTCTCACCTACCATATTATTCACCATGAAACCCATGTAGAAGTTGCCCCAGGTCAGGAAGGTCTTCTCATTGTAAAAGGTACCAGTATTTTTAATGGGTACCTTAACTTTGACGGTGTATCCCCTTTTATTGAGTATAAAGGCGAGATCTATTATAATACTGGTGATCTCGTATCAGAAGGCTCCGATGGTCTCCTTACTTTTAAGGGGCGACTCAAACGATTTATTAAACTCGCTGGTGAAATGGTCTCACTTCCTGCAATTGAAGCGGCACTTCAACAACACTACCCAGGAACCGATGAGGGCCCTGCGATAGCAATTGATGTTATCGGCCCCGATGAATATCAAGAGATTGTATTGCTAACCACAGAGGACCTTGCTCGTGAGTATATTAATGATCTTCTTAGAAGTGAAGGCCTCCCGACACTCTACAATATTAAAAAGGTGCTTGTTGTCGAATTTATTCCTGTCTTGGGCACTGGTAAAACAGATTATCAAACCATTAAAGGTCTTCTCTTAGAAGCATACCCATAGCAATGATCACGTACCATCTTGGCAAAAATCCTCTAACAAGGTGGTTTTTACTATTCATTATATATTACATTTCATTCTATACATGTTTTATTCTCTACTAGCAGGCATCTATGGCTATTAAAAATATTCTCTTTGATCTCGACGGCACCATAACTGATTCTCAAGAGGGAATCATCAAGTGCCTTAAGCACGCACTTGAAAAATGCGAACACCCGATACCCGATACAGCAACTCTTAAAGAACTCATTGGCCCCCCACTCCCTGTAATCTTTGAGACATTACTTGCAACAAAAGATAGTGTCGAAATTGAACGCTGTATTACCGCCTACCGAGAGCGATTTGCCGATGTAGGTAAATTCGAAAATAAACTCTACGATGGTATTCTTAGTCTACTCATGCGCCTGAATGGCACCGGTGCACTTTATATTGCAACCTCTAAACCACAGGTATTCGCAAGACAAATTATTGAACATTTTGACTGTACCATCTATTTCAACAACGTCTATGGAAGTAACCTCGACAACAGTCTGAGTAACAAAACCGAGCTCCTTGCCCACATCCTTCGAAAAGAGAGCATTGACCCCTTAGAAACAGTAATGGTCGGAGACCGAAGCCACGATATTACCGGAGCTATAGAAAATGGCGTCGTACCCATTGGAGTCACCTGGGGCTATGGCACTCTTGATGAACTCAAATCTGCAGGCTGCACTAAGTTTGCGTGTAAGCCTTCAGATATCATTGAATTTTTATAACCGCCACTGATCATATCACCCTTACTTTTTTCTAAATGTGACTCGTTGGAATTAGTATATTCTTTTAAAAGGAATAGCTTAACGGGAAAGATTTCGATGATTGATGTTACCAACCTAAAAAATTACTCACTCTTTGGAGGCCTCAGAGTCGACCAAATGGAGATCATTCACAATGTTCTTACCGAAGAGACTTTTCATCTAGGGCACGACATTGTCACCCAGGGCGACAGAAGTGAACGGGTCTATATGATTATTGAGGGCTCTGTCTCAGTATATGTCGATGGCGAGAAAATTGCTGTGCTTCATGAAGGTGAAAGTTTTGGTGAAATGCATCTTATCGATATCATGCCTCGATCTGCTACTATTACTACAGATACCGACGTCACTACTGTCTCACTCTGCAACAAAGACATCATTTCTGTAAAACAGTCTTCTGTCGATACCTATTTAATGATGATCATGAACTGTGCCCGCAATATTAGCCGACGCTTAAGAACAACAAATACCGCCTACGCGGCACTCTTAAAAAAACAATCTGATTGATAATGAGGGCACCATCTACCCAACTAATTCATCTGAAATAGTTGGTGAAAAAAAGATACGAAACGTTGTACCTAATTGAGGCGTACTTTCAACACTAATGCGCGCTCCCATCTCTTCAAGATACCGTTTACTTGAACTCAGTCCAAATCCATGGCCATCACTTTTGGTAGAAAAACCTGATTCAAAAAGGTTACTTTGATCACTCTCTAATATGCCCGGGCCATTATCAGATATTTTAAGCACAATAGAATCATCAATCTTTTCAGTTGAAATAGTTATAGTTCCGAATCCTTCCTCTGCCTCAAAAATTGCTTCAATTGCATTCTTAATGAGATTAACCAATACATGAACCAGTTTTACTTTATGAATTTCAATTTTTGGTACTGCGCCAAATTGTTTATTCACTGATATTTTTATTGCCTCAAGAGACGTAGCTAATATTTGAAGCGCATCATCAACGACCCCTTCAATAGAAACCAAATCATTTTCTTTTACCCCTGAATAGACTTGTTGTGTGGTAATAATGCTATTCATAGAGTCAACCTTTTTAATAAGATTATCGACACTCCGTTTATGATACTCAATCTCTTCCTCAAACATCTCCTCGATTGCAAGATAGTACTCCATAAGCTTTTTGCCACGAGAATCATGTACGATAAAATCTTCAATAGAGTTAATATTTGTACGCAGCATATCAGTTGCTTTGTAGAGGGCTTGCACAGCATCACCTTCTTCAATTTTCTTTGCCTGTTCAATAGATAGATTTATACTATTAATAATATTTTTGACATTATGAAGGGTTGATGAAGTAATCTCATTCATTCCACTAATGAGATCAACTTTTCCAGCCTTCTCCTTTACCTCTTCAAGCTCAGAATGCTGCTCCTTATATTCATTTTTAAGTCGCTCGTGCAGTCGTTCAATCTCATTGCGGCTCTCTTCTAGCTGACCATTGGACTCTAACAGATGTTTTGTCCGCTCCATTACCATTTTTTCCAGATTTTCTCTCTGTTGTTCAAGCTCTTTTTTACGAGCCAATTCGTTTTGAATCGCAATGCGCATATTATGGGTATAGAGGCCACTTTGAATCATCACGAGTATTGCACTTGCAATCATGGCCGACCATAATATAAGTTCATGCCCAGTCACCTTTTTAAAAGGTGGAATACTTCCAGTTGATTCTAAATGTCTTGTAAGTACAATAGTTCCTAAATAGAGACAGAGTATCCCAAAGGAGACTCGTATATTAAAAAACAATCCAGCAAGTGCAATAACTAAATAAGCAAAAAAGGCATTAAAAAGATTGCCATAGGTAAACTCAGAGTCAATCATTATTACAATAAAATAGATGAGTATTAATGTAAAAGATGTTCGCCGATATCCTTTTTTGTAGAGCACGAAATAGAGAATATAGAGTGATAAAGTGAACATATTGACCCAAAAACCGGGATTCTCTTTACCTAATACAAATACCTCATAACCCAACAAGAACTGAAGGATTACTGTTGCCCCTAAAAAAAAGATTATGAGTACATTAATGGCGGAATCACGAGGAGCCTGAAGTGGATCCTCTGTTTTGACCTCCGCAAGCCAGCGGAAAAAATGCTTAATTTTCTCTATCATTTTGAGTCTTTGGTTCTTAGTGCAATTATACAACTCTTCACAATAAAAGACACCTCAATTGTAAAAAAGTACATTTACACTATATCAATACTTAAGCACTCATAAATCAAAATAATAAAGTGTCTCTTATGCAATCTAAAGATACCATTTTCGATGGAAAAGCAGAAAAATTTAGGCGTAACATCTATGACTCAAATAAAGGGTATATTCGGCAATACATACTCTGGAATGACATGCAAACCAACCTCTTATTATTGAGTAAAACAAAATCATCAAAGGCCCCAATATTAGATGCAGGAGGAGGCTTTGGTAGAACCGCTCTTCGCTGTGCTGAACGGGGCTTTTCTATTGACCTTGTTGAGCCATCTCAAGACATGCTCACCCTCGCCAAAGAAGAGTGTAGCGCAGTTTCCCACGGCTCACGCATTACCCCTATTCATAGCACTATACAAGAATATACCGCTACCTATTCTGGCCCTCAATACCCTATGATTCTTTTTCATGCGGTATTAGAGTGGCTCGAACAGCCAAAAGAGACTCTCAGTGAGCTGTTAACCCTTCTTGCCCCTGGTGGGCAACTCTCACTCATGTTCTATAACCGTAACTCAGCTATAATGAAAACCGTCCTCAAGGGCAATTTCTATAGAGATGACGGCTCTTTCCAATTTGGTAAGTCTAAAAGCTTCACTCCGGGCAACCCGCTCGACCAAAACGAAGTGTATTCTTGGCTTACAGAATGGGGATACACCATAGAAAGCAAGTGCGGTATCCGCATCTTTAACGACTACCTCCATGCTCCGGTATCCCACGAAGATCTTGATACATTTTGTGCTGTGGAAGAGGATTTTTGTCGTAAAGAACCCTTTGCATCACTCGGGCGATATATTCATATTGTCTGTACAAAACCGGAATTATAGTGAATACCATAATTGAAATAGTTACAACAAGTGTTTTAAATACCATACGTGATATTGGGTTTATATTTGTTCCCCTTCTCAGCTTCGGCCTGTTGCTCTATTTACTTTCTCGTTGGACGAGGGCTTGCCTCAGAAATAGCGGCCTTGAAAAGGTTGACTCGTATATCACTGGTATGATAGGAGTGCCCGTTCACGAAATTGGGCACCTTATTTTTTGTATCCCTTTTGGCCATACCATAACCAGTGCGAGCTTTTTTAACCCAAAAACATTTGAACTTGGATCGATTGAACACCAATACAACCCTAACAACCCTTATCACCTTATAGGAAATTTCTTCATCAGTATCGGGCCGCTATTACTTGGCTCTACACTGCTCTGGGTATTAACCCTCACCTTTTTTGACACATCATTCAATGACTTTGTGCCATCAGTAATTGATCTCTCCTCAATACAAAATGCCTGTAACTCCCTCTACTCAGCACTATTCACTGCGACCCATCACCTTATATCACTCTTTCAATTCAGAGAACCATCCACCTGGCTCTTCATCTATCTCTCTATAAGTATATCAAGTCATATGGAACTCAGCCCACCGGATATTAAAGGGATGTTTTCTGGATTTTTAGCGATCAGTATTACCTTGCTCGTTCTCAATAGTATTGGGGCTGCTGCTGGGTTTTCTCAAAATGTGAGTGCCCTCTTTTTCCAAAAGACCGTTGCTCCTCTCACACTCTTTTTCTGTTACGCTTTGGCACTGTCACTCCTTAGTTTTATAGGAGTATATACCATTACCGCACTCATGCACCTACTACGTACCCAAAGGATATTGAACCCCTTTTCGTAGTATCTTGCTTATGAAATGATTTTTTTGATTTTGCAATAGTAAATTGGCCCTACACCAGGATGCCTATCAGGCCACATTTTCCACCCATACGTTGTCGGCTCTCCAATTTCTTCTTCTACCGGAAGTATCTCAAATTTACCTGCACGCTTTTTATGGAGCTTCTCTATCACTCCATCATTTTCTGCATCCGCAAGAGCACAGGTACTATAAATCATCTCACCTCCGGTTTTTAACGCATCGAGTGCACTGGCAACCATGGCAAACTGCTGTTGTGATAGTCGCTTTACTCGTGATGGCGTCCACTCATTAAGATGTTTTGGCGATTGGATAACATGTGCTTCAGATGAGCAGGGAGCATCAAGAAGAATTTTATCATAAACTTCTTTTTCAAATAGCCCCCACGTTGTTGCATCATACCCCGTCACTTCAGCGTGAGAACGTACCCCTTCTGTAAGATGCTCATCGAGGACTTTAATCAGTCGTTGACGACGCGCTGGAGATTTTTCATTTGCCTTTAAATGAGCTCTAGCAGGAAGTGTCGATGCAATTACCAACGATTTTCCCCCAGGAGCCGCACAAAGGTCCAGGATCATGTCTCCTTCGGAAATAGTGAGCGCCGATGCTGCTCGGACTGATGCAGGATCTAAAAAGTAACTTTGCGTGAGCCCCTCTTTGAGCTCAAAATAGCTTTTCTCCTCCAATAGCGCTGCCCTGAGATTTGGCCACCGATCACCAAGTTCTCTACTATAATATTCCTCAAAGGTAACTTTTACTTTTTTCACCGTGTATCTCGCCAAATCCCAATGGGGTTTTTATTATTACAAAATAGAAAATTAAGAACGGTCTCTCTACGATTATGGCCCCATCACAACAAGAGAGTGTAATCAGACAGTATGCTATAAAAGTTACTGGTAAAGTCCAAGGTGTCAGTTACCGGTATGCAACACACCAAAAGGCTACTCAGCTCACTCTCACTGGCTGGGTAAAAAACAATCCTGATGGTTCCGTTTCAATTGTCGCCCGTGGGACAACTGAGCAATTGACCTCGCTCTATGAGTGGTGTCAACATGGGCCTCCAGCAGCAATAGTAGAATCAGTAGCGATCACAGAGCAAGCACCTATAGAACACTTTCAGTCATTTGAAATAACCTATTAACACCACATAAGGAACCAAAATGAAATATATCCTATCAACCCTTCTCCTCATAGTGGTCTTACTCGGCATCATCCTTAATTACTTCAACCTCTTTGACCCTGTTACATTCGTAGAACAAGAGAATAAACGGTATATTCTCGCCTATGAAAAGCACAAAGGTAGCTATAGTACTGTGGGCGATAAAATTCTTACCATCGCAACAAAACTCTCATCTCACAACTTTGGATGTACTACGAAATTTGGCATTTACTGGGATAACCCCCAAGAGGTAGAAGAATCTGAGCTTAGAAGTCTCGTTGGTTGTGTTGTTCCAGTTACTGACTCTTTGGAAATCACGACTCTTGCTGAATCATTTGACCTCGCAGACTACAAGCCAGTCCCTAGTGTTATTGCTCAATTTCCCTACAAATCAGACCTATCCATACTCTTTGGCATTCTAAAAGTCTACCCTCCCCTTACCGAATTCCTCATCGAGAAAGGGTATTCACACGGCCCTATAATGGAACTGTACAATAAAGCTGATGGCTATATTCAGTATGTTTCACCCCAAAAGGCTGATCGAGCTTTTTATGATGCACTTCTCGGTATATTTGAAAAATAAAGAGTATTAGAATAACATGAATTTTTTGAAAACGATCATATGATATATTTCAAAAATTACAAATGAAATAAGCAGAGTTTTCAAACCAAAGATAGCATAAACCGCAATTTTACTCTCTTGGTCCCACTGTTCTTTAATATCATAATCCACCTCTTCATGACCGTTGAGGTGCTCACGTCGAATTTCTCGCTTCATTCGATCTTTTTGCCGCTGTAGCTGCTCTTGTTTTTTGCGCTCAGCATTCTCTTGTTCCAATTGTTTTCGGGAACGACCTTTAGGCCTGACCTCTTCTTCTACAGGTCTCGACTCACCACTATCAAAATAACGTCCCCGTTTCATCTTATCCATATCCAACTGTACGATCCCCTGGATTGATCGCCCACCTACTCATGGGCATGACCTTTAATCTACATAATCTCAGCTGAGATTAACCTTTTTTTAGCTTCTTTAGGCATTTTTGTGTCAATTCTACTGCCCGGTTATCACTTTCTGCTTCTGCATAACACCTAAATTCTGGAGCATTGCCCGAAGGTCTCAAATGAACAATTTCTTGATTGTGAAAGGTTATCCGTACACCATCTGTTCTATCAATGCTATCGACTGTTCCACACTCATCCTTAAGTAATTCCTCGATTGCCGCTGCATCTGACTCAAATGAACCAGTATTAAAACGCTCTAAAATCGAGCGACTCTTTTCAACAGGGAACTCTTTTAAGCGATCACTTGCAGTAAATCTACTTGGGTATTCCCCTGCCAATTGACTGAGTCGTGTCTCTTTTTGAATTGATAGTAATAGAGTCGCAATTATGGGCAACAAAGCATCACGTGTTGGCAGAGCCTTAAGCTCTTTATCACCAGACTGAAAAGGTGAATAGGTTAAAAAACCGCCGTTTGCCTCATAGCCAATAATTGATTGAAATGCTTCAGATTCTAACTGCTCCATCCCTGCAATAACAAATGGCGAGCCAATGCGAGTCCTCATAACCTTTTTGAAAATACCTGATTTTTCGGCTACCGTATTACAGCTCACTGGAGTTGCTGCTGCATCTGCACCTAAATACTCAGCACACAGTACTCCTAATACATCGCCACGAAACCAAACACCACGTTCATCACTCAAGAGTGGTCTATCACAATCTCCATCAGCCGATGCAATTGCATCAAGACAGTGCTCGCCTGCCCACTGTTTGGCGAGGGCACAATCTTCGGGGCGAATTGCCTCTGTATCTACCGGTATAAAGGTATCTGAATACCCAAGCTTTATGACATCTGCACCCAGTGCACTTAAGACTTGGTACATTTCTTCACGACCAACCGTAGAATGCTCATAAAGGCCAACTGTTTTACCCGCAAGAGCACTTGAACCAAAATAATCAACGTATCGTGCAATATAGCGCTCATCAGCTTCTATTGTTTGAGCGGGTAATGAAACAGTATCAATAAACATTCCCGCATTATCAAAGAGCCCATCAGGTATCTCGACACTCTGGCTTTTAATACCAGTTTCATCACCTTTATTGATCTCGCCAGTCGACTTATTAAACTTAATGCCATTTCTATCATCCGGAATATGACTTCCCGTGACCATAATAGCAGGAATACCACTATCAATACCATAGAGAGCCACTGCTGGAGAAGGAATAGGCCCACAATTTATTGCAGTGTAGCCACCATCCTCAGCCGCACGTGCAACAGCAGTCATTATCCGTTCACTACTCGGCCGATAATCACCTGCGATTGCGACCCCCGCACCAACTACAAGAGTTCCTTCATCTGAAAGGTGCTGTAAAAAAGCTCGAGTATAGGCATAACAAACCGAATCAGTCATTGCAGAGACGAGCCCGCGCGCGCCTGAAGTTCCAAAAGTTACACCAGATTCACTCATTAATTGTTCAATACTTACACTCATATTACTCCTACACTTTTTTTTCGATATCACCATCAATGAAGATGTATAACTCAAACTTAATAATCTACCACAGCACGTTCAGTAACAACTGTCTTCATAAATTCCACAACTTTCTGATGCTCTGAATGCACCTTATAGGTATGCATACTCTCTTGTGATTCAAAGACAGAATACAATACAAGATCAAATGCCGTCGATTCATCACACCAATTTACGCCAACCTCAAACTTTTGTATCTCACTAATGACAAAAGGAAGCTCATTCAACATTTTTGCTGCTATCTGGATATTTTCCTCTTTCGAAGCACTCTCAGATGCACCCATTTTCCACATCACAATATGATTAATCATAGTATTCTCCAATAAGTGGCACACCATACATAAGACAAAAAAATCGCGTATTTTTGGTGAACCCAATAATAGTTCTTAATAAATTCCGATATAATGTAATAATAAAAATAATTACTGCACAGTATTGAGAAGACTCATCGCCCTTTTCTAATACGAGCTCAGTAAAGTATCTTAGCTTCTCAATACTTCAAAAGAGTACTACTCAACTTGAGTGAGAGGTGAGTTTCGCTCAATTCCAAAACAACACCGTTCATACCAATCAAACTGAAGTTCTTTTTTCTCCTCTTCACTCAAGCCATACTGCGCTCTTCGTTCTTCTTGACGTAGATACACATCTAGGTATGTCATAAGCACTCCACCTGCAACCGATACATTCATCGACTCGGTTAGACCATATTGAGGCAGTATAAAATGGACGTCTGCTTCTTCGAGAGTCTCGGGATGATTCCCTCTAAACTCTGCACCCATATAAAAAGCTGTTGGTACCGATAAATCAAGTTGATCTATTGTTTTATCGGTATTAGTTGATGCCACGGCTATCTGATACCCCTTGGCCCTCAAACTTTCCATACACCGTGTTCTCTGTTTATACTTATAGAGATTGAGCCACTTAAACGACCCTTTAAGTACTGACTTACTAATACGGTAAGGATTCTCTTCTTCAATCACATGCACATCCTGTAGTCCATACACTTCTGAGGTACGAATGAGTGCACTAATATTATGGGGATCGAAAAGATCTTCGAGGACTAAGGTAAAGTGGCGGGTTCTTTGCTGAAGCGCTTGATTGAGAAGAGTAATACGACGTTCAGTCAGTTTATCCCCATACTCTTTAAGAAGTGCTTCTTTATCTAAATCATAACTATTCATTCTATTCCTTATCTGGGTGCAGCTACTGGCACACTCGTATCAGAGGGGTTCTCTATGTGAGTGTGACTCGGCACCATTTGATCTACAGTCTCTACGATAAAGCTATCACCATCATCTACCTTTGGTGGCACAGCCTCACGAAGGACCACAACAGTATCGTCGACCATACGTAGTTTTCGTAAAAATTCTTGAGCAAGCTCTGTTTTCAGTTTTTCATACTCATCAATAGGCTCAGAATTACCCATAGCATACTCATGAGCTGATTCTTTAATATGATTAATAATTTTTTCAATTTTTGAATGGACAACCGATCGGAACATGCCCAAATCCATAATTCCATTAATGATGGAGCTTCGATTAAACACCGTAACCGTTAATGCATAATGAACTTCTTTTTCTGCTGTCTCTTGAAATTCAAAGAAAAAGAGTACCGTTCCACGAAGCGACCAAAAAAGTACCTCTGTTACACCATACCCAAAATAGGTAATCTCTCTCTTACTCGGATTGTCTGCAAGCTCACTAATTGTCCCTTTTAATGATCCACCATTAGTGCCATGAAAGGTTTTATGATCAAGAGTAGTGTACCCAGCCTCATACTCTGTCTCTTGATAGGCGTTAATCAGCAGTGCAGTATGAGGAATATCACCTAATAAAAAATCGAGCATCTTTTTTGAAATAGGGAGATCACCTTCTACTACATAGGTCACTCTATGCTCAATGCCTAAATTTGAATAAAGCTCTCGTGTCTCTGGCCTATCAGGCTGAAGTCCCCGAGACTGAGCTTCTTGATAGATACTACAAAAGGTTGAGTCATATTCAATGTCTTCATTTTTAACAATAAGAGAGTCACTACATTCAGCTGATTGAATAGCGAGACAATTATAGATTCCCGAACAGAACTCCTCTGGATTAAAAGACCAAAGTGATACACTTACCAGTGCAACTATTATCATTATTCTCATTGTCTACCTCCCGGCTCTTTAAATTCAAAGAGCACGATACCAATAATTGACCCCAGTCTACTTTTAAGATATTCTGAAAAAGGAACTTCTTCAACCTTTTTATGTTTAAAGCTTGCATGCCGAAAGGTCGGAGCCTCTCCTGGATTGAAAAGTAGAAATCCCGTATGAGTTACCCATATTTTTGGATATTTCCCTACCAAACCGACACCCAATATACGACTCTCATCCTGATATTTTACTGCATAGCGTTCAATGGCTAAATCAATGGGGAGTACATTCAAAGTTACTTGAGGGTTGTCAAATTTATACTCCCAACCCTTACTTCCGTAAAAACCCTTTTTATCCATTTCACGCACCCCAACAGAGTCCCCTTGCAGCCGAAGGATCTCTACTAAGTCGGGGCTTGCCCCTATCCAATCTTCAATAAAATAGTGTTTACGCATTGAGTAATAGACCTGCCCCTCTTTATACCGAATATTGCTCAGCTCAGAAAGTATAGAATCAGGTGAGGTAGCACGGGCAAGAGCCATAACGCTCTCAATATAGGTCACACAATCAAATTTAAACATGTTGATGAGTGGTTTATTTTCAACTAACCCATGGACTCCTTCACCAGTTGGGCCAAGCTTGTAGGGCTCACCCATGAGCCGCTTGCTAAATGCCATAAGCCGATTTTGATACAGAGTATCTTTTATGGGGTACCACAACTTTCGTGCCTTCAGCACGCTCTCCTGTTCTTGATTAAAATGATTAGTTATCTCACACCAGAGACTATCCATCAATTTTTGAGCATCATAATCATCGATACGATATTCATTTAAATAAAGCGCTACAGCTAAGGTGTCATAAGTAGGGGTTTGTATATACCCCACAAGCCCTTGTGTATAATTAACAAAACCAGTTTTAAACCGAACACGACTCTTATACTTTAAACTGGGGAGCCTTTTGCCCGACACACCACTTATTCCAGGTATTGCAAGAGACCGATAAAAGAGTTCAGATTGAGGATGCCTCAGCATTGAGGTGAGCACACTGGTCATCGCCTTTGGTGAGATTCGGTTTCCGTACGAAAGCCCACTCCCATCCAGAAGATGAAACTGGGTAGAGTCAATACCGATGCTTTGTAAAAACTCCTGTTCTACTCGAATACCATTCTCTAAAGATCCCGATCCATAAAAGTGACCGCCAAGATTTCTGAGAAGCATTTCAGCATGAAGGTTTTGTGAACGTTGGTTAATCTCATCCAACAAACTAAGAAGTGGGGCAGTAGTAAGAGGCCATGTCACAATGCGACTCACTGCTCCACCAGGAGCTTCATCAGGAGTCCCGTCAATAATAGTTATACCTGCCATTGTAAGTGCAGAGCGAAGTGACGCTTCAAAAAATAAGGGGGGATTTTTTACCGGAACAGAGAGTTTCCACTCTCCAGAGTGTATACCTATTGAACCATTTATAGTAAGATTATTATCATCTGCACCTAAATGATACACCAATCGTTGACGATTCCCCCTAACAGTTTTGGCTTTATTAATCACCTTAAGAAATCCTATTTCGGGCGACTGACCTACTGCAACCTCATTACCAATCGCTGATGGAGTAACCGTTATATCGACACAGTTGTCATTAAATGTGAGTGCTGCAATTTCTGCACCATACCAATTAAGAAAAAAATCCTCTTTCCAGGTTGTCGGTCTAAACGGATCAGGATAATAACTGTGATCAAAGGTGAGATTCCCGCGAATGGTATCAATACCTAATGCCTTGAGAGAGTCAATCCAAGGGGTAAATGCTATCAGTGGCTTACCAAAATACCGAGCTGAAATATTGGGATCTCCCCCACCGGTAATGGTTGCCCATCCCCAAAAGGTTGCCCCTTCTTGGACACCATTCAATGCTAAGTCTGTAGTTGGCTGATACTCAGTGCCCAACTTATGAAGGGCAGTTGAGGTGACCAATAACTTCAATGTTGATGCAGGTCTAAAAAGCGAGTCAGCATTAATACCGTGAAGTACCTTATTTTTTTGTGGTGAATAAATTGAGAGCCCCAATTTTCCATCATTCTTATAAAGTTTCAGTACTGCATCTAACTTTTCCTCAAGTGTCTTGGTATGATCAGAAACTACAGGACCTGCAATCACCGGTGTGAATACTCCTGATAACACTAAGAAAATCACTACGAACAGTGAATATATATGAATGGGTACCATGGGCACTCTTACTCTTTAATCAGTTTAGCTAACTCATCAAAATAGGTTGGGAAAGTCTTGGAGGTCACTTTAGGGTCATTGATGGTAATATCTACATCATACCACCCTTTATTCAAAGATGCAAGAGAGAAGCACATCGCTATGCGGTGATCATCATAGGTGTCAATAGCCGCAGGAGTTAATTTATCTGGGGGGGTCACTTCAATAAAATCTTCTCCCTCTACAACAGTCGCTCCTAATTTTCTGAGTTCAGTCGCCATAGCATACAACCGATCAGTCTCTTTAACCCGCCAGTTATAAATATTTCGAATTACTGTAGTCCCTTTCGCAAAAAGAGCTGTAGTGGCAATGGTCATTGCAGCATCAGGAATGTGATTCATATCCATATCTACCGCTGTTAAATCACCTTTTTCTACCTGAATCCAAGTAGGGCCCCAAGTGATCTTTGCCCCCATCGCTTCAAGTACATCAGCAAATTTCGCATCACCTTGTACACTTTCAGTGCCACAGCCATGTACTTTTACCGTACCTCCAGCAATAGCTCCTGCTGCTAGAAAATACGATGCTGACGACGCATCACCCTCAACAAAGACCTCTTTTTCAGGAGCACAATATTTTTGGCCTGCTTTCACGACAAAACTCTGATAATTATTATTCACCACCTCAACACCAAATGTTTTCATAACATGAGTGGTTATATCAATATACGGCTTAGAAACAAGTTCACCTTCTACAGTAATTTCAATATCATTTTCAGCATACGGAGCAGCCATAAGAAGTGCAGTTAAAAACTGAGAAGAGATTCCACCCTTTACTGATGTTTTTCCACCTTTGAGGCCGTTTGCTTTAATTTTAAGTGGAGGATACCCTTCATCACCCAAATATTCAATATTTGCACCAAGTGGCCTTAGAGCCTCAACCAGGTCGCCAATAGGACGCTCACGCATACGAGGCTCACCATCAAGAATAAACTCACCCTGACCGAGACAAAGTGCCGCAGCAAGTGGGCGCATTGCAGTACCTGCATTTCCTAAAAACAATTCGACTGGCTCAGATACCGATACTGGTCCACCACCCCCCTGTACTGTACAAGTATTCCCAAGCTCTGCAGTAATCCCCAACTTCTTAAAAGCTCCAAGCATATGATTAATATCATCACTTGAAAGAAGATTCACAATAGAAGTTTCACCTTCAGCAAGAGCCGCGAGGAGTAAAATTCTATTTGAAAGACTTTTTGAACCGGGAATCGTCACTTCGCCATCAACGAGGCGGGAAGGGTGTAAAACAAGCTGTTCCATGAGGTATCCATTTCTGTAAGTATAGCCGAAATATAGCAAAAAAGGCTGCAAAGGCTGAAAGCAGATTGCCGAAGGGGGCACTATTTAAAGAATAATACCATGACACACGCCGTCACCTCACTTGCACCATTATAATTGACTATCTCGAAGTTGTAAAAAATGGATCTCCCCCTTTTTGACAAGGGCCTTCAGAGGCTAAATATCTTATCTTTCTCTGTATGAATAAAAAAGAGTCAGTCCAGTACATAGTTGATACCCTCGAAGAGCTCTACCCCGAGACTCCCATTCCACTTGACCATAGTGATGCGTATACCCTACTTATTGCAGTACTGCTCTCTGCTCAATGTACCGACGCGCGAGTCAACACGGTAACGCCTGCACTTTTCAAGATGGCCAATACCCCACAAAAAATGGCCAAACAGTCGGTAGAAGATATCAAAAAAATCATTAGACCTTGTGGACTTTCGCCAAGAAAATCAAAAGCAATTTATGATCTCTCTCACATCTTAATTGATGAACATGGGGGCGAAGTACCTGACACCTATGAAGACCTCGAAGCCCTTCCAGGAGTTGGCCACAAAACGGCAGCCGTTGTCATGTCACAAGTGTTTGGCTACCCCGCATTCCCCGTAGATACCCACATTCAACGCCTAGCCTATCGCTGGAAACTCTCTAATGGCAAAAATGTGGAGCAGACTGAAAAGGATTGCAAGCGACTCTTCCCCGAAGCCCTCTGGAACAAACTCCACCTCCAAATCATCTTCTACGGCAGAGAGTATTGCATGGCCCGCGGCCACAAACGAGAATCCTGCCCCATCTGCTCTACCATCGGCCGAAAAAACATTTAACTCATTCCAAAAAACGCCGATGCACGAAGTGCATCCAGCAACAAAATGAACTCATTTTTTCGGAAAGAGGTATGTAGATACAAGGCAATTGGAACGCCGGCGTACATTTGTACGTCAAGTTTCAATTAACGCAGTAGATGCACGCCTCTTTCCGAAAAAATTAAGCGAAACGGATTATTTGAGGGGCCTCTAGATTCGATAGGCTCGCAACAGCAGCATTGATATCAGCCTCTTTACACTCATGAGTTACCACAATAATAGTCGCAGCATCATGTTCAGAAACAGGTTTTTGAATAATCGATTCAACTGAGATATTTTTCTCACTGAGTGCCGAAGTGATCGAGGCAAGAACTCCTGGTTCATCGTTTGCAGTAAATCTCAAATAAAATTTGGTGACAAGCTCATCAATTGAGATCAACTTGGCTTCATTGTCACGACTGTAATACCCCATTGGAATAGGGTTCGCTTTTCCAGCCGTCAATTGACGTGCAATATCAACCACATCACCAACTACTGCTGATGCTGTTGGAAGTTTACCAGCGCCTGCACCCGTTTGAAGAGTCGGCCCAAGATTATCAGTCTCAAGATAGACAGCATTCAATACGCCATTCACTCCAGCAAGAAGGTGGTCATTAGAGATCAAACAAGGGTGTACACGAGCGTCCACTCCTTCTTCACCTTGACACACCGTACCCAGAAGTTTAATGCAGTATCCCATCTCTTTCGCGATATCAATATCAATAGGCTCTATGTTACTAATCCCCGAAATGTGCATTTTTTCAAAATCAACAAAGGTTTTTGAACAGATTGAAGCCAAGATAGCTGTTTTATGAGCTGAATCGATTCCCTCTACATCAAAAGTCGGGTCTGCTTCAGCATAGCCAAGTTCTTGGGCTATTTTAAGGGTCTTTTTATACTCAGAACCTCTTTGAGTCATTTCGGTCATGATATAGTTACACGTACCATTTATGATACAATTCAATGATTGGTATTCATTTCCTACCAACGACTCTTGCATCGCTTTAATGATAGGGATTCCACCACCGATTGCTGCTTCAAACATTAGAGCAACACCATTTTCATCTGCTACCGGAAAGAGTTCAACGCCATATTTCGCAATAAGAGCCTTATTTGCTGTAACAACATGCTTCTTATTTTTGAGTGCTGTTAAAATCCACTCTTTAGGAAGATCATACCCACCCGCGAGCTCTATAACAATATCAACATTTTGGCTTTTTACAAGTTCAAGTGCATCTTTGGTTGTCGCAATTCCTTTTGCACTAAACCCGGCCAAAACTGCATCTTCACGAGCGCATACTAAGGTAACTTCGAGATCTACCCCAAGATTCTTGATAAAGGAATCCCTTTTACTTGAGAGAATTTCATAGGTTCCAGAACCCACAGTACCTAGCCCAATAATACCAACACGAATGCTCATAGATGCCTCAATAAATGTTTCAGTCAAAAATACAAATTTTGTTTCACATATTTCAATTCACTACAGATAAGGTTCTCAATTGGTCAAATATTTCAATTTTTCACTATATTTGTTACAAATAGGTTAATTCCAGGAACTGAACGACGCACTATGCTCGAAGAGATTAAAGAGATTATTACCGAGGGTGAGAATAGCAACTCAACTATCTACTCTCCCGAACTATTTGATATGCGGCTCAAAGAAGAGATCCTCCGGAGTACTCGTTCTCACATGCCCTTTACTCTCATTCAAATTTCCACAGAACAATATGACCTCTTTGGATTTGAGAAAATTGCTAATGACACATTAACCGCATGGAAGATCGCTGTACTCACCGTATTTTCTTACTCTTCGATTATTGACATCAAAGGGTTTATGCACAACAACTCTGGCTTAAGTATTATCCTTCTTAATAAGACTGTAAAAGAAATTCAACAGATTAAAAAGCAGATACTACACAACATTGAAGAGGCCGGTCTTCTCGATAAAGTGCGCACCAAACTTGAGCCTAAGAAACCTTTTTTCCAAGCATTCTACTTTAGTGGCCAGTCAGGTAAGAAACATACCAACACCGAAAAACTAATGGAGAAATTTAACTATATCAATGAAGGACTCTTTACCATTGAGGCATATAGTTATTCTAAACTTAAAGTAAACAAATGGAGCTTTTCATTTATTAATTTCGTCAAACGCTCTATTGATTTTTCTGGCGCTATGGGCGGGCTTCTGATTCTCTTACCCTTGTTTGTTATAATATCTGCCATCATAAAATTTATTGATAAAGGACCCGTATTTTTCAGACAAGAACGGGTCGGACTCAATGGCAAGCCATTTTACATGATCAAATTCAGATCTATGTATCTCGATGCCGAAGCACGACTCAATGAGTTAAAATCTAAAGGCCTCAACGAAACAGACGGTCCAGTTTTTAAAATTAAAAACGACCCCCGTGTCACTCCCATCGGAACTTTTATACGAAAGTATAGTCTTGATGAACTTCCTCAACTTATCAACATTATCAAAGGTGAGATGTCTATTGTAGGACCTCGTCCTCCAATACCTCGTGAAGTAAAAGAGTATCTCCCATGGCACCAAATGCGTCTTTCAGTAAAGCCCGGACTTACCTGTCATTGGCAGGTGTCAGGAAGAAGTAATATTGGCTTCGAAGAGTGGATGCGCCTCGACAATCAATATATTCGTCATGGGTCCATTAAAGAAGATTTTAAACTCATTGGCAAAACCTTTAAGGTTGTTTTTAAAGGTGAAGGCGCCTACTAATATGAAGCCTCTCTTTTTCATCTCTGATGCTCATTTGGGATGCAATGAACCCGGCACAATACCAGAACGAGAACAGCAACTAATATCTTTTCTCCAAAGCCTCAAAGGGACGGCCTCACAACTTGTTATTGGTGGTGACTTTTTTGAATTCTGGATGGAGTATTCTGACTACATCAATAAAAACCATTTTAGAGTACTCTCTACCTTACAATCACTTTCCGATTCAGGGACTGACATTCATTACATAGCCGGAAACCACGACTTCAATCTTGGTCAATTTTTCACCAACCATCTTGGAATAACTGTTCATTCTGACCGCTATCTCACCTGGAGTGGAAACAAAAAAATATGCTTTATGCATGGCGATGGCCTTTCGGCTAGTGACTGGAAATACCGAATCGCAAAAAGAGTTATCAGAAACCCACTTAATAACTTTCTTTTTAAGCTACTTCACCCCGACTGGGGCATGGCACTTGCACGATACGTTGGTAACAAAAGCAGATACGCTCAAAAAGACACAGCGCCTCTCATGCATGAATATGAAACAACCGCTCGTTCCATTCTTAAAGAAGAAAGTGCAGACGTATTCATCCAAGGGCACTTGCACACCCCTTACGCCTCTCATCAAGAAGATGGTTCATTCATCGTAAACGGAGACTGGCTCTTCGCCCTCCACTACATCTCAATTGATAACGGCGAAGTAACCCAATCCCAATATCAAATCAATTAAGAGAACGCAACGGCTTGCAAACCAAGCAAAATAATGACATATAAAGCAATGGTTCACAAAGTGAACCGAGTAAAAAAATGAACCAAAAAAGTAATGGTTCGCAAAGCGAACCGAACAACCGATTTACACGACACATTTTTCGATTTTAAATAGTGCAGTGCAAGGCATATCCGACGACTGCGTACACTTGGTACGCTGAGGAAGATATAACGCAGCAATGTGCTGTTTAAAACCGAAAATTAAAGCTTAAAGATATTTTTCTTCGGCGGTAAGAAGAAACTCAATAAACTCTGTTGTAGATTCTGCGTTAACCAACTGTTGACGAACTTCTGCATCTGCCATAATACGTGAGATAGATGAGAGCGCCTTAATGTGCGGCCCTACAGTACTACTTGGCGAAATAACCAAAAAGAAAAGGAAGACAGGCTCTTTATCAATTGCCTCAAAATCCACACCCTCTTTTACACTCATAGCTACCATATACATTTTATCAATATGATCAATTTTAGCATGCGGTACTGCGAGCCCGCAACCAATACCGGTTGAGAGTTTGCTTTCACGGTCAAGTACAGAATCAAGGATAGAGTCGCGATGATCGAGGTCATACGCTTTAACAAGGGTATCTACAAGTTCTTCAATGAGGGCATTTTTTTCTCTGTTTACAGAGTTAATAATAATTCCATCTTCAATGAGTCGTTCTGAAAGTCTCATAATTAGCTACCCAAAAAAATTGTGATCCAAGTATAGGAAATTGTACCGGCACTTAAAAGCTTCTTTTAAGGATCCTTTTTAAAAGGGGCTTAAATCAGCCGTTTTTAAGCTTTTGAAACAAACTTTTTACACTAATTTGTCCTGATACTGGTTGATTCTCTCCAAAAAAACCATAGGTACATGGCGCACCAAGTGTCGGCATCTTTATACGAGTCTGCTGAGCGAACTCTCCCATGGAGAAAACACTAAAGAGCGGAAGCTTCATTTCCTTTTCTTCATTCTCTTCGACAAAGCGATACAGCGATATTAACTCCTCTTCGGTCGCCACCATAACCGAAAACTTTATTGCATCACTCCCTGCAATTGTCATTTCCATCGCTTTTGCGATATACTCCTCTTTCGTATAAGCGGTATTAAAGTTATGATGAGAAGTAATAACTTTGGTATTAGTATTTCGTGCTTCAGCAATAAACTTTGGAATAATATTCATATTTTCATACTCTATATCTACCCAATCCCACTTGCCTAGATGCATTAACTCGTAGAGTAGGGTATTGCGCTTTTCCACAAGGCTATTATCAAATGCCCCACCATCAGACTCTAAGCGTATAGTGCCAATAATCTCTTTATCAGCATATGCAGAACGTACCGCAGGTGCGATCTTTTTCCATTCCATTGGGTTTTCAAACAAGTCATAGCGAATCTCAAGGATATCACAAAGTATTATTTCATCATGATACTTAAACACTCCATCAGTAAATACCTCTGGTATTATCAATCCTATAATCTGTGGTTTACTGAATTGTGCAGCCATTTCTAAACCAATTTCTCATAACTATCTCTTAAATAATAACTATATATAAAACAATGACCAAATATATCCGTGCTCTATCCTTTGTAATCCTTTTTATATCTCTGCTCCATAGCGAACCAAATTACTACACTCTTATTGATTCTGCCGTCTCTCTCACAAATACCCAACAATATTCCAAAGCAATAGACCATTTAAAGCCTTATACTTTAGATGATCATGAATCCGCCCTTCATAGAATTACTGTTCAAAGCTTTATTGCCATAATTTACATAGGTCGATTTGACGATTTAGGAGATACTACTGATATTTTTACTGCCGACTCTCTCCTTCATCCCTGCGAAAAGTTCTTTAAAAAGACAAAAAACGATCCAGAAACACTTTTTTGGTATAACCTCATTAGATTACAGAGGGCATTTGTCATGGAACTTCGTGGTAAATCCATTTCGGCCGCTCTTCAAATACGTTCAGCCTCAAATGAATTAGCCAAACTTACTCAAAATAGAGATGCTCAAGCTTTTAGCGCCATTTACCACTTCTATATTGAAAAATCTCTTTCATGGATCCCCTTTTCTAATGCTCAAAATTTTATTAAACCTCTTAAAATAGGAGGAGAACAATCTCGTTGGTTTAAACATTATTTTATTAATACATTAAGCTGGGTCTATTTTGAAGAAGAACGCTACCTTGAGGCTATTCAACTCATGACCACTCAGCTAACACAATTTCCTCATGGACGCGTCTCTTACCAAACACTTGGAGATCTATATGCAGCCCATGGAAATATTCAAAAAGCCCTTGAAATCTATCATAGTAGTCTATTGGATTACGCAACTATAGCTCCGGGCTCATTAAGGCACCTTTGCGCCCTTGCCAATCTCGCACTACTCTACTCAATAAGCAAAGATAATGATCTCTCTAAAGAGTTCCTAAGCCAATTTAACAAAGCCACTTATAAGCCAATGCATAAATGGCTTCCCCCTACCTTACTAGAATCACTAGAAGAGCAGGGACTGATCTAGTTTTTATAATAACTCTTTATTATATCTGTAGATATACACGCCCTCGATCCTGCTAATTTACCTATGACAACACCTATCCAATATGAGAATATAACCCCGGATTCAAGTCATCATGTCTACTTATCTCGCGTAGATCAAGAGCCATCTGACACTTTTTGGAATTTTACTCACTTTCACAAGCTTCACGAAATAATTAAGTACAATTACGTATCTGGTGGTGTATTGAGCATCGATGGAGTCGAATATGAACTTGTACCCAATACCCTTGTATTTATACCATCTATGTCGGTACATGATATCCGATTTCCTACGGATTCCCGACGCTCATGGTCTCTCCTACAATTTGAGCCCACCCTTCTTACAGCATATAATTTTAGACAAGTAAAAGAGATATTTAACACCCCTTCTGTTTCGGTACTTACCAATGAAATAAACGATCATTTTGATTACCTTTTTAACTGGTATCAAGAAGTATATCAATCAGAAAATAGGGCACTTGCTCAACGAATAATCAGTCTTATTCTTCAGTTAGTTTTAGATCAAATTAGACAAGCACCAATAATTGAAAATACACCAATTCGCCCTTCAAAGGGAATCCTTCAATTCACACCACTTCTCAAGCACCTAGAAGAGAATTCCATATACAATCTGCCACTCGATAAAGCGGCAAAACTCTGTGGTCTTTCTAAATTTCATTTTTCGAGGCTCTTTAAATCTTACTTTGATTTAACGTATAACGAGTATCTCCTTAAAAGGAAGATTAACTCCGCTATAACCCTCTTAAACAATCAAAATGTGTCCATAGCAAAAATCGCTGAACAATGTGGCTTTAATGATACAGCATATTTTTGCAAAAAATTTAAACAAGAGACATCCAAAACACCTAAAGAGTATCGAAGCTCCTTCAATGTCGAGTAGACCAAATCTAACTAATAGGTCAGATATCGTTGAAAATGATACAAAAAAAGCTGTCACCTTATCGGTAACAGCATTATCTAATGTTTTTGAATAATTATTTAGATTCGAGCACTTTCTATTGCAGTAATAATGACACCCTTACACCCTAGTTCAGAGAGTTTATCCATTATCACATTAGACTCAGATTTTTTAATCATTGACTTAACTGAATACCATTCAGGATCATGAAGTGGCATAACTGTTGGAGACTCAATACCTGGTGTTATAGCACATACGGTATCAAGAATCTCTTTTGGTGTATCGTACTCCACCATAACATGATCTAAGGCTACTAGTTTACCCTTAATTCTTTTTTGAAGCTTTAACATTTCTGGACTTGTTTCTCTACCTGGGTGTGCGTAAATAGCAGCATTTGAAAATGACATTGGCTCACCAAGAAGACGAAGTCCTGCTTGTTTTAACGTTGAACCAGTTTCTACAATATCAACAACTGCGTCAGAAATACCGAGTTTAACAGAAATTTCAACAGCACCTTCTAGTTCGGTAATTTGCATATCAGGGGCATTAAAGAAATTTCTTGTTGTATTAGGAAATGAGGTAGCTATGCGCGCGCCTTTAAGATCCATAATGTCTTTGTAGTCACTATCATTAGGGACCGCTGCACAGAGCTTAGAATGTCCAAAATGGAGGTCCATTACTTTTGTCGCTTTACCACAACGCTCTTCATTAAAATCGATACCAGTAATACCTAGATCAATAATGCCTTCTGCTACATACATAGGGATATCATAGGGACGTAAAAAATAGAACTCAATGTCATTTTCAATATCTATGCAGGTTAATGACTTTCTAGATTTTTTAGCTTTATACCCACACTCTTTTAAGAGTTCGATGGTTGGTTCAAAAAGTTGACCTTTATTAGGGAGTGCCATTTTTATCATAATGTTTTATACACCTCATCAAGAGAAATATTTTTCTCTGCCATCATACATGCTACATAGTACATTACCTGAGAGAGTTCTTCTGCACACTCTTCTTTGGACTCAAATCGAGCGGCCATCCAGCTTTCAGCAGCTTCTTCAACAAGTTTCTTACCAATGCCGTGAGCGCCTTTTTCAAAAAGCTTGGTAGTCCAGCTCCCTTCGGGCATCTCTTGTTTTCGTTTTTTTACTACTTCAAGTATCTCTTCAAATGTCATTCTGTATACCATTCTTATGGGTTAAGTATTTTGAAAATAAAAAAAGCCTTGATAGAATATCAAGGCTTTTAGTAATTCTATCGTAATTTAGTTTACCATCTAAAATGAGCAAAAGCTTTATTTGCGTCAGCCATTTTATGTGTATCAACACGTTTACGTACTGCATTACCTTCGTTATTGTATGCTTGAACAAGTTCACTCGCAAGACGTTGAGACATATCTTTCTCATTTCTATTGCGTGAAGCTTCAAGTAACCAGCGAAGTGCTAGTGCTTTTGAACGATTACCAGGAACCTCTATAGGCACTTGGTATGTTGATCCACCAACTCTTCTTGATTTTACTTCAAGAGTAGGTCTGATATTTGAAAGACATGTTTCGAGTTTTTCTTTGATCGACTCATCACCTTCAATTTTTGAATGCATTTGTTCGAGTGCAGTATAAACGATTTTTTCTGCAACTGTTTTTTTACCTTTTTTTAGAACAGTACCGATTAACTCGGTAACAAGAACTGAACTAAATTTTGGATCAGGTAATCTTTCGCGTTTTACCGCGGATCTACGTCTAGCCATTATTTACTGTCCTTAGGTTTTTTAACCCCGTATTTTGAACGAGATTGTTTACGATCATTAACACCTTGAGTATCCAGTGTACCACGAACAATGTGATAACGAACACCTGGAACGTCTTTAACCCGGCCACCGCGAATAAGTACAATTGAGTGTTCCTGAAGGTTATGACCTTCACCAGGAATATAACAAGTCACTTCGAATTTATTCGAAAGGCGAACTCGTGCAATTTTACGTAATGCAGAGTTTGGTTTTTTAGGTGTGGTTGTGTATACACGAGTACACACGCCTCTTTTTTGAGGGCAATTTTTAAGGGCAGGAGAGTTGGTTCCAGTAATGGCCTTCTTTCTGCCTTTTCTAACTAATTGGTTTACCGTTGGCACTTAATGTTGCTCCTAAATTTTAGTGGGTGTAAAGTTAATATAATTGGTAACCCTTTGGAAGGGTGCAAGGAATATTTTTACATTTAATCCTTGCATAAATCCCTCAATTAACTCAACTTACAAAGAAACTACTCGCTAAAAGGAGTTTCTTTGATAATTTCCATTGGTTGAATATCTTCAATAGTAGGCTCTTCTTCAACAGCAACTTCTGCATCTAAGTCACGGACACGTACCCTTTTGAGGTGCGCAGAACCGGTTCCTGAAGGAATAAGTCTACCCATAATAACATTTTCTTTAAGCCCAACCAGGTCATCTTTCTTACCCTCAATAGCCGCACGGGTAAGTACTTTTGTTGTTTCCTGGAACGATGCAGCAGAGATAAAACTGTCAGTACCAAGTGAAGATTTTGTAATCCCTAAAAGCATTGGTGTAAATGTTGCCGGAGATAAACTCTGCTCAATCATTTTTTCGTTCTGTATTCTAAGAACTGCTTTAGAGATATCTTCCTGTTCTAGGAAGTTAGTATCACCTGAATTTTTGACTTTTACTTTACGCATCATTTGGCGGACAATACACTCAATGTGTTTATCAGATATAGCTACACCTTGAAGTCGATATACCGCTTGGATTTCATGAACTAAATATTCTTGTACAGCGTTGACACCCAACACTCTCAAGATATCATGAGGATTAATTGACCCTTCACATAGTTTATCACCGGCATGAACACGTTCTGATTCATGCACAAAGATGTGTTTACCACGTGGAATAGTCACTTTCTCTTTTACTTCTTCGTCAAATTCGTCACGTACAAAAATAACTTGCTGACCACGAACGATATCGCCATATTCGACCATACCATCTATGGGTGCAATTACTGCTGGAGCTTTAGGAATACGAGCTTCAAAAAGTTCAGCAACACGTGGAAGACCACCAGTAATATCTTTTGTCTTACCTACAGCACGTGGCAGTTTCGCAAGAATTTCACCAGCTTTTATCTCTTGACCATTTACAACACTTAGATATGCGCCTTCTGGCATCATAAAGTTTGCAACTCTTTCGCCGAGAGGGTTGTTGACATTAATATGTGGTCTGAGTTTCGCTTTTTTGTCACTCATTACACGAATGTTTTCCATACCTGTAGCATCATCATATTCAACAAGCATAGTCTTGTCTTTTACGAGTTCTTCGAATTCGACAGTACCTTCTCTTGTAGCAATAATCATACTGTGATACGGATCCCACTCAAAAAGAACTTGATTTTCTTTCACAAGTTCATTCTGTCCTACACGAAGGTAAGATCCGTAAGGAATCTGATAACGTCCACGTACAACGCCGTGTTCGTCTTCAAGAATCATTTCACCTGAACGTGACACAACGATGTTATCATCGCCTTTGTAGATTATTTCTTCTTCTACATTAATACGTTCAAGTATAACTTTAGTATCAGCTGGAGCTTTTTTCGATGACTCGATTGTCAAACGAGAAGAAGCACCACCAATGTGGAATGTACGGAGTGTCAGCTGTGTACCTGGTTCACCGATAGACTGTGCTGCTACAACACCAACAGCTTGACCTTGGTCAGCAAGGCGACCATTTGCAAGGTTACGACCATAACACTGTGTACATACACCAACTTTAGCTTCGCACGTAAGAACCGAGCGAACCATAACTTCGTCAATACCAGTTTCGATAATACGTGGAATATGTTTTTCCACAATCATCTCACCCGCTTTAACTATTACTTCTTCAGTAACTGGGTGTACGAGGTCGTCATTAAGAATACGACCTAAAATTCTTTCATCAAGATCTTCGATAACATCATCACCGTCTTTAATAGCACGCATGATAATACCCTGTGCGGTACCACAGTCATGTTGATTGATCACAACATCCTGAGCAACATCAACAAGACGGCGTGTAAGGTAACCAGCATCTGCAGTTTTAAGTGCCGTATCCGCTAGACCTTTACGAGCTCCGTGAGTAGAGATAAAGTATTCCATCACATTAAGACCTTCACGGAATGAAGACTTAATTGGATTCTCGATAACCTCTTGTCCACCAAGTTTTTTAGTAGGCTTCTGCATAAGTCCACGCATACCTGAAAGCTGTTTAATCTGTTCACGAGACCCCCGCGCACCAGAGTCAGCCATCATATATACAGGGTTAAACCCATCATCATCACTTGCAAGTCTATCAAATAAAAGGTTTGCTACATCATTTGTAGTGTGTGACCATGCATCAACAATTTGGTTATATCGTTCACCATCTGTGATTACACCGTTTTCATAGAGATCATAGATTTTATCTACTTTCTCTTGAGTTTCAGTAATCATAACATGTTTTTCTGGTGGGATAATCATGTCACAAATAGCAGCAGAAGTACCCGCTTTGGTTGCCCAAGCAAATCCTAAGTCTTTAAGATCATCCAGAAAACGTACGGTACGTGCATTACCTTTTAAACGGTAGAGATCATCAATAGATTTTGAGATGGTCTTCTTGTCGAAAAGAATATTAGCATAACCCATATCAGGATCGATAATCTTATTTATGTTGAGACGTCCCACTGTAGTGGTAAATATCTCATTTTTAGTAAGCGTACAGTTTTCAACTTGACCACCAGCCAATACATGAAGTTTCTCACCATGTTGGTCGATAACTTCAGTTTCATTATCAAGGTGACTTGAATAAATTATTGTATCTTCAAGAAATAACACTTTAATACTTGTATGAAGAGTAATATATCCAGATTCATAAGCAAGTTGAGCTTCTTCAGCACTATTAAATACTCTACCTTCACCTTTAGCACCAGGGCGGTGTTTAGTGATGTAGTAAAGTCCAAGAACGATATCCTGTGAAGGAACGGCGATTGGTTTACCTGAAGCAGGGTGAAGAATATTGTTTGAAGCCAGCATTATTACACGACATTCAAGTTGTGTTTCAAAACTGAGTGGAAGGTGAACAGCCATTTGGTCACCGTCAAAGTCCGCATTAAATGCTGCGCACACAAGTGGGTGAAGGCGAATTGCTTTACCTTCAATCAATTTTGGGTAAAATGCTTGAATACCAAGTCTGTGAAGTGTTGGAGCACGGTTCAATAGTACCGGATGGTCTTCAATAATCTCTTCGAGAATATCCCAAACCTCTGGACGCTCTTTTTCTACAAATTTCTTAGCAGATTTTACAGTATGTACATACCCTTCTTCTTCAAGTTTTTGAATGATAAAAGGTTTGTAAAGCTCAAGTGCCATATTCTTAGGAATACCACATTCGTGCATTTTAAGTTCTGGTCCTACTACGATTACCGAACGACCAGAGTAGTCAACACGCTTTCCAAGTAGATTCTGACGGAAACGACCTTGTTTACCTTTCAGAAGATCTGAAAGTGACTTTAATGGACGACGCCCTTCACCTTTAACAGATGAAGTTCTTCTACCATTGTCAAACAATACGTCAACCGACTCTTGTAACATTCGTTTTTCATTACGAAGAATTACTTCTGGAGCTTTGATATCAATAAGTTTTTTAAGACGGTTATTACGGTTAATAACACGACGGTACAAATCATTCAAGTCCGATGTTGCAAATCGTCCACCTTCAAGGGGAACGAGAGGTCTGAGATCAGGAGGAATTACAGGAAGTACATCGATTACCATCCATTCAGGACGATTTTCAGATTTACGAATTGCCTCAACAATTTTCAAACGTTTAAGCGCATCAGCTTTCTTTTGAACTGATTTGTCAGTTTTAAGACGGCTTTTAAGATCTTCAGACATTTCGTCTAGATCCATATTTGCCAACAATTGTTTAATTGCTGGACCGCCCATTTTTGCATCAAAAGTTCTACCCTCTTCTTCAAGATCAATATAATCATCTTCAGAAATGAGATCGCCAATTTTGAGTTCTGTATCACCTGGATCGAGAACGAGATATGACTCGTAATAAATTACTCTTTCGAGATTTGCCATAGAAACAGCAAGAAGAGATCCAATCATTGATGGTAGAGATTTAAAAAACCAGATATGAACTACTGGAATTGCAAGCTCAATATGACCCATACGTTCACGACGAACTTTAGAGTGCGTTACTTCAACTCCACAGCGGTCACAAACGACTCCACGATAACGTATACGTTTGTATTTACCACAGTTACACTCCCAGTTTTTTACTGGGCCAAAGATTTTCTCGCAAAAGAGACCATCTCGTTCAGGCTTAAATGAACGATAGTTGATAGTTTCTGGCTTGCTCACTTCACCATATGACCAGCTACGGATCACATCTGGAGATGCGAGTTGAATAGAGATTGATCCCTTATTTTCAACAGTATCAAAATTATTTGGTACAAAACTCATATTATTCATCTCCAATAGTTACGTCTAAGCAGAGCGCCTGGATCTCTTTAATTAGAACGTTAAATGACTCAGGGATTCCTGGTTCTGGTGTATTTTCACCTTTTACGATAGACTCGTAAATTTTAGAACGTCCCATAACGTCATCACTCTTTACAGTGAGAAGTTCTTGTAGAGTATATGCAGCACCATATGCTTCCATAGCCCATACTTCCATCTCACCAAAACGTTGACCACCAAATTGTGATTTACCACCCAACGGTTGTTGGGTAACCAACGAGTAAGGCCCGATTGAACGCGCATGCATTTTATCATCAACAAGGTGATTAAGTTTCAACATGTACATCACACCAACAGTAACTGGGGTATCAAAAGCAGCACCTGTTTTTCCATCGATAAGTTTCGTTTTACCTGTTTTTGGTAATCCAGCTTCAACCAGACAATCTGTAATATGCTCATAAGAAGCACCATCAAATACAGGAGTAGCAACATTGATTCCGAGTGCCTGAGCAGCCCATCCTAAATGCACTTCAAGAACCTGGCCCACGTTCATACGCGATGGTACACCAAGTGGATTAAGAAGAATTTGAACAGGACGTCCATCTTCTGTAAACGGCATGTCTTCTACAGGAACAATCTTAGAAATAACACCTTTATTCCCGTGACGTCCAGCCATTTTATCACCAACGTTAAGTTTACGTTTTTTAGCAACATACACTTTAACGAGTTGAAGTACACCAGGTTTTAACTCATCACCACGAACCACTTTATCAATTTCTTTATCAAGAGTATCTTCAAGTTTTTGGATCATTGCATTTGATTGTGTAACAACTCTAACAGACTCATCGTTCACACCATCTTCTGTAGAGAATACAGAATCATTTGAAATGTCAGAAAAGTTGATTTTCATTACTGTTTTATCAGAATACTTCTTGCCTTTACCCACGAGAATTTCGTTGGTTGTACCATCACGTACTTCACCACTCTCTTGGCCAACAAGAAGCTCAACTAATTTATGATCACGTGCGCGTATAACTTCTTGGATTCGATTTCCAATATCGTCTTTAATACGTTCGATTTTCTCTTTATCTTCAATTTTTGTTTTTTTATCACGTTCTTTACGCGAGAAAACACGAGTTTCAACGACAACACCCTTAAGTCCTGGAGGAGCTTTCATGGATGAATCTTTTACATCTCCTGCTTTTTCACCAAAGATAGCACGAAGGAGACGTTCTTCCGGTGATAACTCAGTTTCACCTTTAGGAGTAATTTTACCGACAAGAATATCGCCAGGTTCAATTTCAGCTCCAATACGGATAACTCCAGCTTCATCTAGATTGCGGACAGCCTCTTCTGAAACATTTGGAATTTCACGAGTAAGTTCTTCAGGTCCACGTTTGGTATCACGAACTTCAAGTTCAAATTGTTCGATGTGAATCGAAGTAAATGTATCATTTTTTCTGAGTTCTTCAGAAATAATGATCGCATCTTCAAAGTTATAGCCATACCACGGAAGGAAGGCAATAAGGATATTTTTACCTAATGCTAGTTCACCATTCTGTGTTGACGATCCGTCAGCAATAACTTGCCCTTTAATAACGGTTTCACCATTTTTAATTAAAGGACGCTGATTTAAACAAGAGTCTTGATTTGAACGTTCAAATTTTCTGAGTATATAACGATCATACTCTGGAATATCTAGAAATTTGTCTTCAATTGAATCAGTATCATCACGCTTAATAACAATATGTGCAGAATCAAGTTCTACAACCACACCAGAATTTAGCGCTGTGATAATTGTTCCAGAATCAGTTGCAGCACGTCCTTCCATACCTGTACCAACGTGTGGCGCTTCTGAACGAAGAAGTGGTACTGCTTGACGTTGCATATTTGAACCCATGAGTGCACGGTTCGCATCATCATGCTCAAGGAATGGAATAAGACCAGCAGCTACAGATACGATCTGTTTTGTCGATACATCCATCAATTGAATTTGTGCTTTTGGAACAATCGGGAATTCACCAGAACTTCTTACGATAGGATAATCCATAACAAATTCTTGATTATCATCGAGTTCAGTTGAAGCAGGAGCAATAATATAATTGTCCTCTTTATCCGCAGTGAGATATATAATCTCTTCTGAAACTTTTCCATCTTTAACAATACGATATGGAGTTTCGAGAAAACCAAAGCGGTTTACAACTGCATACATGGCTAGCGAATTAATCAGACCAATATTTGGTCCCTCTGGAGTTTCAATAGGACAAAGACGACCATAGTGAGTATGGTGAACATCACGAACTTCAAATCCAGCACGTTCACGTGTAAGACCACCAGGCCCTAAGGCAGACATTCTTCTTTTATGTGTTAATTCTGCAAGTGGATTAGTTTGGTCCATAAACTGTGACAACTGTGATGAACCAAAGAAGGTCGACACCACTGATGAAATTGTTCTTGCATTAATAAGATCTTGAGGAGTAAGGTCTTCTTGATCACGAAGACTTAATCTCTCACGAATTGCACGTGCCATTCTTGTAAGGCCGAGTGCAAATTGATTTCCAAGTAGTTCACCAACTGAACGTACCCGTCTATTACCAAGGTGATCAATATCATCCAGACTACCTTCACCACTGTGAAGATCTACCATGTATTGAATAATGCTCATGAAGTCTTGAGGTGTCATTGTAAGAACTTCAAGATCCACTTCATGTTTTAAGCGGGAGTTTAATCTATAACGACCAACTTTACCCAAATCATAACGCTTGTCATCGAAAAAGAGTTTATCGAACAACAATTGTGCAGTTGCTGCATTTGGTGGATCACCGGGACGTACCAAACTATAGATTCTAAATAGTGCGTCTTCTTGATTATCAGTAGGGTCTGCAGCGATAGTATTATGGATAACTGGGAAATCTTCCAAATTATCTTTTATTACAGTGATTTCAACGATCCCAGCATCAATAGTTTTAGAAAGGATAACCGCTGTAAGAGGTGAGTTAGCTTCTGCTATGAGTTCACCAGTCTCTTCATCAATAATTTCTTTTGCAAGAACACGACCTTCAAGCCCTTCAGAGGTAGTGTCATTAAGCATAACTGCTTCAGATTCATAGAATAATTCTAAAATCTGTTCATTTGTTCCAAAGCCTAATGATCTGAGAAGAATGGTAGCTGGAAGTTTTCTTCTTCTATCAATATTGACATACAGTATGTCAGATGCATCGATAAGGAATTCGACCCAAGAACCTCTATAAGGAATAATTCTTGATTTAAACATTCTCTTACCACTAGCATGGTACTCTTCATCAAAACTTACACCTGGCGAACGGTGAAGCTGAGAAACAACAACGCGTTCTGCGCCATTAACTATAAATGAACCGGTATGGGTCATCATTGGAAGTTCACACATGAAAACATCATTAGTAATCTTCTCTTTAAACTTTTTATCTTCGCGTTCACCTTCGTAAACGTATAGGCTTAATGTAGCTTTCAATGGTAGTGAGTAGCTGAGTCCACGCTCACGGCACTCTCTTATTGAGTACTTTGGTACCCCAAATGAATAGCTTTCAAATTCCAGTGAGTACATCTCTTTGATATCTGTAATAGGAAAGATATCACTGAAAATTTGCTGAAGACCCATTTTTTCTCTTTTATTAGAAGTAACTTCTTCCTGAAGAAAATTTAGGTATGAGTCAAGTTGCGTTTGAATTAGATTCGGAAGATCTAATTGAAACTTTTTGGAAGCGTAGCTTCTTCTTTCTGCCATTAGAGTACCTTATTTTAAAGAACTACATTAAACTCTAAAACGCCCGCAAAAACTGCGGGCGTTAATTTTTAGTATTACAGCTATTATTTTAATGTTACAGCAGCGCCAGCGGCTTCAAGGTCTTTTTTGAGTGCTTCTGCATCTTCTTTTGAAGCTGCTTCTTTAACTGCTTTTGGTGCGCTATCTACAAGTTCTTTTGCCTCTTTAAGACCAAGACCTGTAGCAGCTCTTACCGCTTTAATAACGTTGATTTTTTTCTCACCAGCGCTTTCAAGGATTACATCAAACTCAGTTTGTTCTTCAACTGCTGCTGCAGCGTCACCACCAGCCATAACTACTGCACCACCAGCTGCCGCTTCGATGCCGTGTGTTTCTTTTAAATAATCAGCAAGTCCTTTAGCCTCAATAAGAGTAAGTCCTGCGATTTGATCTCCGAGAGTATTTATATCTACTGCCATTTTTTTCTCCATTTATTTATTGATAATTAATTTAATTTTTCTTCTAATGCTTTTAACTGACCTGCGATAGTTGAACCAGGGCCCTTAATGATGCCAACAAGGTTAGCTCCAGGTCCAAGTGTGATCGATACGATCTGAGCAATAAGCTCTTTACGGCCAGGCATTTTTGCTATTTCTTTAATATCTGTTGCAGAAAGATCTTCACCATCCATGCTCACGCCTTTAACAGCGAGAAGGTCAGGGTTGGCTTTATAGAACTCTACGATCTCTTTTGCAGGTAGCGTTGGTTCTTCTTCTGAACCAAACATAACTGAAGTTGTTCCAACGAGTTTATCGTCAAATCCTTCAATGTTACACTCAGCAAGAGCACGTTTAAGAAGCGTATTTTTAACCGCCACGTAATCGATACCTTTATTTGTGAGTGATTTGCGCAAAATTGTATCTTGCTCAACACTTATTCCTACAAAGTCGAGTAAGTAGAGCGCCATAGACCCGTTGA
>JAOPTW010000032.1:0-85545 GCA_051532035.1 Fibrobacterales bacterium | reverse complement strand
TTTCTATTCGTTGGTTAGAGCGTTTTCTACAGCAGTGGCCCAATGAGTTTATACTCATTACCCACGATAGAAAATTTATGGATACCGTATGTACCCATACCATGGGTATTAACCGGAAGAAGATTAAGAAGATTCTTGGCGGTACGCATAAGTGGCATGAGCAAGTAGCTGAAGAAGAAGAGATATACGAAAAAACTCGCGTGAATGAAGATTCAAAACGTGCTGAAGTTGAGAAGTTTATTGAGCGGTTCCGTGCTAAGGCTAGTAAAGCTCAGGCGGTACAGAGTAAGGTTAAGCTGCTCGAGAAGCAAGGTAAGCGTGAAAAGTTAAGTGTTGAAAAAGATCTTAATTTTGCGTTTAGAAAATTTCCGTTTAGCGGAAAGAGATTCCAAAACATTGAAGACCTCTACTTTGGCTATGAGGAAGATAATATTTTGGTAAAAGATATCAGCATGATGATTCACCCAGGAGATCGCATTGCGGTTATCGGGCCAAATGGTAAAGGTAAGTCTACATTTTTAAGCCTCCTTGCCGGTGAGTTAACACCGCTTGGTGGCACAATTACAAATCACGAAGCATTGAAGATCGGTTATTTTGGTCAAACTAATGTAAACCGTCTTGATTTTGAGAGCTCTGTATATGATGAGATTCAATATGCGAATCCAGAACTCAGTATTGCTGAGGGCCGTGGTATCGCAGGACTCATGATGTTTGAAGGCGACGCCGCTCTTAAAAAAATTGGTGTATTGAGTGGTGGTGAAAAGAGTAGAGTATTACTCGGTAAGATTCTCGCAAGCCCTGTAGGGCTTCTGTTATTGGATGAACCGACGCATCACCTCGACATGCAGTCTGTTGAATCTCTGAAAGGTGCAATTAAAGAATTTGAAGGTGCTGTGGTACTGGTTTCGCACGATGAACTTCTAGTGGGCACAGTAGCAACAAAACTTATTGTCTATGATGATGATACCGTATTTATATTTGATGGGACGTATGATGAGTTCCTCGAGCAAGTAGGGTGGTCTTTCGAACGACGAGAAGGGACTTCTAAAGTAAAGAAGCCGAAGGCCAATAAAAAGGATCAGCGTAAACAGCGAGCCGAACAAAATAGTGAAAAAAATACTGTTCTTGGGCCCCTTAAAAAAGAGGTGGAACGCCTCGAACGTGAAGTAACCAATCTCGAAGGTGCGTTAGAGCGTCAAAATGAACTTTTGACAGAGGCAAATGAGGCAGGGGATACGAGCACCCTTGCTGAAATTTCTCAAAAAATCGGAGAGCTTCAGAAGAAAATTGATAAGAATTTTGAAGATTTCGAAACTGCATCACTTGAACTCGAAGAGAAAGAGAAAGAGTTTACATAAGAAAAGCCCCTTGCGGGGCTTTATAGATGTGAAGAAAGAGTTAAAGAGATATGGTGCGAGGCAATCGGTAGGTGTGGCCTCTTAAATCTAGTGAAGAATAATTAAACAATAGTGGGGTAATTAACTTGTCTCTGTTGAAGACCCCAAAGTTCTCTCTCGTATCTGCTGCATTGGTACCCCTCTCGGTGTATCATGTATCTGAAACAAAAGGTAGCATTAAAGAAGTGTACGCTAAATAGTGCGTGCGTCAAAGAATTAAAAGAGCGTTCACAATTTGTGAACACTTGTCATGGTGATGTACTGGAGCTTACGGACACCCATCATAGAGGGCACAGCAGTCAGGTGCACCAAAATCAATGATGCCATCAGTATTAATGTCTTGCAGCAATTCACACGTTGAAAGATCGGTATGTGTTGCCTGACATACAAAGGTATTTTTGCATTGTGGGTCATCGCAATCATACAGTCCGTTTTCATCATTATCATAGTTGTCGGAACAGAGCAATGGCGTTGTTTCTTTGTTAATATTACAGTACGAGAGAGGGTGGTTACTGTCTGTTGAAGGTGGGCTCACACATTCAGTACATCTGCTTTGAGTCGCGCAGTCGGTATCAAGGCAATCATAGAGGCCATCACCATCATTGTCAAACCCATCAATACAGGCATCAGCACTGTTTTCTGAAACAATATAGATATTGGAGAAGACCTTTTGTTGTGATAGAGCTGCATCATAAATACGTATATCAGAGATTGCACCAGAAAAGTAGTTGCTGTTCACGAGAGTGTCCATGGTTTGGGCGCCGGCTATTGGTTGATTGTTTAACGCTGTCAGAGTGCCATTTCTCTCCCTTTCTTCTATGAGAATGCCATTGACTTCCATTGATATGAGGTTCTGAGTTAGAGTAATAGTAATCATATACCACTGGTTTTCTCTGGCATCAGTAAACTGAAGTGGGGTATTGTGAGTAACGCCCGTTTGGTTGGTCCACTCAAAAGCAATGATATTAGCTTTACCTTTGAAAGCATTGAGTGAATATCCTTCGGTTAAGGATCCTGTGCTGTCAAAGAGCCCTCGATGAAATATTCGAGCCGGGGTACTCTTGAATGAGTAGACTTTAGTAAAGAGATTTAGGGTCATTGTGGGTGTGCTATGTTTTGCAGTAAAGGTAAAACTGGTAAATGAGGAATCATTAAATGTGAGTGCCAACTGATGCATAAAAAGTTGGTTTTCTGTAAAATCCATGTTTTTTGATGTGAAGTCACCATTTTTAAAGAGCTTGGTCTTGTTGAGAGGGGCGTGGAAAAAGAGAGCTCCTGAATGGTCGGTACCAGATACTTGATCGAATACAGCGGGGATAAAGTGGTTGTTGGCGTATGCTGAAACTTCTTCTTCCTGTGAACTATATGATAGTGGCTTTGCTTGTTCTATTAGTTCGCCAACCAGTGCATATCGAGGGATAATTGGGTCTTGAGACACCTCTTTTTTATCGAGCTGTGTTGCTTTATCTTCATGAACTGAAATTTTATCTACTTCTCCAATTATGGTGTCGTTGTAATAGAATGCTATATAATAGGAACCTTCGGGGAGCCGCGTAAAAAGATACTCACCAGTGGTGTCAGAGTTGGTGGTAAGCCCTTGGGATGCCACGAGGGTTACATGAGAAGTGACTTTAAAAAGGTGCACATCTATTTCATTGGCAAATGAGGTGTGGGTGTCTGATAGTTGAACTTTAAGAGCTGCAATAGTATTCGTCGTTTGTGTTGCACCTGCAATACTGCCATTATGCTCATCACTTGGGGAGAGTGAACAAGAGAAAACCATGAGGGCAATAAGTAAGGAGAGTAGAAAAGAGGACATTATTTTTTCTCCACAGTTAAAGGGTATAGTTGAATATTAACATGATAGACTGCTTCAGTTTCGGGGTTGTTTTCGGCGATCTTAAGAAGTTGGGCCTGAAAGTCTTCTATAAGGCGGTTGATCTCGAATAAACCCTGAGCTGATGTACCAATAGTAGTATTTTGAATGTTTCTTTCACTAGTGTCGAGTTTATCGAGTGCCGTTTTTGCGAGTTCAATGGTCTCCCTTTGGAAATTATGTACCGCCACCATTCTATTCTCCGGAGGGGTTACCATTAAGGTGTTGGTAAGTTCATACAGAGTCGGTTTCGATTTAAAGGTAAGGGTTCCTTTTAAAACCTTGGTCTCAATGGGCTTTATGAGTTTGAGATCGAGGAGTGTATTAAAGCCAGTCTCAGCTTCTTTTTTTGATAGAGGAGGATTGAGTTGTTTACCCAAAAGTGTAAAATCTTTTTTAAAGTCAAAGTAAGTAACGACTTCTCTGAGTACGGGGATATACCAGTTATTGAAATAATCAAACTGTTTGCGTTCAATAATATAAGGGTCGGTAAGAGGGCGTAGATTTTGAGCAATGTCCCAGTAGTATCGTTTTTCATCAAAATCTTTACTCTCTTTATAGAGGATAATCGCCTCAAAATACTTTGTCTCTTTTGAGTTGAGGTCCAATGCTTTCGCAAAACTTAGTATCTGTTTCCGGGGGACTTTACGGGTATGATTGAGTATCATGGTCACATAACTACTTGACTTTAGGCCTACTTTTTCTGCAAATGACTTATGTGAAAAGTTTGCATTCGCCTCTTTTTTAGCATCAAACCATGCATTAAGGTAGCGGGTGTAATCTATAAAATCATATAAAACAATCTTCTGCATAAGCCTTTCTCTTTGAATACTCTTAAAACTACTTTTTCAGGGCAAAAAATGAAATTAAGAAAGAGGGTCGTCACAAATAAATGATAACAATTTGTGATGAACAAAAGTTTAATCACTAAAATCACTGTATTTGGGCTTTAAATCAATAATTATGCCTTTGCTGGCTCACAAGAATAGTGGCTTGTTTTGAGTATTATATAATAGGATAACTCTGGACCAGTTATTCCTTGCGGTTTAACCCAATTCATAGGATAATTAGTACATTCATTGATATTAGTGGTAACGTGACTCAAATGTTTCATAAACAGGCAGAAAATATATATCATACACTCTGTAAAGTGTATCAAGAAAAGCACCTTTTACAGGCTGCTGATCTTGCGTTTTTTTCTGAACTGCCTCAAGATTTCTATGATGATGTTCAAAAAGAGCTCATCGCTATGCAGTTTTTCCACATTGTTGATTATGAAGATAAAACATTGAATGAACTCGCTGATGATAATCAGACTGTTGTACGGGTCCTGATAGGGCCAGACAACAAAATGTATGCAAATCTCAGCAGTATTTTTAATGTCGAGAAAGGAATTCGTGAGAATATTGTGGATTTTACCTCATTTCTCGAAGATGGGACCGTGTGTTCAACAGTTAATTCCCTCTCTCCTTCACGATTAACCAATGCACCAGTGGTTAAGAAACGTTTTATGGAAGCTGATACAGAGTTAAGTGCGTTGGTAAATGCCCATGAAACACTCTGCTTTGAAGAGGTGTACAAACGGAAATCTCAAATGGTTATTCTTTCTGGGAGTACCGAAGAGGTATTCAGACAAGCAAATAAAATCCATAAGTCAGAAGCTGAGTATAGAGCAACAATTCCAGGTAAACTTCTGTATGATGAATTACTGAGTTCATTTGAGTACGATGACCATATAGCGCATACAATGCAGCAGTTGCTCATTCAAATGGATCGATAGTTGTCTATTAAGATGTGGTATCTACAGTCTTTTTGGGGCCTCTAAACACAATGGTTTTATAGAGAGTAAACGAGAGAATTGTGTAAAAAACATTTGCTATAGCTTGACAGATCAGAGTGTGAGTAATGATTTCTTGTATTGATTGCGGAATGTATTTATACCACATCGTTGGCAGTTCAATAGTACTCATGGCGACATTGAGTATTAATAAATTGAGAAAGTAGCAGACTACAAATACAACAATGAAGACAGGAAGTTCTTCTTTATGAGACTTCTCAGTTTTGAAGCTCCAAAACTTGTTCATGAAGTAGGAGTTTGTCCCGCCGACAATATATCCACTTAAATTTGCGATATTGTGATGTACATTAATGAATTCAAGGGAGCGAGCGACAATAAGAAATAAAAGGGTATTGACGACACCTACAATGATAAAACGTACAAATTCGCTGTTAAAAACCTTTTTCATGGGATACATCCAGTAGTAAAGCCTCTCGAAGCCAATGATAAAAAAAAATTATACGAATAGATTAGGCATGTTCCATATTATTTATTAAATATTTAACGCTGGATTGGATTCAGGATCGCATCAGGCCAGGTGTTCCAGCGGTGGAATGTGATGTGATCTAGAGGATACCTCTAAAGGTCAAAATGACAGATATTTACGATCTCATTATTGTAGGCGGTGGAATGAACGGCAGTGCTCTTGCACGGCTCTCTGCTTTTAATGGGTTAAAAGTTCTTTTGCTCGATCAAAGTGATTTTGCGAGTGGGTCAACAAGTAACAACTCAATTGTAGCCAGTGATATGCTGAGCCATCCATCATTTCTTTTTCAAAAAGAGTATGTCGAAGAAAAAGAGAATCTCTATAATACTGCTCCTAATGTTGTGTGGTTCGAAAAATTTATTCTCCCCAATGTAAAAGAGAATATTAAGCGGTCGTGGTTTTCGCACTTAATTATTAAGTTACAGAGCCTCTATTATCGAAATCGGTTTTTAAAGCCGGTCTCGAAAGTGACCCGTGATACCCTCCTTGAAATTGAACCTCATTTTAGAAACGAAGGTCACAATGGTGGCTTGCAGTACTGGGATTGTATGATCCATGATACGCGGCTTGTTATTGAACAGATTCTCGATGCGTGTTATTATGGCGCAGAAGTTCAGAGTTATCACGAAGTGACTGATTTAAAGCGGCGCGGTGATATAGTTGAATTGATTGTGATGGATACGATAACCGGTGTAGAAAAAGTATATCAAACGGATGAACTCGCCTTTACCGCAGGGCCTTGGGTGCACAATACGAGTATTCTCGATCGATTTGATGTGGGCCAGACCTCGTTTACTAAAGGGGATCATCTTTTTGTAGAGGGACTCCCCCTTGATCACTCTTTTGTACTCCCTGTACCTGATATGCGCTATTACTTTCTTATTGTCCCTTGGATGGGCGGCCACCTTGTAGGGAGTATTCAGCAAGAGATACAAATGGGTGCAAAGCTCACCTCAGAATTTGATGTTCATAAAACTGCGATGCTTCTCGATTTATTAAAAGAGTATTTCCCTGGGATACGACCTCATGTGGTCTGCACCTTTAGTGGGCACCGAGAAAATGTATTTAAATCATCGGGGGTTAATACTGAATGCATTGATGGGCATTACTTTCAAGAACTCGGTGAAGATATCTATTTTGGGACCGGAGGAAAACACCTATCTCACAGAAGCTTTGCTCGTGGGTTTCTCCAGTTTATGTATGACCGCTCCTTTGCAACACTCGAAAATAACAGACTTCCTGGCGGTAAAAAATGGGTTACCGGACAAGAACTCTGGGATGAACTGTATTCTTATGAATCAATAGATGAAGAGACTCTCAAACATTGGATGTCGATTTATGGTTCCAGGGCTATCGATATTATCGCTTTTATCCAAGAGCGAGCGGGGACCCTTGATTCGGTTGATTATGTCTATTATGAAGCGCTTTTTTGTAAGGAGTTTGAATTTGTTCGTAAGCCCGTAGATTTTATGTGCCGTCGATCAAATTTGGTCTATTCAAAAAGTGCTGGACTAGACGTGTATCCTTCGGTGATACAAGCGATCTGTCCTGAATGTGCGACGGTTGAACTCGACCCAAGTCAGGGGTCTTATTACAAGTACCTTAGAGAGATTAGACACTGTGCTGTTGTGTAATATTGCTCACCGGGGTTTGCATGCAGTACAGCCAGAAAACACGCTTGAATCTTTTTTAGCGGCGTGGCAGATTGGTGCCCATATGATTGAATGTGACATTCAGTTAAGTAGTGATGGAGTACCCGTTATCTTTCATGACGATACGTTACAACGAATGTGTGGCGTGGATAAGGCGGTTTATGAATGTACTGTTTTAGAATTGCAAAGCTATACTATTGGGGCAAGTGGTGCGAAAATTCCTACGCTCCAAGAGCTTATGAATATTGGTGCTGATCGACCGCATTACTTTGAGTTAAAAGTTCCAGATGCCAAAAAAAATGATCGGCTCTACAAAGAAGAGCTGGTTGAT
Organism: Fibrobacterales bacterium; assembly: GCA_051532035.1. GTDB lineage: Bacteria > Fibrobacterota > Fibrobacteria > Fibrobacterales > JAOPTW01 > JAOPTW01. The sequence goes on along the minus strand of JAOPTW010000032.1, from coordinate 77,965 downwards.
AAAGCCTACCACTATTTTTACGGTTTTAAATGTCTTGAAAAAAGTTATGTCGCGAGCTTTGATCAGGAACTATTTCACATTATTCGCTCTAAAGATCTCTTTGATGAAAATTTAGTTATAACCTTTGAGTTTCCTCATGAGGTTACCGCCTATAGAGAATCAAATGATCAGATACCGTATGCCTCATATCAATGGAATGGACTCCTCAAAGAGGACCACTCTCTTCTGATTGATTCACATACCTCTTTTGTCTGGGGAGTCGACTCGCCCAGTGAATTAGCCTCTATTGTAGAGTGTGGAGTAGTGGGGGTCATAACGGACTTTCCAGAGAATATTATAGAATAAAAAAGGCTGTCTCTTACAAGACGGCCTAACTTAAATACTCTGAGTCAATTATTTGATTAATCGTTACCTATTCTCATGTAGCCAAACCGGTCTCTTCTTACTTTACGAGGAGTTGCCCCGCCTGGGTAATGTATGGAATACTCAAAGATAGAGAGGTATACACCATTACCCACAAGTCTACCATCTTCAGAAACAGGATCCCATCCAATCCAGAGCCACTGATCTATATCTGGGTTAGTACAATCACCTCCAAAAATTTTATCAGTACAGGTAATGGTTTTACGACTCTGTGTAACATACTCACCAAGGTTACTGTAGATGGTCATATGATAAGAGAAGCTCAGGTGTTCTTTTATTTCATGATCGGGAATATCTTCAAAAACACTTTTATCAACATTTCCTTGTATAATATTCCAAAAGTTACCCTGAATTAATATCCCTACTTGCTCAAACTCTTTTGAGGTCTCAAGAGCTAAATCATCTGTAGAATGTCCGATACTATCGTTAATAACCACTCTTGCATAGAACGCTGAGGCGTTGTTCGCCTCAAAGTCATTCAGTTTGTCTTGGCCACTGCTATACTCTTGGTAGTCCTGAATGCCGGCTTCAGGCTCCATGCGTCCTTTAATTACAACCCATGGAGCGTTGTCTCCTGGACTGTTACCATGAGCATCACTTACATAGCGCGTGTTGGAGCGTAGGCGAATCGAGTCGGTAGGTGTCAGGCGAAAACTATCGGATGCGTTATCTAAATAGGTGAGAGAGTGTTTTTCTTGATTCCAGTCGGAGTCTTCGGCCTCAAGAATAGTAGTGGCTTCCACGGCGTCACCTTCTGAGTCTTTATGCTTAAAGAAGTAATTCTCACGGCCGTTATTGATCATGTCGTCAGTATTCACCTCTTCCGAGAAACTCAGGTAGAGTGAATCAATAGAGGCTCCTTTGTTATCCTTCGCGCCGCCCTTAATCAGAACTGCACTCTGTATGACGGGCGACATTTTGTCTTCCATAGTAATAAGGGTAGTTGAAGTATCTATGGTAAACCCGGTAGAATCGAGTGTTCTAATAGTATCCTTTTGGATTATCGTCTCAGAGTTTTCAAGGGTAACCGTATTTTCTTCTACTGTTATTGAGGTGTCAATAGCATAAGTGGTATCGAAGTTGAATACAATCGCATCTTTAAAACTATTGTCATAAAAATAGGTCATATATGGCTTGATATTAAGTGATGCAGGGACATCCCAAAACATGCGAAATGGGTCATTTGGATCAGAAACCCAATCAGAAGGCCTGGGATGAAGCTCTATAATTGCGTTGTCTTTATCAATCCACTGGAACAACACATCATTACCGCCAAATTCGGCGTTAATAATTGGCCAACTGTACACCAGACTTATCCGATCCATGGTACCATCTTCGTCCATGTCAAGAAAGTAGTGGCCAAAGCGCTCTGGGGCAGGTATGTGCTTTAACTCTTGGATTGGGACCTTTATGTTGGGGTCACCAGGAATATTGCCTTGACGGTCTTGGAGTCCAGAATAAGGATATAGTGAGATACTATCGCCATCTACAATGTTAAATTTTGAAACATCAATCGTGAAATCCCATATTTCGCTTCTTTGATTATCAATAACCGAGGAAACTTGTATGATCGAATCATTAATAATAAACACCCAATCTTCGGCCTTCACATTTTCGACCGGTTCACTAAAGGTAACCGTAAGGGTGTCTTCTCCTGGGCCATCTTCAAGTAACGGGTCTTTTTTGATAACAGTGTGAATAATTATAGGGCCAATCATGTCATCGAGTTCACGGTGGCTTTCAAAGCGTTTGCCGCCCTTCTCATAAAAGAAAGCATCGGCATAGCCGCCAATATCAGTGAAATATCCTGCGTCGTCATAGTTGAAATTTCGGGTGATGACAAGGGTACTATCCCCTGGAGTAAGAGCATTCCAATCATCAGAAGTAAAAGTAGTTGATTGGCAGTCGTTCTCTGATTTTCCAATGCATAGGGTAATCTCTTCGGGTTCACCCTGCCAGTTGCTAATTGAAACCACAACACTATCAGCCCAGCCGTCACTCGTAGAGTTTAATTTATCTTCTTTGATATAAGTGCCGTTGTCATAAATCTCTGCAGATTTAATATAAGGGCCTTCAACTTCAGTAAAAGTGATGGAAGGGGTAAGTGCTGATTGAGGATAATCTGTTCCTTGATTGGTTCCGAAGCCACTATAAGTAAGGGTCAGTTTCAGGTCGTCAATAGAAAGAATATTGTTTTTTGGCGAAATTTCAAAAGAGAATATTCCATCGATAAAGTCTTTTTTAAAGTCTTTTTTAAGGTCTTCAAGGTCTATAGAGGAATCGTCAGGGAGAGTTATGGCATAAGAGTCATTACACGCAGTGCATATAAAGGCTGTGCCATCTGAAGTTTTATCCATAATTATGGTATAGAGTCGGACCGATTCATTGGTTGGAAGAGTGTACGATGAATCAATGGGGTTGCCCTCCGAGTCGGTAAATATAATTGAATAGGGCGGGTATTTAGGAGCGACAAAAGCAACCGAGTCTAATTGAGGTTTGCTGGTCGTTGATGAGATGCTCTCATGGATAATGTAGTAGGTGCTATCTGCTGTAAGTCCATTGATTTTAGGGACATCTAATGTGAATTGAAATCGGTTCGTATCAATTGTAATCCCTTGATAGTAGGTGCTGCTTGGTGTCAATGTCTCATTTGTTTCATGGCCTCTCAAATAAAATTTCGAAATCTTTGAGATCACAGTGCTCTGGGCTTGGCACCCATTAGTGGGTTCTTCGCCTTCAGTTACTGTATATATGATACCCGATTTTGTGTGGCCATATTTAATAGGTTGATCAAAGTCGATATCTGTTTGAATCTGTAAATTTGATTGGAGTGTATGGCGCTCACAGTAGAAGAGATCAAAGCTGTGACGTGATCCAACAGTGTTTGTTCCTTGGTCTTTTAGGAACTCATCAAGGTTAAGAGTATCGCTTACCGGTATATGGGTTCCGCCAATGTCGAGGGCGAGAGTACTGTCGACAAATATCCAGAGGTCATCATCGCCATTAAAGATGAACTGTTGTCCCTCTCGGTAGGTGAAAGAGGTTTGGGTTTTCATACAGAAGTGATAGTTGTGCTGATAGCCACTCGTTGAGGGTAGTGAATAAGGTTCACCCCATTTTGAGCTATACGGCGAGCCAATAAGATTTTTGCTATTCGTAAAATCATCAAGAGGAAAAAAGCCGGTATTGGGGACAAGGGAATCAAGGTCGCCGGGGATTGTAGTATCTGCCTTAATGACTTCTGTAAATGAAGAGAATTCATAGTTCCCTGTTGTTACGTTGGGTTCCATTTGAATGTCTTGGCATTTGTAGTTTGATGAGTCAGGGAGTGGCTTAAACCAGTCGGTAAGTTTTGTTGTTCTACATTCTGATGCCCTGGGTGATGCTGCATTAGCAATAGGAAGCCCATCGCTATTGAGGGACGCGCCAACAAGCCCGATAACTGCACCATTTGCTGTGTTTGTTGTACAGCCCATATTAGGAAACTGAAAAGCGCTATCAAGATCGTACTCATTCCAGTCAATGAACTCACCCGGAAGGACAGACTTTAAACAATAGCCTGAAGTGGATGGGGTTGGTCGAGTGCTTTGAAAGTCGTAAAACGATTCTGACTTAAAGTAGAGGTAGAGGGTGTCTTCAGAGAGAAATTTATCCTTCCCACCGGTTATGTAGTCGGCTTTGCCTTTACCTGACTTGCCATAGGTTTCATCAAATTTATTTGAGAGGTAAAATTGAGAGAGTTCATTGGTGGTGTCTGTGTAGCTGTACCACCCGCACTGTACTGTATCGGGCACCATTGTTTTACTTACACCGTTTATAACAACTTGTGGTTGAGTATTACTCCACGGTGAAAAAAGAATTAATGTTTTGTCATTTGCGGCAAACACCACAGTAGAAATTGCCGACAATAAAATGAGGGCACGAATATAATATGAGTGTACCATAGCTTCCCAATAAAAAAACTCATTCGCGTAATAATAGGGACGAAAATGAGTTTGAACGCACGTGCCCCTAAGATAGGTTAATTACAAACCCAATACAAATAAAGTAATGTAAAAAAAGAGGTAACATTTACTCTCCTTAAGGAGGCCTGGCAAAAAGTGGGTTATGATGATTTATTACATACCATTAAAATAAATTGTTACTTTATGCAAAACTGAGGATAGGAATATGGAAGAACAGCCAATATCTCGAGAGAACCGCATTATAGCCTTTAACCAAGGTTCAGCTGATCAATATGGCGAATATCGTATTAAAATTCTATTTCCTGTAGAACACAAGCAAGAGTGCAAGTTTTCTGAGTCTGTCAGTATTGGAAGGGGCTCTTCAAATGATATCATTCTTAAAGATGAGTGGCTCTCTCGGTCTCATTGTAAAATTTTTGTAGAAAATCACGAGATATTTGTCGAAGATTTAGGATCGACCAATGGAACGGTGGTTAATGGAATGGCTGCATATCAACGCATTAAGCTTAATCAAGGTGATGAAATTGAATTGGGCCAAATTATTATTGTCGTTGAGCCCTGTCTCGAAAGTGTCGTAGAAGAGTCAGCTCAAGAAGAGGTCAGTGAAGTGACTGTGCTTTCGGGAGTGATGGATAATGAGACTTTTTGGGATAGTTTTTGTGAACAAGTAACTGCAAATGAGAATCAAAAAGCGGGTTCATCGCTTCTCTGTATTAAAATAGATAGTTTAAAAGAGCTGATGGCGACCCATGAGGAGATCATTAAAGAGTTTTTAATGCTCGAAATTTCACGGTATCTTAATAATGAAAAGTTGTCTGATGAAATAGTGGGGCGGTATGATGATTGTTTTCTCTATTATCTTCAGGGTGTTGATCAAGAAAAGGCTGCCTCTTTTGCTGAATATATCTGTAAATCTATTAAGCAGCACCGTTTTATGTATAATCAGAGCTCAATTGAACTTACCATATCAATTGGACTCGCTCATCAAAATCCTGGCGAACGCCCATCTCCCGAAAACCTCTATAGAGTGAGTCAATTAGCCGGTAACCAAGCCCAAGAAGATGGGGGGAATGTGGTTATGGAACAGCCCTGTTACGAGTAATTGGTTAGTTTCCCTTAAATTATCACCTCTTTTAGTGTTAAAATTGATATTTCTCCACTAGCCTTGGGCCTTCAGCCTTCAGCCTTCCTGTTTTTTTCCTATCTTTTGCTGCAACTTTTCCATCCTAATATGAGAATACGATGCTCGATATACGATTAATCAGAGAAGAACCTGAAAAAGTTCAAAAAGGGGTTCACGAAAAAGGTGTAGATATTGACATACAAGATATCCTAACACTTGACCACGAACGCAAAGATTTACTTTCAGAAGTAGAATCGTTGAAAGCTCTCAGGAATTCTGCATCAAAAAAAATTGGCGCCGCAAAGAAAGCGGGAGAAGATGCTTCTGCAGCCATAGCTGAGATGAAAAAGGTCGGGGACGATATCGCTACTCTTGACGGAAAAGTTAAAGAGAAAGATGAAGCGTTGCAGGATATTATGCTCCGCCTTCCAAACCTTCCCCATGAATCAACACCTGAGGGCACGAGCGAAGATGATAATGTTCCAGTGCGTAGCTGGGGAGAACCGACCGTCCATGACTTTGAGCCTAAAGATCATAAAGAAGTAGGTGAAGCATTAAAAATGTTTGATTTTGCACGTGGCGCAAAGATTTCAGGATCAGGGTTTCCTGTATATACAGGGAAAGGCGCTAAGCTCGAACGCGCACTGATACAGTTTTTTCTTGATCGTCATACGGATACCAACGGCTTCACTGAGGTGATTCCTCCTTATTTGGTAAATAGAACAACAATGACAGGGACAGGTCAGCTCCCTAAAATGGAAGAGGATATGTATCGCTGTGATAAAGAAGATGACCTCTTTTTAATTCCAACAGCAGAAGTACCTGTTACCAATCTTCATTCCAATGAAGTACTCAATCACAAAGACCTTCCAATATCTTACTGTGCCTATTCTGCATGCTTTAGAAGAGAAGCGGGTTCTTATGGTGCTGATACACGTGGCTTTTTGCGCTTACACCAGTTCAATAAAGTCGAAATGGTTAAATTTGTTGAGCCAGAGAACTCGTATGACGTTCTCGATGAGCTTGTGGGCTATGCCGAATCACTTCTTCAGGAGCTTGGCTTACATTATCGTGTACTTGAATTGTGCAGAGCGGATCTTAGTTTTGCTGCTGCAAAATGTTTTGACTTGGAAGTGTGGAGCCCAGTAGAGAAAAAGTGGCTTGAAGTTTCATCAGTATCAAGTTTTGAAGACTTCCAAGCAAGAAGAGCCAATATTAAGGCCAAAATCGGTGGAAAAAACACAATAATTCACACATTAAATGGCTCGGGACTCGCTACACCACGAGTTCTAGTAGCGCTTATTGATAATTATCAAAATGCTGATGGGTCAATAACGATACCAGAAGTATTACGTCCGTATATGGGTGGAATAGATACAATTACACTATAGTATGAATGAGTTTTTAAAGAAACAACCGTTTATTTCTCGTTCTGAAGAGGAGACTGAACTGTGGGCACGAGAGTTTTCTCATTATTTAAAGCCTGGTGATTCTGTTGCCCTTCATGGGAACCTTGGGGCAGGTAAAACAGTGGTGAGTCGAGGGGTTTCTCGCGGCTTGGGGTATCAGGGAACGGTTCACTCTCCTACTTACTCTTTGGTACATGAATATCAAAATGATCCATTGATTTATCATATTGATCTCTATCGTTTACCAGAGGGTGCTGATTTTGAAGAGATAGGGGTGGAATATTATAGTTTTGGGAAAGGGGTCACTTTGATAGAATGGCCGGAAAGACTTGACGATCTTAATGTAGGAATTACCCATGAAGTTGTAATTGAATACCAAGGTGAGGGTACTCGCTCGATTTCTGTAACAGCTACAAAGGTGCGAAGTAATAGCAAATAATAGTAGAGAGCTTATTAATGTTTATTAATTATTTGGGTATTTGTGTAAGTGAGCATATATTAAAAGGTATCTCTATCTAAGAGCAGTTGTTTTTTATTGGATAGAGTAGGGTATCGATAACCAGGAGAACTACATGCTGCATAAAATGCTTCATGTACAACACTTTCATTGGAGTCAAAAAGAGGAATACTCTTTTGGGTTTTTCACCCGTTTTACTCTTTTGTTGACGCTCTTTATGGTGCTCTTTGTGCATGTGGGCTGTAGTAAAATAGAGCGTACCAATGCTTTTGATCAAGATAGTGATACCTATAATCCCGGTGTTGCAGGGGGTGATGATTCTCAAAGCTCTGAGGATCAAGTTTTTTCTTCAGATGTAGTAACTGTCATTCAAGAGCCCGTGAGTTCAGGTCAAGTTTTATCATCCTCGTTAATAAGTACTGTTGAATCGTCAGGAGGAGGGGTGTCGAACTCATTGTCGAGTAGTGAGGTTGTAATTACACCAATCGTTGAGCCTTTCAGCATATCTCAGGGTAATGATTTAAATGTTATTATGGATGAGGGAACCGAGGGATCTGACCTCTTTTTTAAGCTGAAAGCAATAAATAGTTTAGGTGAGAGTATCAAATGGGGTGTTGTGGAGCGACCACCAGTTGGTGATGTAAGTGTTGGTACCACTGGTGATGAAGTTGCGGTTAGCTATCGAGTGCCTGCTTATTACAATGGTGTTGAGTCGTTTTTAATTGTCGCAGAGGATGGCCAAGAAAGTGATACTATTGTAATTAGTGTTACGGTAAGTTCAAAAAATACCCCGCCACAGTTTACGAAAAAATCAACCATTTCGGGGATTGATAGTGTGAGGAAGATGCTCTCTATTTCGCCAGCTGAATGTGTTGACACTCTTGATGGTGCAGGGGTAGTTGTCCCTACGTACGGTTGGTATAGGAGTGTTGGTGAGGTCGGTTTGAGTGAAGAGGTTCTTGTCGCCCTTGCAACGGAGTACACACTGGTAGCTGAAGATAAGGGTCACTATATGTATGTTGTGACAAGCTGTGAAGATGTTGAGGGTGAATCGATCCATGATACAACAAGGACTATAAATAAAATAGCCGCCTTTAGGCCGCCTTTCCCGGGCAATGCAATGAAGTTTAATGGTTCAAATCAGTATGTGGTAATAGATACAATACAACCTGTTTTCACTAATGGACTCACTTTTGAGCTTTGGGTGAATTGGTATGCTATTGATCCATGGGCCCGGCTTATTGAAATTACGAATGCAGAAGGGCTGGCTGACAATAATATCTATTTGGCTGCGGGACCCACTACCGGTGAACTTAGATTTGATATTTTTAATGGGACCTGGCTTGATTCAGCTAAACATTGTTATGCGCACAATTTTATTGCACCAGGTGAATGGATACATGTGGCTGCATCTGTAGATGCGAGTGGCTTTGCTCGGATTTATAAAAATGGTGTGGAAGTAAAAACGTGTAACACTCAGGCACCAGTGAATACTGACCGCGCAGTGAACTTTCTTGGGAAATCAAATTCTGAAAATGACCGCCTGTTTTTGGGGGCTATGGATGAAGTTCGAATATGGAACGATGTGCGGACCCCAGACGAAATCATTTACTATAAAGATCACCCGTTGGAGGGTGATGAAGAGAATCTAGTGCTGTATTACGACTTTTTTGATTATGGTGATGGTAAGTTGACCGACGTATCAGGTTCTGTTCATGGCACCTATGTCAACATGGTTACCGGCATTGATAGTGTAGAATCCTTTCGATAGGGCTGATTTTTGTAAAATACCGATTTACATTCAGTTTTTGCCTGCTCATATTATTTTCATCAATTTAGGCTGTTTTTCATCAAATTTTGAGCTATTATAGCTTGTAAAGTATCAATTTACACTCTTCTAATTCCTTAAAAATAGAGGGCTTAGAGAAAATATTCATTTTATTTCGCTTTGATAAAAAAAGACCATTGCCACTTCCTGTAGATAACATATATTAGTATAACTGGGGTTAATCCCCGAGTAGTTTTGTAGTCAATAAAGGTCGCTAAAAATGACAATAATGGGAAGGTCGGTCGTACATGTGTGTACAATGCTTATTTCGTTAAGCTTGTTTAACTGTGCGGAAAAATTTGAAGACAACCCAGTAGGAGGCTCTAAATTTGATTCAAGTAATGAAAGCATTTCAGTATCTGATGAGAATATTTCTTCTGAAGAATTGTTAGCGCAAGACCTTGAGCAGAGTACCACAAGAATTGTTGAACTCTTTGATCAACTCGATGAATATGAGCGTGAGTATCAGGAAAGCTTTGATTCTGATTCAACAATGTCACCTGAAAAAAGTGCATTGTTAACGAAAATAAATAGTGCGCTTGATTCTCTGAGGGTACATAGAGAGATAATACTACTTGATTCAGATTTTTTAAAAGGGGTTACTATAAATGGTGTCTCTCGTATCATGGTAGAAGAGAGAGAACAGACAATCTCAACATATAAGAGTATCAGCGACGCTATTAAGTATACCCCCAAAAAAGATGAGACCAGGGACTTTCCTGAGAATGAAATAGACCCTGCTTCTATACCTCGTTATAAGGGGAACTATTATCCAATTTTTGAAGCGGGTTCTAAAAAAGTAATATATGCAGATGAGGATGAAGTATCCTGGCCTACTATAATAGTGCAAGAGTTGGATAACGATCAACTTGATTTGACGGTGCTGAAAGAATTTTCCAATGCAAGCTTGTATTTTTCTAATGATGCAACGAGTCAAAGTTTAAAAGAAAACGGTAAACGCTGGGCTTATACCTTGGAATTCCATCCATTTGAAAACTTTAATGGTCTTGATAGTGCAATCATTCAAGTAAGTGATGGTAGCCTTTCTGATACATTACTTTTGATATTTGATGTGAATCCTCAAAATGATGACCCTATTCTAAAAGGCATTGCAAACACAAATAATGTGCATACTGAAGGTGACACTCTTGTTGCGAGTTTAGAATCAGGTGAATGTATTGACCCATATGATACAGGGTTACCTCCAGAACTCAAATATGCATGGTATCGTGATGTAGATAATATTAGAGGGAATGGTAATGAAGAGCGAACTGAGAATTTTGATGATCGGTTCGTGTTACAAGAGAGTGATACTGCATATTATTATTATGTTGTTGCTATTTGTATTGATGGTGAAAATTTTATTTTGGCCGAAAGAGATACATCAGGGTACACAGAAAAGGTACTCCTTAATGACTATGCACCAACTTTTGTTGATGGTGATCGCAAATATATTGAAGGCTATGAAGATGCGTTACACTCTTTTGAAATAGCAGCAGAAGATGATAACGATTCAATTTCCTGGAGATTGGTTAACGATAAGTCGAATCACGGGGAAATCGCTATAAAGAAGGGTGAAGGAAATATTGCACAATTTGAATACACACCTGAAGCAGAACATTATGGTGAAGATGAATTTAAAATTGTAGCCCAAGGGGGGAGACGTTCAGACACTGTGACAGTCATTGTTGAAACGTATTCTGTAAATGATGCACCTCAAGTGATTTTAGCTAAAAAGGATATCAGTGGACCATGGGTGCAAGATAAGAGTTTAAGTATCGAAGCATCTTGCTTCGACGTTGATGAGGGGAGTGAAAAAACCTTATTGTCCTACACTTGGTATCGGGATGATAATGACTACGGATATAATGGTTCAAAAATAGAAAACACTGAAGATGATGGCGTCGTTCCAATTGGAGAACTAGTGGTTCATATTGATGAGGTTAATAAGTTTATCTATGCAATTATTGAGTGTCAGGATGCAGAGGGTTTAATTACGAAAGATACAACTGACTATAGCTACAGAATATTTGAAGCAGAAACAGAACGGGCCGAGAAAATATTGTCTTTTAATGGGCAAAATCAGTGGATTGAACTTGGTACAATAACTCCAAACCTCTATAATGGCATAACGATTGAAGCAATGGTCAATTGGGAGTCTGGTTCTGATAAAGATAACATTTTGATGCTCAGTGATGAATCTGGTAAGAATAGGGTGTCAATTGGTCGTCATAATCAAGACACTTTAGCGGTGACTATTGTTAATGATGAAGTTTATACTATTGGAGCAGTTAAAGGGCTCATCACGGATAACCAATGGACACATATAGCAGTAACAATTGAAGATGGCCAACCGGTAAGAATCTATAAAAATGGGTTTTTGGTCTCGGAATCTCATTTAGGATTTCCGAAAGGGGTTCAATGGACTCAGAATTATATTGGAAGAGGTTTTGAAGATAATAGTGCAGTGTTTAAAGGTAAGATAGATGAAATACGCATTTGGGAAAATATTCGTACTATAAGTGAGCTAAGAACATCAATGTTTTCTGACATTACTCCCGAGACTCAGGACCTCTACGCTGGTTGGGATTTTAATAATGTTGGAGGGGCAGTACTTTGGGACGTTAAAGATATCCGTAAAAATGGGGTTCTTAAATTAATGGATAATAGTAATTGGCTCCTTACAATGAAGAAAATTGATCTGAAGCTCTATTCTAACTATGTTTCAGTACTTGATACAATGATTGTCACTTTAGCAGAAAATATGGCATATCCATTAACCTACTCTCCATCTCATGGTTTTGAATTTACTACGTGGGAGTTTGATGCGAGCACTGGAACAGTAGAAGAAAAAAATCAAGCTACAACTTATTTTACAGGTACAGAGAATGCATCGGTTCAATTAAAGTGTAGTGATATTCTTGCTCCAGAGGCACCGACAAATATTTACAGTGTAAGGCATAGCGATGGTACCTTTGTCTTAAAGTGGGAAAAATCAACTGATAATTCCGGGATCCTTGGGTATAATGTCTATAAAAATGGTGAAAAATATGGTTACACGGATACAGAAGAAATTTTTGTAGATACTATTGGTTTGGCTAGTTATACAGTGAGTGCAAGAGATCTTGAAGATAAGATTTCTCCATTAAGTAATACTCTGGTACAATTTGAGGCAGAGGAATTTACTTTAGGCAAAAATATTGTAGCAGATGTTATCGATGGGCTCGGAGTTGTGAGGCGTATTGCGGATTCTGATTTGAGTCTGAGATGGAAAGGACAAGAATTTGATAAAAATATACCTGCTGGAAATTATAAGATTGCATATAGGTTAAAACCCATCACTCCTGGTGAAGAGTTTAATTCTGAGTTATGGTATAAGAGTGAAAAGAAGATCAGTATATCTGGCTCTAGTATTGATGCAGGAAATGGCTGGACCTATATTTCATCAACTGAATCGTTCTATTTTGATGGCGATAACAGTTCTACTATTGCGTTATCATTTAATCAAAGTGAATTCTTAATCGATTGGGTGCAAATGCAACCCTTAGATAACTAGCTACAATTTTAAATTTTTAAAAAGGTTCACTCATTGCACAATGGGTGAACCTTTTTTGATTTGTGTAATATGATCGTAGAAAAATAATAAAAACACTTTTTGCCTTTTGAAGAGCATATGGATTTGAAAATGTTAGATATTTTCTGTTATATTTGTTTCAAGTTGTCAGTTGGGGGGGGACTAAAAAAGAGTGTTGAATGATAATTTCGATAAAGTGCATTTCTCGTACCTCCCTTGTCTTGTTTCTTCTTGTGTGTGGCTGTTCTGAAAAATTAAATGTCCCAGAAATAAGTATGGTAACACCAAGTAGTTCAGAAGATGTGAACTCAACGGTCATAACACTAGACTCAATAGGGCGTTTTGCCCAAGAAATTACCACAATTATTGAACAAGAACAGACTATCGCCAATACAGTTATTCTAGACAGCCTTTCTAGGGTAGTTGATACTAAAAAAAGCAAGCTTGAATCGATGGTCACATCATACTTTGAACAGCAAGATCAACATTTCAAAGACGTTGAGTATGCCTTGGCTGCAGCAAAGGAAGAAGGTATCTCTGAAAACATTACGGTGTCAGAAGAGCTACTCGATAGCATTATTCAAAAGCGTGTTGATGATGAACGCTTTATAGTGGAGTTAAAAAGTGCATTAGGTTTTGTCGTCACTCCAATCCCAGGTGGGCAGCTATCAAGCTCATCTCTTTCACAGATCTTATCTATAGAATCCTCACAGGATGAATCTTTAAATTCTCTGTTAGTTGATGATACACTCTATTTTGAAGCAGCAGAAGATACGCTGGTTCATTTTATGGTAGGAGTGTCAAAGGATTCAGGTGATTCTTTAGGCTGGAAGGTGTTCGATATTCTGGGAAATATGTCAGTGTCGATAATGAACTTTGGGGATTCAGCTAAAATAGCATTTAAAGCTGATCAGAACTTTTTTGGTTTGGCTACTTTTCGTATTGAAGTGAATAATGGTTTAACAAAAGATACCGCACTAGTAGTAGTACAGGTTAACCCTATTAATGATATTCCTTCTTTTGATGGTGAAGTGTCAATCTCAGGTACATTTATTGATGGTCATCAATTAAAAATGATTACTAAGGCTACTTGTAGTGACTCGTTAGATAAAGGGCTGCCAACACCCACAATTTATAATAATTGGTATAGTGATACAAATAGTGTTGGGTATGATGGAAAGTTAGTTTCAGTTGGACGAACAATTACTCTAACACCTGATTATGTTGGGTATTACCTCTATGGTGTTGTATTGTGTAAAGATTTTAATGGCGCCATAGTAGCAGATACAACACTGTATACTGATTCAATTTCTAGGGTAAATACGGCTCCTGTTATTGATACTGGAGCTTTGTTTGTGGGTGAACTGAATGAAGACGAGAGTTTTAGTGGCCGATTAACCGCAACGGATCTTGATGGTGATTCAATTCAGTGGGTGTTACTGGATAGTGTTATTCATGGTATAGTAGCATTTGTAGACTCTATTAATAGTACGGTATTTAACTATACACCGACACAAAATTTTAATGGAACTGACTCAGCAAAAGTTGTTGCAATAGCGGGGACTTATAGAGATACTGTCGTATTGGTGCTGACCATTAAAAGTGTAAATGATATTCCTAAAATCGATTTGGATTCAAATCTCACTGGTGATGTTGCTGTGGGTGAGACCCTGTCCGCAACGGTGGCGTGTTCTGATAGTAGTGATGCTATTGATTCACTTGGCGTTGCCTATGAATGGTTTGCAGATAGAGACTCTCTCATGTTTAATGGTTCACCGGTAGCATCTGACTCCATATTAACAATGGTAGATTCTCTCTACCTTCACTATTTCTATGTAATTACTCGTTGTGTAGATGAGGATAGTATTGTTGTAAAAGATACTTCTGCATATACGAAACGGTTTCTCCCTGCAACGTCAGCATCAACGTCAGAGAAGACCCTACATTTTGATGGTATTGATGACTACATCGAATTAGATCCGGTATCTCCCAATGTTAATAATGGTATTACTTTTGAGTTTTTGGTCAAATTGGATTCTATGCAAGATTCAAAAATAGTGACACTATCGGAGGATGGGAGCTCCTCCGATATATCTATTGGGGTGTCACAAGAATCCCTAACTGTGGGAGTTGGAGCAAATACTTTAACAATACAAGAGTTCTTTACTAAGGATCATTGGACTCATGTCGCGGTAACTATAGGGTCGGGGGCTGGGAACAATATTCATTTTTATAAAAACGGTGCTTTGATACAGAAGGGTACCATTCCAGCATTAACAGCAAAAATATACAATACATCGATACTTGGGGCTTCGCTAGGGGCTACGGAGCTTTTTGAGGGTACCCTTGAAAATGTTAAAATATGGCAGAAGGTACGTACACAAGTCCAGATAAAGAATAATATGTTTAAGGAGAATAGCTCTCATACGGATCTCTATGTGGGATGGAGCTTTGATAACTCAAGCACTGTATATATTCAAAGTACCCAAGGAGACCAGTATGGATATATGCATACAATCACTGAGCCAAGATCTCCTTCAATAGAAACGTACACTGCTACCGTTGTTCCCGATTCAATAATAGCAATAACTATTAATGGTGACACAATAGATACTCAGACAAATTATGAACTTGCAGAGACGATGCAATTAAGTATTAAAGCATTTCCAGGAATGAGCTACAATTTTATTCAGTGGAAAGCTTCAAATGTAAATATGAAATTTAAAGGTGGGTCCCTGGGGAATGAAGTGGCGGATACAGAACTCACTATTTCTGAAAACTCTGAACTTGGCGTTCAAACAGAGCGCTACGCCCTAGAAGACACTCGAAATGGAGAAACGAAAACCTATCATTATATTATTATTGATGATATAGCTTGGATGGCTGAAAACTTAATGTTTCTTCCTGAGGTATATGGAGAGGACAATGTTTCTGGAACTGAATCGAGATATTATGTCTATGGGCATACTGGCACAGTAGTAGCCGATGCTATACAAGAGTCAAATTATGGGGACTATGGAGTGTTATATAATTGGTTTGCGTCAACCCAGAGCGTGTGCCCAATAGGGTGGAGGTTACCATCTGATGCTGAGTGGACACAGTTAATTGAGGCGGTAAAATCCCTGTACCCTACTGAAAGTGAGAGTGAAGTACTCAGGGCCCCTCTGAATACTTATTGGGGAGACGATAAAGGGTTTGATGGACTCCTCTTTGGAGCTCGAGCTGCAGGGGTATTATCAGCTTCTGGTACACCTCCACAAGCAGTTTTTCAATTGATCAGGGAGCGTTCTGATTGGTGGAGCTCAGATGTTGAACAAGGTACTACAGAAACGGGTAGGTCGTGGGGATTGGGCACAGGAATTAAATTAGTAGAAAATAAGGTTCAACGTAAAGAATCGGCTCTTTCAATTCGGTGTGTTCAAGAGTTGTAACCATTTCAGAAACTGATTTGATGATTATCTAGAATAAGGTCAACAGCCATTTACAACATCAACACAAATAACTATAAATTCTAAGCTACTTATTGGTGCCGTGAACAGATTTATAAATGAAAAATTAATCTATTTGTTTTAGGGGCCATTTTTAGATATATTATTAGCTCAATAGGGCAAAATTTCAATGAGATTCGAGGGCAAAGAGGTATAATTCATGGTATCAGTTTTTCAGATATACATTATTTTAGTATGTACACTCTTGATGTTCTGTTCGCGTACAGAAAATACACTGGGTGTAGATGAGCCTTCAGAAGTTTCTGGAGAAGTATTAGATGGAACAGTCGAATCTCTGAAAGATACTATTCTTATTTTAGAAGAACAAAAAGCACGCGCTATAGATTCTTTAGTGGTTGCAACCTATGATATCGAGATAGCTCGAATTCAGGGACAAGTGATCAATATTACACGTGCAGAGGCCTATGAAGAGCAGAGCTCTCTCTCAATTGCCCGTTCAAATTTTGCGTATCTACAGGCCCAAGGTGCAGTTGGTGATACGTTACTTCAAGCAAAAGATCTTGTTTCTCAGCTTGAGTCTCTTTCTGATTCATTACAAAGAGAATTAGAAAGTTTAATTGAACAGTATGGCGATACTGGGTTAAAAGATCCATCGCATACTATAAGTTCTTCTGGTGCTTCCCCTTTGAGCGCTTCCTCTCAAGAACGTGAAGATGGAACCAGTGTAACAGAAGGACAATCCTCTAATCAATCACCCGGATTAAGCTTTTCTTCTCTTAATACTCCACCAGTTATTGATCAAGGAGAAGAGGTAACGATAACGATATCTGAAGATGGAGTGCCTAATGCTTTCGAGCTTGTATTAAGTGTAACTGATGTTGAGCAGATTGAATGGACATGGAGTGTGGTAATTGATCCTTCCTTGGGGGTATTATCTCTAAATGAAGAGGGTGGACAGGTTTTAGTAGGGTATCAACCTGCCCCTAATCATTCTGGTATTGTTGATTTTGCAATTGCTGTAAGTGACGCAGAATTAAGTGATACCATCTATATTTCGGTAACGATTGAGCCAGTAAATGATATGCCAGAATATGAGGGTGAAGCGAGCTTAACTGGTTCGGCGATTGAAAATCAACTTCTTACTGTTGAGCAAGGGACCTCTTGCACAGATAGCGTTGATGGGGGTATTCTTCCTATTGTATCATATGCATGGTACAAAGATAGTAATGCTGTAGGGAACGATGGTCTTGCGTTGGTCTTTTCTAATAAGCAGAAACCGCTGTATACTGAGGATGTTGGTTTTTATTTCTATGCAATTGTTGCCTGTACTGATACCCATGGCTTTGCAGTGTATGATACAACAGCCTACAGTGAGAAGGTTCTTGTTGCTCCGCCAGGTACAGGGCCACGCGCTCTTCACTTTACCAAAGAAGACAATTACATCGCACTACCAGAGATTGCATTAGATGTAAGTAACGGATATAGTTTTGAGGCATTGGTTTTTTGGGATAAAAATAGTCCTAGTCAGGATGGTACCCTCTTTGAGTTTTCTGATACTAGTGGATTAAATAAATTCGTGCTCAAACGATCAAAAGATATTCTTTTGTTTATTGCATCTATGGGGGCCGGTGAATCTCAATTGAAATCGCAGAAAGGTTTTGTAGAAGAGGGCCATTGGACCCATGTAGCTATTACTGTAGAAAATGACGGGACGGCACGATTATATAAAAATGGATACGAAGATGCGAGTGCATCAATTGCGATAATGACAAATAACGCTCCACGAACTAAAAACTTTATTGGCAATAGTGCAGAAGCAAATAATGCTCATTTTGGTCTTCTTGATAATATGCATATATGGGAGAAGGTGCTATCCGTAACTGAGTTGCGAAAAAACCTGACACGGCAAGTTAAAGGAACTGAGCTTGGATTAAAAGCTGCCTGGAATTTTAACTCAATTGACGGGAAGACACTTTTTGATATTGGCCGTACCTATGATGGAGAATTGACTCATATGACTGAGAGTCAATGGGTTGATTCCTATGAGGTTAAAACAGTGACGGTAGAATCACCTGAAGGTGGTGTCGTCAATGTGTCGGGCGCAATTTCTGTAGTAAAAACAATGAAACTCCCCATTACCATAGAGGCAAAAAAGGCATACTCATTTTCTAAGTGGTCTGTCACATCAGGAATAGCGCACATTGGTGATGCCTCCAAGAAATCAACATGGGTAACCGTTTCAGACGAGGATGCGGTCATTTCGGCAGAGTTACATCTCGATACAATACATGTTGAATTTGAAGAATATTTTGATAGTCAACCTGAGCCAAGGAGTCTGATATATGAAGAAGGTCATGGCTCAATTGGGAATATGAACGATGACTATCAGCGTCTCTATTTTACTCGATACTTGGGGGCTGGCAAATACCGTATTCGGGTACAGTATTCAAGTTGGGAGCACTTCTTTCAAACAAAGATACAATTTTGGTTTGGTAAACAGGGCCAACAGCTAGGATTTCCAGAGCATCAGCGGTGTGAGTTGACGGAGAATACACAAGGCTATTATAACTGGACAGTGGGTGATGATGGTGAAATCATTGTTTCAGAGTCTAGTGAGTATCTCATTGTCGTTGAATTCTGGCGCAAAAACTATAATGTCGATTGGTTTGAGTTTATTCCTGTTGTTGAGTAGCCTATAGCCTCTCACCCTTGATCATTGTAAACTTTCATACACAGAGTGGTGAAATGAGCCTATCCTGAGAGGATAGGCTGAGATCGTAAATTACACTATTGAAACTCCTGTTATAAAAAATATATTAGTGGCAAACGAGGGCTCGTTTGTTGTGTTATCCCAAAAAATGGGATTATTGGAGAGAGAAATGCATTGGCATGTTAAATTTTTATTGATACTCATCTTTTTGGTATTGTGTATTGGTTGTGGTTCAAATGATGTGATTGAACCTGAGGTAGTGAGTGGAGTGTCTTCTGCTCAGAGTGATGGTATCGGTGTAGAGCCTACTTTTAAAGATACTCTGAGTGGCTTTATGGCATTACATGATACGGTTGCTACTCTTGATTCGATGATTATTGTTCTTGGGGTGATAGATTCATTGGTAATAGTTCGTGAAAATTATGCAACGCGTCTTGTTGCTGAGATTGATGCGTTTATTCAGGTACAAGATAGCCTCAAAGATGCTGGACAAGTAGAACTTGATTATCAGATAAATAATGGTGGGTCGGTTCGTTCGCAAAACTTGGCCCGTATGATCATGGTTAAAGCAGATGAAAAGCTTGTCAATTTGAGTTGGCTCAATGAGATTGTGCACACTGATACTTTTATTGGCAAATATGAAACCGCCTCAGTTACGCCAATTCCTGTTGATACCACCATTTCTGATAATCAGCTGAGCAGTGCTCAAAGTGTATCGTCGTCAATACAGGTAGTGGTATCGAGTAGTAGTGATCTATTATCATCGATGGTTGAAACTGTGGTTGATAAAGATAGTGTCGTTGAGGACTCTTTGGGTAATAACCCACCACAATTCACCAATCCAGATGAAGCGTTCATATCAGTGAAATCGGGCTCCGAAATAATTATTGATATGCTAGGGAGTGACCTCGATGGTGATTCAATCTGGGGGATGCCTGTTGAAGGTCGTACACCAAGCCAGGGTACTCTGGCCTTTAATGAAGGGACTGCGCTCTATACTCCACACATTGGGTTCCGAGGAGAAGAATCATTTGCCGTTGCTCTGAGTGATGGTAGAGGTGGTGTTATAGAAAAAGAAATTGTTGTTCTCATTCTTCCCGATCATACGCCTAAAAGTAATGCACTCTCTTTAGATGGTGTCGATGACATGGTTTCACTACCATTAGCTAATATAGATTTCACGACAGGAATAACTGTTGGGATGTGGGTAAAGTGGCCTGATGCTCCTGGAGCTGGAGCAATCTTTGAAATAGCGACTATTGATAGTACTTATATTGGGCTTTATAGTGAGGGAACGAGTGATAACCAAATACGTCTTGAAATTAATAATCAAAATACGAGTAATATTCTTACATCTACTGCTGATGCTGTAGTACCAGGAGAGTGGACGCATCTGGCTGTTGTGATTAGTGGTACTGGTAATGTGAGTATCTATTGTAATGGAAAAACTTGGGGATCTAAAGACCTTATTGTACCACGAGGAGGGGCTATTCGTTCATTTTATATGGGGGGGAGTAGTGTGTATGCGGATCAGTTTTTCAATGGTGTTATTGATGAGGTAATCCTTTGGGGCAATGCATTGACTCAGAAGAGTGTGGCGAAGTCACGATTTGAAAAGGTGTCAGAAACGGAACTGCTGTATGTTCCTTTTGAAGAGAGTGCACCGCTGATTTCAGTTATTGAGAAGGTCAGCGATACCTATGGTGCGCTCATAAATATGGAAGGATCAGAGTGGGTGTCGTCATTTACGGGGCCAGAAACATTAACGGTATCAGCAACAGATTTTGGGGCCATCGAAAATGAGGGGCCGTATTTATTGCTTCATGGACAAGAAATTGACTTTTCTGCCGTTCCAAATAGTGGAAATTTCTTTGACAAATGGGTCGTTAAAAAAGGATCACTGATAATACCTGATAGCGCTAACCCAGAAATAAGGGTATCTATTTCAGAAGCAACACATATAGAGGCGCGGTTTTATGATTTTATTACTGATACCGTTACAGTTGAATTTGAACGCGATTTTGATAAACAGGCAAATAACAGCACCCTTACGCTCTTAAAAGATTCTGACGTGACCTATGTGCGCCCTACCGCTCAGTGGTACACTTTTTATTGGTCAAACATTATGTTGTTGGCAGGGGACTATAAGATTGTCTGCAGGGCTGCTATAGGGAGTAATAGTGATGTTATACTACGGTATGCGTATGATGATGTCTGGACTTCAGACTTTAGACAATCTGGGCTGTATAAGAGCCCTAAAGAATTCCAAGAGTTTGATATTGGTTCGATTACTGTGAATAAAGAGGGGTCTGCCTCTTTTAAAATGACTATTGGAAGTCTCAATCTTGATCTTGATTGGTTTAAACTGGTAAAAACAGAGTAACGGCCCATTGTAAAAAAATAGGTTACAAAGGGCTTCTCTATAGTTTTTGATAACTATTTCGAGGTTTTTCGGTATACTCATTCCATTAAATTCCATATATGAGATTGGATCGCTGAAGCAATTGAGGCGTTGAAAGAGATGAGGGCAGAGATCTACTCAAAGTTTGAGTGAAATTCCTATATTGATTACTCTGTTTCGGAAAAGATTATGACACGATTATTAATCATTTTCTCAGTATTAGCGCAGATTTGCGCTGCTCAAGTGCGCCCTAAGGTTGCGGTTCTCGACTTTTTCAATTATGATAATGGTAAGCGTCGTGTATTAACGAATATTGCTGATCTTATTGAAGACGAATTAAAACAAAGAAAACGTTTTTCTATTGTTGAGCGTAATCAGTTCGATGGAATACTCGTTGACAATGATATTGGTTCTCTGAGGTATTGCGACTCACTTCAATGCGTTATACAATCAGGAATAATGTATGGAGTAGATAAAGTTGTTACCGGTACAGTTCGTAAAGATGGGCCCCTGCACATTCTCTCTGTGGAGCTTGTTGATGTAAAGACAGGATATCCCGATCATATTATTGAGATACAGGTAAAGGGATCCTTTGCAAAAGCAGAGAGCGTTGGATCTATGAAGATCGCTGCACAACTCAGCGCCTTTATTGATCGAAAAGAGACACGTTTAGTTCAGAAAGGAAAGTCTGTTAAAGAGATTGAACTTGAAATTGGAAGCACCATTGACTTGCGGGTGAGCGGATCCAGAGGGATAGAAAAAAGTAGGCTTCTTCAAGTGGGTCTCTATACTCTTGCAGCAATTGCAGGAGGAGGGGGGCTCTGGTATGAGCTTAAGGTTCGAGACGATTATGCAACCTATCAAAAACTGAGTAAACAAAATAAAAATGATAGTGACTGGGAAGATAACGAGGAGCCTGAGTATTGGGATCAAATAGGTGATAACTCTTCGAAAAGAAATATTTATTATGGATTAGCCGGTGCATTTTTACTTATGGGTATAACATATACCATTGCATTTTAGGGGGTGTAAATGAAAGTATCGTTTTATTTTTTAGCGTTCAGTATACTTATTACTTTGGGGTGTAGTGTACCAGAGCGTATTTTTACGGGAGAACTCAGTTCGAGTCAACTCAGTTCGAGTGATGCAACTGTGGCGAATCATGAAAGTTCAAATCTTGGTATAAGTTCTATAGCTATCGAGAGTAGTAGCTCAAATATAGTAGCGCCGCCTGAAGATCCGGAGGCTTCACCAAATGATACAGCACAGTCGAATTCTCCTTCAATTGACTCTACACCTGCTGAGAATAATTTTTCACCACAATTTATGGCTAAAATTTTAGGATATGATACTGTTACTGTGGGGGTACCAGAAGATGACTCTATATCAATTGTGATTCAGATACAAGATAAAGACATTGGTTCAATTCTCACGCTGTCGGTGTTAGATAGTGGTCAATTTGGGGTACTAGAGAAGCAAGAAGGAACGTCATATAGATATACGCCATATCCCAATGTAAATGGAGTCGACTTCTTTCAAATTGGTGTTACTGATGGGCTACATAGAGATTCGATATACTATAAAATCAATATTGACCCAAGAAATGATCCACCAGAAATAATTGATAGTTCTAAAATAGTTGGTGAAATGAGGCCTGGAGCGACATTAAGTCTTGAGGGTGATGCAGAGTGTGTGAGCGTAGATGGCACGAGCCCAGAAATAGAAGTTGAGTGGAAGAGGTCATTAGGCGGTACCGAAAGTGATGATATAGATAGTGTATTTAGCTCTAACACATATACTATTTCAAAAAATGATGTCGGCTACTATTTTCATGTGACATTAAAGTGTTTTGGTGATGAAGAAATCACTCCTGCTTATTGGAATTCTCCTCTTACTCCTGTCGTTCAAGAGGGGATCACAATAGCTAATGATTCAATAGAACTACCCGACTCACTATCCTTGGGAGGTGTTGTAGATACTGTACGAGCTACTGGAGCAGATGAGTACCCGGTGACCTATAGTATAATAGGGGACACCTTGGGCCTTTTTGCCATTACCGATTCGATTATAACCATTGCTGATGAGCAAGCCTTCTATACTGATAACAGTAAACTGCAGGCGGGTAAAGTCTCCATTGGTATTGTTGCTACTGATCTGTTTATTTCTGATACCATGACCTATACGGTACAGTTGGAGAAAGTTTTGTATGATAGAGTGCTGTGTGATTTTGATTATAAAGTTAAGTTGAGTGACCCTGAATCAGCTCAATTCCACGCTATTGATTCTGTGAACCCTTCACTCAGACTCGAGAATATATCTGTTGGGCAACCAGAAGATGCTTATTATTTATTTGAAAAAAATGTGGGCGATGAAAGTGAGATAGGCTCTGTTTCTATGGGTTTTCCCGATATACGTGATGTTAAAACCATTACACTCACCGGTTCTCGTACTAAAGGAAGTGCTTCGAGGTATCTTGGCCTTAAAAGTGGTGGAAAATGGTGGTATCAAAAATATCTGATATTAAAGGATACGCTCAGTGCAGTGGAAATATCTATAGAAAGTTTTGCGTTATTAGATCAAAAAATTGATTCACTTCAGATTAAAATGGTGCGGGGAGTTTCTATAAAAATGGATAAAATTAGTTTCTCTAATCATAAATAGGTGTAAAATTTTTATTGTAAAGAGCTTGGGGAGGCGGGTATCAAAGAGATAGAGGCAGTTTTAGAAAAGGTAGAAGATGCTTGGCTTGAAAAGCTCTATCTTTATTGTAAAGAACAGTTTGCTTCTGTTTCAGTTCCATCTCATGATCAATTGCATCATCTCCGTGTTTGGCAGCGGGCTAAAGATCTTGTTATTGAGTTGACCCTCGATGGTAAGTCATTTACAAAACAAGAAGTAACAAATCTCATCATAGCAGTCTTTTTTCATGACGTTGGTCTCACTAAAACGTACGCTAAGCGGCATGGGGTGATAAGTCGTGAAATGTGTGTGGACTATTTTAAAGAGTCTCGTGAAGTTGAAGGTGATGATCTCGCGGTTATACTCGATGCGGTGGAGCATCATGATGATAAAGAGTATAAGAATATGGTATACTCAAGTACTTCTCAAAAGGCTATCGCTTCAATACTGTGTGCTTGTGATGATCTCGATGCATTTGGTGCGATAGGGGTATTTAGATATATTGAAATATATGTACTTCGAAATGTTGCAGTAGAAGAGTTGGCGCCAATGGTATTGACCAATTTAGCAACACGATTTGAAAACCTTAAAATGCTCTATAAGCATATCAGTCATTTTTTTGATGAAGAGCAGAGTCGATTTAATTTTACCGTACAGTGGTTTAAGCAACTTGAAGAAGAACTCAAAGAGGGCTATAGTAAGGATATGCAGTCTGGTGCCATAGGGGTTCTTAATGTGTTGATCTCTCAGGTAATAGAGGGTAATAAAACAACGGGAACGATATGTGCACATGCAAATAAAGCATGTAAAGATCCATTTGTACATTCGTTCTTTGCTCACTTCAATATTGAAATGAAGAAGGCGGCCCATAGGGACTCACTTTACAGAGATTAATGTAAAGATTAGGTAAAGAAACCGTATTTATAGGCTCTTTACTTGTTTGAACAGGTGAATAGTTATACATTAGTCCATGAAACGAAAGTTTCACCCCCCCTATATAGAAAAGATAGCCCGTGCCTTTATGAGATACGGGCTATTTTTGTATCTACTCCTTTGATAGAGAGGCCCCCATTAATATCATATGGGTGTTCTATTACTTATAGTAATAATTGAGTGCCTCAATTTAGTTGTGGAGGAAATAACTTGGGAGTATATTATGAGTAGGAACAATATGTTTCTTATATATCTCAACTCCCCCAGATTAAAAACAGCTCTCCTTCAAAGAAGGAGAGCTGTTTTTTTATATTGATTTTTGGCTAGGTCTTAATAGTATTACATTATTTAAATGCAAGCACTGCGAGTACCAATATGGTAACAATGAAAACAGTCATGACTCGGTTTACTTTACGAATTGCGTAAAGAGCAGGCCCACCATTCTCCTTTTTTGCTTTTTTCAAGAAGCGCATCATTAAAGAAATAAGGATTAACAAAACCACATAGACAACAATTTTTACCATAAAGAAATGGTTGAGGTGTAGGGTAGAACCGATAGGGGCAGAGAGCGCGAGTCCTGTCACGAGGAGTAAGATCATTCCTGATTGTCCAAGTATCGAAATTTTGAGGTACTTCATCATAAATGCTTCGCGTTCTTCTTTCTCCATTTTAGCGGCAATACTTCCAAGAAACCCAAGAGTTATGTTGGTGCCAAGACCGAGTGCGAGTCCGATAAAGTGGAGGATTAATAGTGGTTCTCTCATAGTATGTCCTTTCTTTGATTAAATACCCTGATCTTTGAAAAATAGTATTTCTATGCGAGAGGTAACAGACTCAGCACAATCTTGGGCCAGTAAAAACAGTGTTGGAAAATCGGGCTACACTCTATCAGCGTAGTGATTGTAGGTAAAACGGGTATGTTCAACAAATGAGCCATCAAGCTGTATGGTTCCAATAGAGGGGTGCTTTACCCCATTAAAATGGTTGGTCTTTACCATAGTGTAATGAATCATATCCTTAAAAATGATGGTGTCATCGGGCTTTAATGGGGATGTAAAACGGTAAAAACCGAGGTAATCACCAGCCATACAGGTGGTTCCCCCAAGGCGAAAGACTGATTCACTTGCTGTAGAATCTGGTGGTGTGACGCCTATAAACTCAGCGCCTTCTATCTCTGGGTAATAGGGCATCTCGAGGCAGTCGGGCATGTGTGCAGCAAAAGAGGCGTCGATCATTGCTGTTTTAAAACTATTATCGACAATGTCGAGAACAGTTGTTTTAAGGTGGCCTGTATTCAGGCCAATAGCTTCGCCAGGTTCGAGGGTTACTCTCACGTTATAGGTGGTCTGAATGCGTTTAATAAGAGCAATCAACCGATGTTGGTCATAGCCTGTTCGGGTAATGTGATGTCCGCCCCCCATGTTGAGCCACTTCATAGAGTGGAGGAGTGATCCAAACTTTTCTTCAAAGTGCTCAAAAACTCTTTCGAGTGTATCTGAACCCTGTTCGCATAGTGCATGGAAATGAAGTCCTTCAATACCAGTCAGGTCGGCATTTTTTAGATTCTGAGCAGTAATGCCAAATCGTGAACCGGTGACGCATGGATTGTAAATGTCATGTTCAACTTCTGAATATTCAGGGTTAAGGCGAAGACCACAAGATATGGGATGTTGAGCGCAGGCATTTTTGTAACGCTCCCATTCTGTGAGAGAGTTAAAGGTAATATGTGATGAAAGCGTTACAATCTCTTCAATCTCATCAGGATGATAGGCCGGGGCATAGGTGTGAATTTCTCCACCAAAGTATTCTGCTGCAAGTTGTGCTTCGTGAAGTGAGCTCGCAGTAGTACCCGGTAAATATTTTCGAATGAGAGGAAAAGATTCTTTAAAGGCATACCCTTTAAGGGCAACAATGATTTTTGCACCAGATAGTATTTGGACATCATGAAGTGTCTCAATATTTTTTTTAAGGAGTGCTTCATCTAATATAAAACAAGGCGAAGGGATATTTGGGGGAAGGGTGCTATTCATTGCGTGCTCTTTTTGAGTATACCGTGATTGTAGGATAGTCAGAAGAAGAATTCCGCTTCTGACTATAAAAAGTTGGGGCGTGGATTAAAAAATTGCCCCACGCTCTTTCCAAGGGAGGCCATAGGTATTGAGGTCCTCCATAAAGGGATCGGGATTGAATTCTTCGACATTAAACACGCCAGCTCCTGACCAAACTCCTGTGAGAAGCATTTTTGCACCGATCATTGCAGGGACTCCTGTAGTATATCCGACCGCTTGGGCCTTTACCTCTTTGTAACAAGCAGCGTGGTCGCAGTTGTTGTACACAAAGTAGTCTGTGTCTTTACCATCTTTGATGCCCTTAACTTGTACACCGATACAGGTGAGACCGGTGTAATTTTCAGCAAGCGATGAAGGTTCCGGAAGTACTGCTTTTAAAAATTGAAGAGGGACAATCTTTTGCCCATTATACTCGATCTCATCAATTCGTGTCATACCCACATTTTGGAGAACACGAAGATGGGTAAGGTACTCTTGACCAAAGGTCATCCAAAATCGAATGCGTTTAATGTCAGTGAAGTTCTTTACCAGTGATTCAAGCTCTTCGTGATACAATAGATAACTTTCGCGCTCACCGATTCCTGGATAGTCTATAGGCTGATGGATCTCCATGGGTTTAGTGTCTTTCCAATTGCCATCGTAGTACTTGCCCTTCTGGGTGATTTCACGGATGTTGATTTCTGGATTGAAATTAGTTGCAAATGCTTTACCGTGGTCACCACCATTACAGTCTACAATGTCGATGTAGTGCATTTCATCAAAATAATGTTTTTGGGCGTAGGCGGTATAGACGCCGGTAACTCCTGGGTCAAAGCCGCAGCCAAGAAGTGCGGTAAGTCCTTTGGCCTTAAATTTATCTTGATAGGCCCATTGCCATGAGTATTCAAATTTAGCTTCGTCTATAGGCTCATAGTTTGCAGTGTCGAGGTAATTGACGTTGCACTCGAGGCAAGCGTCCATGATAGTGAGGTCTTGGTAGGGGAGTGCTACATTTATGCAGAGTTTGGGCCGGTGCTTTTTAAAGAGAGCGACAAGTTCTGGTACATTGTCTGCATCGACTTGATCTGTAGTAATTTCGATAGCTAAGGTCTCTTTTACATTAGCCGCAATAGCTGTGCATTTTGACTCAGTGCGACTCGCCAGAATGATATTGGTAAAGACATCGGGTACTTGAGCGCATTTATGTGTGACAACATTGCCAACGCCGCCGGCGCCAATAATAACTACAGTGCTCATGATAACCTCAATGAAAAATTTAGCAGCTGAAAGATAAAAATTTGAAAGAGTATACAAACAAAAAAAGCTGCATTTAAGCAGCTTTTTCGTACCCGACCTTTAGATTTCGGAAGACGTTAATTTAAGAAGTGGTCAATCAAATAAGCGGTAGTTTCTCAATCACTCTGAAATGAATATACTTCCTGATACAATAGTTGTCTGTGATGGTTGTCACATTCTTTCGTAAACAATTGTTTACATAGGGCTGTGAGGTATAAAGCATGCATTTTAAGCGAATAGTGAAAGATAGTGTCTACTTATTCTGGGTTCTATAGCGCATATCTTGTAGATATGTAAGCCCGTGTAACAAAATGTATCAATTACTCGGAAAAGTATATCAAAGTATACATTTGGGTGACATAATGAGAATCTCTATGTGTCTAAGAGATATAGAAAGAGAATAGGAGGATAGGATGACTAAAATAATTAAATATTCAGCATTAAGTTTTGCTGACATTCTAAGGAAAACAGCCTTTGGTAGTATGAGATTTGGGAAGACATGTTTTTATATACTTGTTGGGTGAATGCTTTGTAACAAGTTGTTTTTAAACAAGTTAAAGAGATAATAAATTTCGAGTAGTGAGTAAAAAATGAGTAAAAGTATCCATAAAAATATAAATGATTACTAATTTATATCTGTTAGATATATAAAGGTGTATTGTGGCAAAAGAGAGTCGAACAAAATATGTCATATTAGGTCTATTAGCAAATGGAGCTGAGACTGGGTATGACATTAAAAGTACCATAGAAAAAAGCATTAGCTTTTTTTGGAGTGAAAGCTATGGTCAAATTTATCCGGCACTTAAAAAACTACAAGAAAACAACTGGGTAGAAGAAGTTCAGAGTGAATCGCTCAATAAGCGTGATAAAAAAAGATACGCTATTACGCCTAAAGGTTTAGCTGCGCTCGACAGCTGGGTAGTTGCAAAAACTGAGATTCCGAGTCATCGAGAAGAAGTGCTATTAAAAATATTTCTCTGTGCGCGCTCTGGAGGAGAGGCGGCAGGAAAAATTCTTTGTGAGCATCAAGAACAATTTGAAGAAAAGTTGATAGAGCTCCAATCAATTGAAAAAATGCTTATGGAAGTTGATCACCCCTCCAAAGAGTATTGGCTTGCGACACTTCGCTTTGGGCTGACGAGTTGCGAACAGAGAGTGAAGTGGAGTCAAGACACATTAACAGAATTTAGAAAGGCGAATATTTTAAAATGAACTATAGCTATGACCTAAAAAGAGTGCTTGTGATTTTGGCCGTTCTCTTTTGTAGTTTAGTGACTGCAGAAAAGAAGGTAGATTCACTCGCCCTTAAAAAACCTTCAGGCTTCCTGTTTACTGGAGTGTTACAGGACTCCCTCTTTATAAAGAGCGACTCTGTATCATTAGAAGTACTTGAGAGTGGGGCACAGCAATCGGTAATGTATGGCGTTCCGTTTGATTTAGTGCTCCCCTTTGACTCACTATGGAATATCTGTTTTAGTGACACAGAAAAAGAGAAGTGTTACGAAATAACCCATACAACAAATGACTCTGCATTTAATCAAGTAATTGGCGAAGCCGTGAGTGGCGAGATGCTTTTTGACAATAGAGAAGAAGAGGTGCAACTGACAGCGTATGTCGATACGACTGCACCAGCAATGGATAGTCTTGAGAGTGACTTGAGTAGTGATGTTAATCAGACAATTGAGAAACGAACTAAATTGCGTAAGACTGTGGTTCGTTTGAGAAAGAGACCTAAAAGGGCGCTCGGTAAGACCACTATTTCGGCTAAGTCAATTAGGAGAATGCCGAGCCTTGCAGAGGCTGATGTTATAAAATCCATTCAGGCTTTGCCTGGGGTTGTTGCTAGTTCAGACTTTTCTTCTAAACTCTATGTGCGAGGAGCGAGTTCAGACCAAAACCTCTTTCTTTTTGACAATGGTATAGTCTATTCACCGATTCACTTTTTTGGACTCTTCTCAACATTTTTAGTAGAGGGTATCGAAGAAGTGAATTTTTATAAAGGCGGCTTTAGTCCAGAATATGGAAATAGGCTTGCATCTGTGGTCGACGTTCATTCGCGAAAAGGTGGCAATGATTCGGCGAATACATATTTTTCAAATTCAACAGCTAAGATCAGTACCTTTGCAGGGCAACTCCATTGGGAGGGGCGCCACAATAATGTGCGTTGGCTTATGGCAGGACGCATGACCTGGTTTAGTTCAATGCTCGATGCTTTTCGATGGGTAGGTCTGACGGATCTAGAGATTGATTATGATTTTTGGGATCTGCAGGGTAATGTAGCGTATGACTTTTCTGAAGATGAAAGTATCATGACAAGTATGTATCGTGGAGAAGATCAGTTAGACTTTGGGCCCTTTAAAGTTGAGTGGGGAAATGAGCTGTATGCAACGAATTATATTTACAATAATGCATTTAAAGATATTAATCTATTTGGGTCTGCAAGTTACAGTAAGTTTCACCAGATGTTTGGTCTGCAAGGAATAAGTAGTTTTAAAAATGAGATGTGGGGTGTTGTATTTAAAGGAGGGGCTCGTTATACTGGTATGAGCAACCAACAAGTCGCAGTGGGTATAGAATCGCAGCTTCTCGATATCGCCTTTATACAAGAGTTTAAAGGGGGGCAAAGTAATGACTCTGCTGAAAGTGAAGCATCAGATTTTACAAGTATTGATCAGTATGATTTTTGGCTCCATTCAGCGTTTTTAGAAGATAAATATACTGTTGGTGATATAACGATAACACCAGGCCTTCGTGCATCACTCCATAGTGATTTGATGAATGTCTATTTTGAACCCCGAATATCATTACAGTTCAAATTGCCTGCTCAACAAATTATTGATTTCCATTTGGGCCATTACAAACAGTTTATTAATAATTTACAGTTTAGTGATCAGGAGAGTATTAATGAATTTTATTACCCGACTCGTAAAACCAATTTTACTGAAATGAAACCATCAGAGTCGAATTTACTTTCACTTGGATTCTTTAGACCTCAAGTGTTTGATATGTTTGATGTGACACTTGAAACGTATTATAAAACCTTTAAAAACCTCTATGTGTTTGATATTAATGGCACCGCAGATAGTATTGTACAGAGTAGAGATAATGTCTTTGGTGATTTCTTTAAGATGGGCGAAGGCTATAGCTATGGATTTGAAACACTTATTCGAAAAGATGCTGGCAAAGTGTTTGGCGGTGTTAGTTATACCTATGGTCGATCAATAGTGCAAGACCTGGGCTCTGATGCATCAAGTAAAGCAAAAAATGATGCAGCATACTCTGCTAACTGGGATCAAACTCATAGTGTGAAGATAGATGCAGGAATTAATTGGAAAGGGAAAGATGGTATATGGAAACATGATGTACCAGGCCGTTATTGGAATAGTTCTATCGCGATTAAATATGCAACAGGGCTCCCTTATTCTGAAGTAGCCGGTCACTTGACTACTCATGAA
Source organism: Fibrobacterales bacterium (assembly GCA_051532035.1). Lineage (GTDB taxonomy): Bacteria > Fibrobacterota > Fibrobacteria > Fibrobacterales > JAOPTW01 > JAOPTW01. The sequence continues at coordinate 46,215 of JAOPTW010000032.1, read as the reverse complement.
GTTGGTCAGGGTAATGGGGTTTCGCCTGGGGGGCCAACTCCTGGCTATGAAAATAACACATCGGTGCCACTACGCGGAAGAAATGAAGCTCGGTATCCAGCCTATTTTAGATTTGATGTCAAGTTGTTCGATATCGGACGTGAAGGAAAGTGGAATCTATCATTTACAATAATAAATGTGACAAATCATGAAAATGTATTTCAGTACTTTTACGACACCACTGGTGATATTCCTATACGTGAAGAGTTTAATCAATTGCCCTTTTTACCTGTGTTCCTCAACTACGAATATCGCTTTTAGGAGAACTGTATGAATAAATATTTTGGATTATTAGCTGTGTTATTGTTCTTAGGGTGTGAATCAATTCCTGGACCTTGGGAGTACTCTCCTGAGGCAGAAGAGCCCTATAATGGATTGTATGTTACTGCGACATTGATTGCAGATAGGCCGGTGACGGAAGTCTATGTAGAAATGCTTCATGAACTGAATGAGGTCCGGACCCCCTATTTCAACTTTTATGATTCTGCATCAGTGTCACTGACTCATAACGGTGTACAGTATCCCCTTACGTCGAGTGACGATATTGCCAATAGTTTTGTGAGTGATTCAGGTCTCATTATTCTACGAGGTGAAGTCTACACATTGGCAGGTTCAATATGGTGGGATAGTTTGGGTACACAGGTCGTGACAACATTTTCAGCCGAAACACAGGTGCCTGGGATGTTTGACCTTAAGGATACTGCGAACTTGACATTACCCTCACTTGCACCAAAGCCGGTTGATTCAACAGGGTATATTCAATGGTTTAGCCTACTTGATAGTCGTATACAAATAGAGTTGTTAACAATTTTTCAGAGTGAATTATTGGTACTATATGCAGATCTTCTTCCTCAAATATATGATGAAACGGGCCAGCCTGATTTTGAAAAAATACCACAGCTTCTTCAGCAAAACCCTGAACGGTTGATACAGTTTATGGAAGAGAACTTAGATTCCATATATGATGAAGCGGTAAGAATTGATGGCACACTCGAGAAGGTAAGTTATTACACTCGGGGTGATACCATTAACTATTTGTATGGAACACAAAATACGAGTCAACATATTTATCCAACAACGTATAGTGATGATGTTGAATCAGTGTTAATCACTCATGCATTTGATGATAGTGCATCGACGTTTCCTAAAAATGCTTTTGATCTCGAACAGTTTGTGGGTATCCCATCTACGGCAGCTGACTATTATTATAATGGAAACTTGAGGCGACTTATTATTTATCCGCAGCAAGAGAGTCCCAGTGGAGGCTTGCTTCTCGATAATATAGCAGTGTTTAATATTTGGTATGTTGGCGGGTATAATAAGGTCTATTTTTATGCCTATGACCGTGAGTATTATAAATATGTTGATGGGACAATTATGGCCGAAAGTGACACGAAAACACCCCCGGTCTTTAATATCAATGGTGCTCGAGGCTTCTTTTCAAGTGCTATTGTCGATTCGTTTGAGTTCGTGGTTCGTATAGATTCAACAGAAGATTATTTTACGAGAGAAGAGACTATTGTTGACCGGTGTAGTAAAGACTGGGGGGATACTCAGCGGTGTCGGGAGTATCTCGAACCATGGTGTGAGTCTATCCGTTTTACTAATGAAGTGTGCCATCCTGTTTTTGTTGCGCAAAAATTGGATGGATATCTTGATACTATTGAGTTTTCTCAACTCTTAGTGACGTGGGAAGAAGAACTTGATTCAGTATGGCAAGTACCTGTTGACTCAATAATGGCATTTGATTCTGTAACTCAAGCATTGCCAGAAAATAATGAGATTATGGAGCGTAATACTTATTTGATCCAGTATAGTAAGCTTGAGTACTCAGTGGATGAGGGCTTTAATCGCTATTGCCTGAATGAGAACTACCTTTCGCCACTGTGTGATTCAATCAAAACTAAGGCATGGAATACAAATCAAAATTCAATAGAGAAGGATCAACTCTTTGATTATTGTAGCGATAAGCAATGGGATATGACGCTGTTTCCACAATGTGGACCGGGGTTAGTGCTCTATGTTGAGCAACTTAAGAAAGAAGGAAGATATTCACGGGTACTTGAAAAAGAGGCTGCACAGTATTGCGTCGAAAACCCACAACAGACTGTTTGTATACAATAGAGGAAAAGAATGAAACAACGTACCATAACTATACCAGCAACTATTTTTGCACTATTGTTGTGCTTGAATATTCAAATATTTGCAAATAGTGCAGATGCAATTGATTCTTTAGAGACCATTAAAGAGTCTCTTGCAAAGGACATAAAGGAACTTAAATTAAAAATTGATCAGACTGATTCATTAAGTCGTATGGAGGAGTCGCGCTTTGCACTTTTGAAGAAAAGGCATACTGATGATGTGGTTCGTCGGACCAGTGAGTTGGAAGCTATTCAAAAAGAACTCACAGGAGTTCAGGCTGCTATTCAAAAAGAGGTTCAACAGCAGCAATCACTTGAAGTAAGAATTAAAAATAGTAAGGCTTATGCTGAGTTTCTAACCAAGAAATTGGCTACGTTGGCGGGGAATGTAGAAAGCCTCATAGAACGGTCGCTTCCAGAGAAGAAAAATGTGCGACTTGAAAGAATTGCTGTACTTAAACGAGACCTGGAAAGTGGTAACGCAACTCCTGAAGAAGGTTTTGGACGTTTAAAATCTATTCTTTCAGAGGAAATCCGCTTTGGTGATGAAGTGGTTGTTACAACAACATCGGTTGTTCGAAAAGATGGTGAAGTGGCAAACGTTAAGATGTTGCGGATTGGTAATCAGTGGATGGTTTATGTCGATGAAGATGAAAAGCTATATGGCGTATTAAAAAGAGAAATGAAGGACGGGGTTCTCTCGTATGTTTGGATAGAGGATTTGAATTTCTCAGAACGTGAAATGGTGAGAAATGCTATTGACGTTAAGCTTGCTAAAAAAGCACCGGAAATTGTTTCACTGCCACTGTCTCTTTCTCTCACAAGTGAGGTTAAATAATGAAAAAGATTATGAGTATTGCGTTAATAGCTCTGTTTGTAGGGGCGCCTCTTGTTGCCGCTGAAAAAAATGATGCTGAAGTGAAAAAAGCTGCGCTTCTTAAGAAAGAGATTGTAGCGCTTAAATCTTTAAAAAATGAAAAGCTTAATGTTCTCGAAAAGAAGGAGGCTGATCGTTGGAATGCTCGATATAAGCAGAATATTCAGGCAAAAGAGTTTGAAGATAAAACTCGTATGCTTGAATCCCGTTATACAAAACTTGCATCAACAGCTGCTATTAAAAAAGATGAATTGCAGAGGTATAAGCGGTTTACAGAAGAAGAGGGTGAACGACTCGAGGTATTGAACGACCGTATTGAGGGCTTTAAGACGGAAGTAAAACAGAATATTGATAAACAAGCTCAGGAATTAAGTCGGGATATGCCTCTGCGCATAACTGAAAGAACAGCACAGCTTTCTAAGGCCTCTTCACTTGCAGAATCGAAAAACTCAATACATGAAGCTATTGAACTCTATGTGGCTGAACGAGCAAATCGACTTGAATTAACGATTACTCAGGAGTTAAGGCAAAAGAATAGCATTGTTGCAGGGATTGCTGATGTGCCCGTAAAACAACTCCGATTAGGTACGGTGTTTATCGGTGAGCTTGAACGAGGTGGCCAAAATAGAGTACAGACACTTTTGAGAACCGGTCAGTTACAAGGTAAAATATTTACGTGGAGAAGTAATCTTAAAGAATCGTATGAACAAAATGTTGCGACAGCAATCAGTGCTGCAGTGGGGGCAAAGGTGGCAGTAGTTATTCCAATGGATGTGTTGCAAACTAAATCTTTGGGCCGTGGTTATACAAAAGATGCGAAGAGCGGGTTTTGGGTAGAGGTGCAAGTGTGGTTTGGTAAAGGTGGTGTAGTGATGTACCCATTGATTGGATGTGCATTCCTAGCATTTATCTTAGCTCTAGAACGATTGTTACTCTACCGAAAAAGAGGACGATCGGAAGAGCGCTTTATGAGAACGATTAGACCAATGGTTCGCAAGAAAAATTGGGAAGGGGTCAAAAAGGTATGTAATGCGAGTAAGTCGAGTTTAAGTTGTGTAATCTATGCCATTATGAATAGTGTGGAGGGCAGTAGAGATGGAGCAGAGAAAGCAGTGAAAGAGAACTTGCTTAAAGAGCTTCCTGAATTAGAGAAGCGACTCGGTATTGTCGCGGCCCTTGGAGCTTCAGCTCCACTTTTAGGGCTTTTAGGCACGGTGTCAGGTATGATTACTCTCTTTATGGTTATCACGGACGTGGGGACGAATGACCCCAAAATACTTGCGGGTGGTATATCTGAGGCGTTAGTGACAACTCAGACAGGGCTTGTTATCGCTATTCCAATTTTACTAATACATGGATACCTTTCTGAAAAATTGGAGTCGATTACTGCAAACTTGCAGGGGTATAGTATGGAAGTACTTAATAAAATATGGCCTGATTCAGGTTCGGAGCTGTAACGGTGTTAGTTGATGCATTATACGAAGCAGTTCAAGCGGGGGGATGGGTATTACTTCCTATCTTTCTGGCGGGGGCCTGGGCTTTTTATATTCTCTTTATGCTTGTAAGAAATATAGGGTATGATATGTATCGGCCCGATACTCATGCAATGATAAATGAGATGAGCCAATTGGTACAGCAGAAACGGTATACTGAGGCTGAACGGTTGCTGAAAAATAATCCCGGTATTATATCTCGAAACCTACGTCTTGCAATTAAATTTCATCGATCAAAAGGTGTGGGTCTCAATAATATCTTGAAAGAGAGAATTGGTAAAAACCTCGTTAATATTGATAAAGGATTACAGTTTGCGGTGGTACTTGCAGGGCTTGCGCCACTTCTTGGCTTGTTGGGGACGGTAACTGGGATGATGAGTACCTTTGATGTGATTACTCTTTATGGGAACTCTAATCCTGGTTTAATGGCTGGAGGTATTTCTGAGGCACTTATTACCACACAATCAGGTCTTGTAATTGCGTTTCCACTTGTGTTACTTATTCATAGAGTCGAAGACAGAATTCATTGGGTTAAAAAGCAAATTGAGCTTGGTGTAACCCTGATATTGAAAGAACTTAATAACTAAGGAAGAAGTATGGATCAGTTTGAACTTCCAAAAAGAGAACGTAAAGCAGCTAATATCGACATTGCACCGATGCTGGATATGGTATTTATTCTCTTAATATTTTTTATTGTTACCAGTAGCTTTTCGAGAGAGACTGGTGTTGATGTTACAAAGCCACAGGCAAAGTCGGCATCTGAAGTGAATAAAGAGAATATCATGATAGCAATTACTCGTGAAGGTACAGTACATGTGAATGAGCGTCAAGTGGATCTCATCACCTTGAAAGATGTACTGAGTCAGATGATATCGAAAAATCCAGAACGGGAAGTGATACTTATTGCTGACCAAGATTCAAATACGGGAGCTGTGGTTAATGTGATAGATGTATGTAATCTGACAGGAGTCAAGAAAGTTTCTATAGCAGCACTTTCAAAGTAGGTACACTATGAGTCGAAAAAAACCTATAAGAAAAGATCTTGGGACCCGCATACTATTTGTTATTCTGGCTGCACTACTCAGTGGGCTACTGATTCTCTCAATGCCTATAGTGAGTTCAATAGTAAAGGGTGATCTCTTTAAAACAAAAGAGAGAAAAAATACGGAGTTGGTTCTTAAAAAAATTGACCTTCAAAAGCCTAAGCCAAAACCTAAGAAAGAACGTCGAAAACCAAAACGTTCTAAACCAAATCATAGAAATGTAAAATCCGGGCCTCGATTTGCTATGAATCTTGATGTTGCAGGGGCAGGTGGTGCGAATGTTTCTCTTGATTTGATCAATAAATCTCGTGGTGATGGGGGAGGTCAGAGTGGTGACGTGGATAGTAAACCGCGCCCCCTTGCCCAGTGTGAAATGCGTGTACCAGAGGCAATAATTGAATTTGAGGTGAATGCTTCGGTTACCGTGAGTTTTTGTATTGATGTTTCGGGGGGCGCTTATGATGTACGTATATTGAATGAAGAACCTGTTGGTATGGGGCTTGGAAATAATAGTATACGGGCAATTCAAAATTGTGCTTTTGAGCCTGCCCTGAGAGATAATGAAGCAGTGCCTTTTTGTGGCATGGAAAAAGAGTTTGAATTTAGATTTAGCGAGTAATTATGAGTAAAATAAATAAGCTATTGTTGATGCTCGTCATTGTTTCGATGAGTCAGTTGGGTTATACTGCACCGGGTGCTGCGCAAAACAGTGCCCAGGTTATTGAGCGAGCAAATAATCTCTATATCAGTGGAAAGTTCTATAAGGCAGTTATCCTCTATCGTAAAGCTTTGTTGCGCGGTGGACCACCAATAGCAACCTCTGTTAATATTGGTAACTGTTATTATCGTTTACAAAAACTCCCCGAGGCTGCTGCTTCATTTCGTAAAGCTGTGCGCTATTCAAAAGGTGCAAATACTACAGCACTGTTTAATCTTGCAGGTGTGTTGTATCACTTAAGGCAGTATGGTGAAAGCATTGCAGTGTATCATCGTGCACTTGCTCTTGATCCTAAAAATGTGGGTGCATGGCTCTATATTGCCGAGGCTTATGCAAAGACAGAAGATTATGTGGGGGCCCAGCGCGCTCTTGAAAAAGCCCAGAAACTTGAGCCTGAGGATGTTACTATTGTATATCAACTTGCAGAAGTACATGTAAGCTTAAAAGAGTTTGATAGGGCGATTGAACTCGTGAGAGAGGCGTATCGACGTAATCCCGAAGAGGTTGACTATCTTTATTATATGGGTGACCTCTATCGCATGTCTGGTAATTTAGATCTTGCAGCATCTGTTTATAAAGATGGGGTTTCTATCGAGCCAGATAATCACGAGGTTCTCTATAAGATTGCCGATGTACTTGCACGGAGTGAAAAACCATTTCTTGCAATGGAATACCTGCAAAAGGCGTTGATTGCAAAACCCGACTTTACCGATGCTTCTATTTTTATTGGCAATCTTGCCTATGACGCTGAGTGGTGGGACCGTGCCGAAGAGTATTATGGTATGGCTGCACCGAAAAGTATTGAAGGGGTACAAGGGCTTAAAAATATAGCGTATGAGTTTGAAACTAAGGCCGAATTTGATGTCAGTCTAAGGCTTCTTAAAAAGGCGCTCTCCTATGCGCCCAATGATCGACTGTTAATCAATGAATTTCGAGAATTCAACGTGCGAAAAAGTGAGTTTGAGGAGGATTAGAAGGGTCGTTTTTGTTGAAAAAAGGTGATTTTTTCTGGTAATTGTAGTACAATCGGAAAGAATTGTTTTTTATGGCTCATGAGTGTATTTTTCGTCGAAAACAGGGTTATTAAGGTGTGTTCTTGTTGCTCTGCTCTGTAGTAGTGGAGTATTTGGCCAAGTCACCTTCTCATTTATAAACAATGAGCATGATTTAATATCAGAGCGTAATCTCTATTTTTACACAGAAACATTAGAAAAAATGACCTTTGACGATGTTGCTCCTCTTCGTGACTCCTTTCATCGGTTATCACCTCTGGATATCCCACGTCATTTGTCTCAGGCACTCTGGACAAAGTTTTATCTCAAAAATACAACGCTCCAAGGGCAGGCTTTTGTTCTGCATCGTATTATGGGGAGTGATACTGAGCTTGATTATTATGTGGAGCGTGAAGATACCTCGGTACAGCATTTTAAATCAGGTGGGGTCCTTCCATATGCTGAACGGCAGGTTGCAGTGGGGAATGGTATCCGCTTCACGATGAATGCCGGTGAAACGGTGACAGTTTTTACTCGGACTGTAAACCACTATCTGTTCAGAGCGGGTTTTATCGTACATAGTGAGAGCTACGATAAGGATTTTCTTAATGGTGAAAGTAAAAAGTATCTCTTTGTATTGTCTATGCTGATTGGTGTTCTGATCGTGAATGGGATTATCGCCTCTATTTTTAGGGCAATGAGATTTGTATTCTACCTTGGAGGCATTTTGTTGTTTGTCTCTTCAACCATGATATACTCTGGCTTTGTTCCTTACTTTATGCCCTATATAAATGGAGGATGGAGTAATGCTCTCCCTGTGTTGCAGGCAGCAATGACCATACTTTTTCTGCTCTTTACTAAGCATTTTTTACAAAAATTATCTCGTAAAAAAGTGCATATCTATTTTCTTGCAGTGACAATATCTCTATGGCTCATTACTGCTTTTGTTGCTCTGACAGATGCGAGAGAACATCTTTTTTACCCGCAGCTGGTTTTGTCTGTAGTCTCTTATTCATGGATGATTCTAGCGGGGATACTCTACTTTAAAATAAATAGATATAATGCAGTGCGCTATCTTCTCTCAATAGCATTAATGGCATTTCTCCATCTTTACTATTTTGGTCTGCTTTTAGGAGTGTTTCCTTATGGTGAGGTCAATTATTTATGGGTGGTAATACTTCTGGTTGTCCAGGTGACGCTCTTTTCTTTTAGTATGATTCAAAAAGATATTCGTGATGCCGTATTAGATATGCAGGCAAAATATGCCTTAAATAGTCAACGACAGATGTTTCTGAGAAATATTAGTCATGAACTTCGCACCCCAATTAATGGTGTTGTCGGGGCCATTGAATTACTGCTGCGCACTAAAAAAACACCACATCAACATGAATTGCTCGACTCTGCAGATCAGGCAATGCAAAAGATCATGTCGGTTGTTAACGACTTTGTTGAGGTTGCTATAAATGATGGCCGGTTTTTGCAGATTAAAAAAGACCCATATGATTTTTTATATGAAGTAAATGGAGTACTCGGTTCATTAGAGAAGTTGGCTATTGTAAAGGGGCTTCGTTTTGAGAAACTTCTTCCCAAAAGAGTTCAGAATTATTTGGTCGGTGATGCTAAACGCGTTATGTTTTTAATCACTCGTTTGATTTCACTTTCTATTAAATATACCTCTCATGGGTTTGTAAAACTTATTTGTGAAGTCGAAGAGACGATAGATGGTACCATTGAAGTTCATTTTATCATTCAAGATTCGGGAACAACACCAGCAGGTGAGTTCTTAAGTATTACCAAAGAAAAAAATATTCATGATGAGAGTGATGTGAAGGTGGCTGAAAATTATCTCTTTGTACAGTTAGTAGAGTTGGTAAATGCACAAGTATGGTATGAGCCTCTCGATTTTAATGGTGATACAATTGGTACTGAGTATCATATGGTAATTGAGCAGGGGCTGGGTGATGAATGCCATTATGAAGAACTTCCTGCTCATGAGATTCCGACAATAACGAAAGGCCTTTCGGTACTCGTTGCCGAAGATGATCTTGTGAATCAAAAAATAATTTCAAAAACACTCGAAAACTTAAATCATAAATTTCGAATTGTGGGAAATGGCTCTGAATGTGTTAAGGAGTGGATGCAAAACAAGTATGACCTTATTTTGATGGATATTCAGATGCCGGTAATGAATGGGTTTGAAGCGGCTCTGGAAATTCGTCTTCGAGAAAAAAAGTCAGATGTGTTTAAACATATTCCTATCATTGCACTTTCTGCACGAGAAGAAATGTATATGCATAACGAATGTAAGCGCCATGGCATAAATAGCTATCTACCTAAGCCATTTAAAATGGAACAGCTTGAATCAGAAATTGAAAGCTTTTTTAAGATGTAATCTTGAAAAGTAGTGCATTCTCTGTGGTGCCAAAAAATTAGTCATGTCAAAATTTTATACACATACTTTTATTTTGCTTAATGAGCTTTTTTACGATGCATAAGAAATACATTTCCGTAATAAAAATTGTGATGTATTATATAGTGGAATAACTATAGTGGAAAATATATTTTTAATAAATAGAGGGATATGAGATCCCGATAACTGAATGAGAAGCGTGGGGGCGCATTATGAAAAGGATACTTTTCATAATGATAGGAATACTACTGATAGTAATACCAGCAAATTCTTTTGGAAGTAGTCATAAAAAATATGACACTCATGACACCCATATAGGGGCGCGTTATGAGTATCAAGAGAATAGTATTGAGCTCAAAAATTCACGAGGATTATCTTTTTCAGACAAAAAAAAGTCTGAACTCTGTATTGTGTTAAGTCATAAAAAAATAGAACCAATACTTTGTATACCGCTACCAAGAAAGCATGTTTTAAAAAAACGAATAATTAGGATTACTCTTGATGATTCTGTAGCATTGGTATTCAGAGATCACTATACTCCTCAAGAAAAATATTATGTGGTTTTTAACAATAGGCCTATGAATAAGCATCACAGAGTGAAAAAACATCACAAAGTGAGGATGGGGCCATTGATTCCTCTTGTTGTTAATGGGTATTTTCCAAGAGAAAGCTCTTCACAGGGATTCCCAGAATCATCAAGTAGTATGTATGAATATTCAAGTGAGCGTTCTTCTAGTAGTGATGTTGTGGAGTCGAGCGCTATTTCTTCATCTGCTACTATTTATTCATCAAGCGACGCACCTTCAGATATTTCAAGTTCTTATATGTCCTCATCAAGTACCTCTATGTCATCGAGTGAGATGGGTGGTGTTTCAAGTAATGATCCTCCTGAGTCGAGTGCCATTTCTTCCTCTGCAGCTATTTATTCATCAAGCGCAGTACCTTCAGATATTTCAAGTTCTTTTATGTCCTCATCAAGTGCCTCTATGCCATCGAGTGAGTTGGGTGGTGTTTCAAGTGGTGACGCTCTTGAGTCGAGTGCTATCTCTTCATCAACGTTAATTTTTTCAAGTAGTACACATCAGAAAGTTTCACTTTCTTCAAGTAGTGGGCATAATGAGGAATCGCAATCTGTTGAGATTACCCCCAGCTCAGAAACAAAGATTGAAGAGCTCATGAGTTCATCAAGTGAAGAAGTGAAACTTTCTTTTATTATTGATTCAGGTGCGACTTGGGTTTCAAACGCACACTATAATGGATCTCTAGAGAAGCTTGTAATTAAGTTATCTCAACCTATTACTATTCTTTCACAAAGTGAGTTGGTAGACTTTAAAGGAGAATCACATAGCTTTGTTGCAATTATGGGTGCCTCTGAGACTTTTTCAGTTGATTGGTATAATAAGTATAGTAGTGAGTGTGTCTATATAACTCAAGATCAAATGAGCATTGGAGCAGATAATCAGGTGACAGTTGTATTGAGTAAAGAACAGGTTTTTGCTGTAGGAATGAGTGCCCGGCGTTTTAATGCCGACTATTTTGATAATGTAAAACTCTTTATCCCACAGGAATCATTTGTATCAGGGAATAAGCTGAATGATATAGTAGTTACGTCGGTGAAAATTGAAGGTTCAGTTTCTTTGCCTCAATTGCCACCATCACCACCTCCTGCCATCGATATTATTAGTGGTGAAGGTATTGCCTATTTTACAGCAGAGAACAACTGGAGGGAGTTTAAAATACTTACTCGGAAATTAGCGCAGCTTCAAACGGGAGCAGGCGCGTTCAAAGTGTCAAATGTTGCTGATAATAATGAAGGTTTTATGCCTTCTGAATTAGAATACCATTCTCTTGAACCGGGGAAGGTCACCTATATACAGGGAGGTTATACCTATTTCATTGCACAAACTCAAGAGGGGCTTGGTATGAGTGATCCTATTGTGATTAACTCAGACAATTACCCTTCACTAAATATTTCTATAGAACAAAATGGTTCAGCTTTTAGACTTTGGTTTATTTCTGGTGCGCTTGTTGAATCAAAAAATGTTGTCTTTGAGTTTACCGTTTACGATTTAGAAACAGAGAGTATCATTCGAACTTCAGATCACTATACCCAATCGTATACCGATTTTTATCCTATGGCCGCAGGGACTTATTATGTTCATGGAAGTATTGTGAGTCTTGATAATGCACTAGATTTTGATTCAACCCAATTTATTATTGATACTGTATTTACTGTTGATTCTTTGAATATGCTTTCAGTTAAAAAAGATCAATGGCATATGATGACTTTTGGAGGAGGTGAGTTTGTTCCAACGAAGAATGGTGTATCTGGGGCGTTATTTAAATGGTATGAAGAAGGGCGGAGTGTCGGAGTACATGAAAAATATCGTACAGGTCAAGAATTGAGTGTCATTGAACCAGGACAAGCAAGTTGGGTGATTACTCTTGCTGACATGATCATACCCACTGAGTTTGCTCGAGAGCCTGTAGAAGTGGATCTGTTGTGGAATGGAACTGGTTGGAATCAAATCGGAAACCCCTATACTTATGACATACCTGTTTCTGCTTTTAGCGAAGAACTCGAATTTATTACTTGGCAAAAAGGTCGATATTATTTGGCAAATTATCTAAAACCAAATAAGGGCTATTGGGTCTACACGCGTCATCCACAGCGTGTGACAATAGACAATAAGCCTTTCTTTGAGTCTGATCAATATCTTGCAACACATCTCACATACAAAAAAGGAATAGATATTGATGAGTGGAAAATGCAAATTAAAATGACTATGAGTAATGGTCTTTTCAGTGATGAATTGAATGAGGTTGGTGTAATGAGAGATGCAGAGATTGGCTTTGATAAATATGATAAACCAGAAATCCCATTGCCTATAGGTGATATAACCTATATGTCGTTTGCTCGTGAATCACAATTACTTCGCACAGATATTCAAGCAAGCGGTCAAGATATGTATTCTTGGGACTGTATTTTGTCAACCACATTGGGAGGGGGCGCAGAAGGATTTTTAGAATTTGATGGAATAGAATCTGTACGTGCTTTAGGGTATCGGGTTTATATGGCGCGGTATACTAAACTTACAGAGGTGATAGGGGCACGGGTTGCATTTTCTATCTCAGGTGGTAATGCTTATACACTTATTGTGAGTAAACATGAACTTGATCCCGAAGAGTATCATGATGCCCATGTGGAAAAAGCGTATAATTATCCTAACCCTGTTGTGAGCACGACTACTATTGTTATTCAAACAGCGAGTGCCCTTGATGAAAGCAGTATGGTATTTAATATGTATCGGAGCAATGGAGAAAAAGTACATGGAGAGAGACTTCCATATAGTAATACCATCTATTTTGATGTGAACCAATACGGTCACAGGCTTCAAGGTGGTAATTATTTCTATGAGATAATTGTGGGTAACAAATCTTTTACGGGGTATATGACTATACTTCCATAATGCATCACGCTACGACTGGATATTCGGTAATATAAGCATCCCATCTCCGTAAGAAAAAAGTTTCATAGAGTGTTCTATTGCGTAGGAATAGGCCGCTTTGGTCTTGTCGCTTCCATAAAATGAAGCAACTAATAGAACCAATGACGATTTGGGCCAGTGAAAATTTGTAAGGAGACCCGTGACCACCTTCCATTGATATCCTGGGTAAATATAGGCGTGAGTAACTCCCGAGCCCGGGTGTACTATGCCATTTGAGTCTGCAACAGTCTCGAGAACACGGGTACTTGTGGTGCCAACAGTTATAATACGTCCACCGTTCGCTTTACAACTATTTATGCGGTCAGCATTTTCAGAGGATATTTCGTAGCGCTCACCGTGCATGGTGTGTTTTGTAAAATCATCATGTTCTATGTTTGAAAAAGTTCCCGGTCCAACATGCAATGTCACTTCTGCTATTGAGGTTCCTTTGCTTTTAAGTACTTCTATCATCTCTTCCGAAAAATGGAGACTCGCTGTTGGTGCAGCTACTGCTCCTTCATGCTTTGCAAATATCGTTTGATAACTCTCCTTATCATGGTCTGTAGATTCTCGATTAATATAAGGGGGAAGAGGAACATGGCCTTCTTTTTGTATAGCTGCTGAAAATGTTGTATAGTCAGTAGCAAATGAGAGAATACGTGAACCATCATCTTGGATTGCTTCCACTCGCGCAGACATGCCGGCGAGCGTTACTTCTGCCCCTTCTTTAAATGCCTTGCCAGGCTTTACCCAGGCTTCCCAGCAGAGCCCTTCGCGTTCAGGCTTGGGTTCAATAAGGAGTATTTCAACTTTGCCCCCACTACTGCGTGTACCTTTAAGCCGTGCAGGAATCACTTTAGTATTGTTTACTACTAAACAATCTTCGGGCTGAATGAGTGAGAGTATATCACAGGCCTTGATAATATGAAGATCTGTAGTACTTGGAGTCGCGATAAGTATACTAGAGGTGCCGCGCTCCTGGGCTTCGGTTGCTATTAGTTCTTGGGGGAAGGAGTAGTCAAAGTCACTGAGTTTCAATTAGGGTTTCTCTTTTGTTGGTACAGTTTTAAGTGAATCAATTTCGGTACGCAGTTTGATAATCTCTACATTGAGTTCTTCTAAACTGAGAGGTTGTTGTACTGTGTCAGGTGTTGTTGTATTGTCTGGTGTTGTGGTGATAGCTGTTATGGTGTTGTCAATAACTGTTGAACGATCCATAGAACCCAGTACCTGTTTTGCCGTTTCAACCACTTGTAGATCACTGTCTTGGGTCATAGGCTTAATGGCGTTATACGCATTTCGTGTTCCAATATGGCTGAGGGCAAATATGGCTTCACGCTTCACTTCGGTATGGGTGCTGCGCAATGCTGCTTTTAGAGGGGGTACAAAGGCAGCTGATTTGCTGTAGCCTACTATTTTAATAGCATGGATTCTAAAATCGGGATCAATAGTTTGTTGTTCGGTTAAGTTGGTGAGTGTTCGGGTGCTTGCATCTTTAAAGCTTAAGATACTGTCTTGAAGAGACTGGATTTTTTTAGGGTCATAGGCAGGAGATTTGTAGAGTGCAATAATCTCTTTTATAACTGACTCAATCTCTTTTTCTTGAATGCGCATCTCTTCTGCTTTGGGGCCAACAAGGCTGAGCAGTTGTTCTTCTGCTCGATTAAGGCGGGCAGTGACATTGTCGTTTGTAGTAAGGATCGCTGTTTGTTTCTGTTCGAGCTGATCAATTTGCATTGTCATAGTACTCGTCTCATCTTCTTTCATCCAGCCTGATATGCTAATACTCGCATAGAGTGTTGGGGTGCCAAAGAGACTGGCACGCGTTGGTTCAGCAGTGGTGTGAAATCCAATCTCATCATTTTGATAGAACCACTCTTTTACTTCGGCCATGCCAATCGACATTCTAAAATCATTGTGGTAGCGCCACGAGAGACCTAGACTCTGATGCCACTTCTCTTTTCGTTGATACGCTTCGATGTCAATACTGAAACCACTAGCGAGGGATTGTTCAACGCCGACATAGATGTCTGCACTTCCCTGGTTGAGGTCAGGAGCGATAGTAACTCCGGTGTGAAATTTAGTCATCCCCAAAATATTTTTGGTCAGAGCGACAAATACTTGACCTTCAAAATCGTTGTGTAAGGAGTCGGGCAGCCCATAAAAATGGGCTTCTCTTGATGCAAGTACATCTTGTGCGCCAAATGAGAGTGATGGTAAAAAGGTTTCTTCTCGCAGCAGTTGTGCTTTGAGAAAAAGGGAGACGCTTCGTCCATAGTTTATGCCAACCTCACCACGGTTAAAGAGGCCAAAATAGACACCAGTATTGTAAGGGTAGATTGTTTCATCACTCCCTTCTTTTTTGATAGTTCCGTATGAGAGTTGCCCTTTTACCTGATACATTCCGTGACCCAAGAGCTCAGCTGTTGGGATATTGGGGAGTGCAGTCTCCATTGATGCCGAGAGACTCTGTACCAGAATAAAAACTACACTAACGTAGCTGTACCATTTCATACAATACCTTCACTTCTAAGTCGGTTAGTGGTCGACACTTCCGCTCTTCGAGGTCCCGCAACTCAATGTTTCCATAGGAGATACGTTTCAAATCTATAACTTCATACCCAACTGCGCTCATCATTCTACGGATTTCACGCTTTTTCCCCTCTCTTAGTATCATTTCGACATTTTTACCCTGAAACTTTACCTCTGCGGGGCGGGTCTTCTCGTTTTCGTCAATTAAAACGCCATTACGAAGTTTTTGAGCAGAGCGTTCATCAAAGATTTTGTCTAGGCGTACTTCATAGGTGCGAGGAATGTCGTAAGAGGGGTGAGTGAGGCGGTGAATAAGTTCACCATCACTGCTGAGGAGCATCAAGCCCCGACTATTAAGGTCGAGTCGCCCGATGTAGTTAAGGTCTTTATACTCTGTTGGAAGTAGGTCAAATATTGTTGGCCTTCCATGGGTATCTTTTTTTGAGCAGACATACTCTATTGGCTTATTAAAGAGTATGGTTCCGGTGATTTCTGTAGGCGTAAGTTCTTTTCCATCTACAGAAACAACATCATTTACTTCAACTTGCACTCCAGGTCCTGCGACAGCTTCCCCGTTAAGGGTGACGCGGCCTTCGGTTATAAGAGTGTCGGCGCCTCTTCGGCTGGCGCTACTACACTGTGCTATATATTTATTTATTCTCATAGTATTACAAACTTTTTAGTAGTGCACCATAGCGAAGACCAAGTGTTGAGATGGTTGCGGTCTCGAGATCAAGCGCATTGTAGCATCGCTCAATTACCTTTAGTCCTGGAATCATAATTTCGGATCGGTTGTCATCGAGTCCCGGAAGTTGTTCACGGATTTCATTCGACATATTACCCAGTGTGGTAATGAGATTGAGTATTCCATGTCGATTACACTGGTATCCTTCGACGCTTTCCATTTTAAACTCAGTCTGACCCTTTTCGATCATGGCAAGTGCCGTTGCAGTTCCACCGATTAAAAAGAGGGGCTTTTTTTTATAACCCTCTAACTCTTGACCTGTGAGAATAGCGTCGATAAATTCTTTAATGTCATCAGTCGGTATTTTGCCAAAGCGGTTTTTAAGATCAAGTGCTCCGAGCGGCAGGGAGAGCGCCTGTGTGCCATCACATAGCTCAGTACTTCCAGCGCCAATGTCGAGAGATATAAAATCATTGATCTCATAGTGGTTACTGATAGATTCCCAAGTCCAGAGAGCTTCATCTTCACCCGACAGGATGTCTGGTTCAAACATAAGGGTCTCACGGACGGTAGAGAGGATGGCATCCTTGTTTTTCGCTCTACGAGTCGCTTCGGTCAATACAACTTTAACGAGTTTTGCACCAATATTGTGTATTGTTTGGCGAAATTGAGTGAGTACTTTACGGGTTTGAGCAATGCTCTCTGCAGTAGCTTCATCTTCGCCACTCTGAACACCTTGTCCTAAACGACAGGTGCCGATCTTTTGAACCTTGGCTTCAAGTTTGCCTTCTGTGACCGTTGCAATAAGGAGCAACGCAGAATTAGAGCCGATGTCAATCGTTGCATAGAGTGGTTGACTACTCATTGGTCGAATCTTCTTTGTTAAAAAGTCGTTTCCCGATTTCTGCAACTAAATCTTCAGGTTTCAGTATGAATTCTCGAGCATATCCTACAATCTCTTCTATAAATTCTGGGTAAAAATCGACACTCAACTGTTTGACAAATGGCGCACTCTGGGTACCAGGAGCGTTGCCTTCTTTGAGTTCTTTTGCCATAATAAGGGCAAGTTTTATACCAAGGTTATAAGCTGACGGCTCTTTTACATTGGCTAGGAGTTCGTCAACTCGGGCGATTTGATCGTCAATGGACTCTTTTTCAAGTGATTGTCGATACTCTTCTGGGATCTCCGGCATGGTCTCTCTTGTCATTTGTTTTTTATAAATATAGCTAATTAGAGAGTAGTTTCACGGAGTGATTGTTGATCTACTATTGGTGGCCTCAAATGAGACCACCAAAGGGATAGAGAGTTATCGAGAGTGTATATGCTCCCCCAAAGAACCGGCAATTATCTCATCGATAACCAGTGGGTCAAGAAGAGTTGAGGTGTCGCCAAGGTTACTTGTGTCGCCTTCGGTAATTTTTTTAAGAATTCTTCTCATGATTTTTCCTGATCGAGTTTTAGGGAGCCCCGAAACTACCTGAATCCGGTCTGGCTTTGCAATAGGACCAATAACTTCACTCACTTTTGCGAGGATTTCAGATGCGAGTACTTCTTCATTGATATCGGCGGCGTCAGCTATGACATATGCATAGATACCTTGCCCTTTGATCTCATGAGGGAAGCCTACAACTGCTGATTCTACAATAGCGCTATGTTCATTAATTGCACTTTCGACTTCGGCGGTACCCATTCTATGGCCTGATACATTGATCACATCATCAACCCGCCCAGTAATACGGTAGTACCCATCTTCGTCCCGTTTACATCCATCTCCTGTAAAATAAAGTCCTTTGTATGTAGAAAAGTAGACTTGTTTACAGCGTTCATGGTCACCATAGGTCGTTCTAATCATAGAGGGCCAGGGGAACTTTATACAAAGGTTTCCCGAAACATTATTTCCGGTGAGTTCATTGCCTTCGCTGTCTACCAACATCGGTTGGACACCAGGGAGGGGAAGCGTTGCATAGGTTGGTTTTTCATTGGTGATTCCGGCAATAGGGGTTATCATAAAGCCCCCTGTTTCAGTTTGCCACCAGGTGTCGACTATGGGGCACCGTTTGTTGCCAATGTTGTCGTGATACCAGTTCCATGCTTCGAGGTTAATAGGTTCTCCAACTGAGCCAAGAACCTTGAGGTAACTGAGGTCATGTTTTTTAACATAGTCGAGTCCCTGGGCTTCAAGCGCACGAATTGCAGTGGGTGCGGTATAAAAAATATCGACAGCGTGTTTTTCACATACTTCCCAAAAGCGTCCAGCATCGGGATAGGTAGGGATGCCTTCAAACATAAGTGTGGTTGCACCAGCAAGGAGTGGCCCATAGATAATATAGGAGTGCCCGGTGATCCAACCGATATCTGCAGTACACCAAAAGACTTGCCCCTCTTTGTATTGAAAGGTGTTGCGAAAGGTGTAGTCGGTGTAGACCATATAGCCACCCGTTGTGTGTACTACTCCTTTTGGTTGGCCTGTAGAGCCTGAAGTGTACAGAATAAAGAGCATATCTTCTGAATCCATAACTTCTGCATCACAGGTTTTGGCTACATACTGAATTTCATCATGCCACCAGTGATCCCTATCAACAGTCATAGAAACTGGGTCACCGGTTCGTTGGTATACAATGCACGACACCACCGTTGGGCAGGTTTTTAATGCTTCATCTACAATATTCTTTAGGGGGATTGGTTTTGCGCCCCGGTGAGCGCCATCCGCGGTTATGACAATTTTTGCACCGGCATCGTTAATTCTGTCAGAAAGGGCATTTGAAGAGAACCCAGCAAAGACTACAGAGTGTACAGCGCCGATCCGAGCGGTCGCAAGGCAAGCAATAGCCAGTTCTGGAATCATTGGCATATAGAGGCAAACTCGGTCGCCTTTTTCTACCCCATGAGCCTTCAATACATTGGCAAATTGACAGACACGTTCATGTAGTTCGCCATAGGTTATGTTAATCGCTGCTTCATTCGGGTCATTAGGTTCCCAGAGGATGGCGGTTTGGTTTCTTCGACTGAGAAGGTGGCGGTCAAGGCAGTTTTCAGTAATATTGAGTTTACCATTTATATACCATTCAGCGTGCGCCTCATTAAAGTCCCATTTAAGTATAGAGTCCCAGCGTTTTTTCCAAGTAAATTTCTCTGCTTTTTCTTCCCAGAAGGCTTCTGGAGTTTGAACGCTTTTTTGATATTCACGGGTGTAATCTTCAAATGAGGTGATGTCGAGTGCCATAAATAAGACCTGCTCAGTTTTGGGAACATCTATTTAATTTAGTTTTGTAACATATGTTACGGTAAGCGGAAGGCTTTAAAGTACAACTATGGACTAAACTTTCAGGTTGTGCGGTAAGTTGTATGTAAAACAGGGTGTTTAGTTGAAAACACCCTGTTTTAGTGAAAATATTAAACGTGACAATATCACATTAGAATACGATAGCGCTCTTACAAATTGAGAGTTCCCGTGCATCATCATAAGAAATTTCTAAAAGCCCAGAGAATACTGCAAAGGGGCTAATGGCATTTCCATTACTATTGGTTGTCAGTACCACTTCGAGAGCCCCTTCACTATTAGTGGCAATAGATTGGATTTCTGGTTGAATAGCAATACGTCGCCCTTTATGATTGGTTATGGTGGGGAGGGCTTGACTGTTAAAACGCGAAATTATGTCACTATGATCACAAGGAGCGCTATAAGTATAGGAGATTGTTTTTGCAAAGGCCATCTTGCGATTCAAACGCTTCTCAATTGAATGAATAGCAATCCCTTTGGGGAACATCTTATTGAGTTCAGCTATATAGGCTTCATCTGTTGGGATTTCTTGGGTGAATTCAATAATGACAAATTCACAATGAGAGTGGAGGCCAAGAGGGAGTGCGCCTCCATTTTGAATTTTGGGTCGTTGGTTGTACCCTTTTGAATATCTCATAGGGGCATCGACTCGCATAAACGCTTTTTCGATAAATTTCATAGTGTTTTGATGCGGTAAAAAGCGGGCAAGGTCACTTTTATTAAAGAGAACCATGTAACTATGCACATCGTCAATCTCTTCCTTTAAGTCCTCATGCTTTTTAAGGATCTCTTCTTTTGTCAGCGAAGGTGCGCCTGCATATTTGTTGGGTGGTGTTGCCATAACAGTGTCATCACCAGTACCTGGAATACCACAGCTTTGACAGTTGCCTTCCCATTTACAGTTAGGGACTTCAGGAGATTCAGGCTCAAACATTTTTTTGTACTCACGTTTGAGATAGCCTTTGTTGACACCTGCGTGTATAACGTCCCATGGAAGGGCTTCATCGAGTTCTCGTTCACGTTGTATGTTGGCAACAGGGTAATTATATTTATCCCAAATCTCTACCCATGTATCGTGATCAAAGAACTCATTAAATGATTCAAAAATCAACCCTCGTTCGTATGCCTCATAAATCATTGGGGCAAGAGATCGATCCCCTCTACTATAGAAAGACTCTAAGTGTGCAGTTTCCCAACTACTCCAAGAAATACGTACATTGCGGTTTCTATAAAAGTGGTTTTTCACTTTATAGATGCGTTCAAGAGCTTCTTCTTTACCAACAAAGCCAGCCCATTGCATAGGGGTGAACGTCTTAGGGATAAGAATACCAATACTCGCATGGATCGAAAAATTTTGTTTATACTTTCTACCGACGGTAACGAGGTTTTCGATAAGTTCAATAAACTCATCCATGTCGTCGATGGTCTCTGTGGGGAGGCCAATCATAGTATAGAGTTTGATGTTGTTATAGTCGCCACTAAATACATGATGAGCGGCATCAACCATGTTTTGGTTAGTAATTGTTTTGTTGATCACTTTGCGGAGGCGGTCACTGCCGGTTTCAGGGGCAAAGGTCGCTGAACGACTTGAGCTTATGGCACTTGTCTTTTCTGCGAGCTCTTTTCCAAAGGCATTTACTCTAAGTGATGGGAGTGATACATCAGTTTTACTAAAGTCATCTTCATTAATCAGCACATCAGTAAGTGGTTCAACCTGACTATAATCTGCAGTCGAGAGTGAAAGGAGGCCCAGTTCGTTACAGCCTGTTGCTTTTATTCCTTCTTTTGCAAGATCAACAATATCATCGGCGCCGAGTTCTCGTGAAGGGCGATACCAATAGCCTGCCTGACAAAAACGGCATCCTTGGGTACAACCTCTCATAACTTCCACAGCGTACCGGTCATGAATAGGGCGAATATTGGGTATTAAATTTTTAATAGGGTAGAGGGTTGGGTCAAGACTCTCCATCCATGTACGCTTGACCCCTTTGTGGTTTTTAAAGCCTCGCTGTTGAATATCAACAGGGGTCATTTCACCTAAAAAGTTTGGCGCCATTGGTACAAGAGACGGAACATAAATGCCCTGAATTTCAGAGAGGGCTATTAAAATAGCTTCGCGTTTTTCACCCGCTTTACGCATGGTGCCAACCATTCTCACAATTTGAGGAGTTACAAGTTCCCCGTCACCAATCACAAAAGCGTCATAAAAATCAGCAACCGGTTCGGGATTTGCCATTGCAGGGCCGCCACCAATTACAAAGGGATGGCTTTCATCGCGATCTTTACTCCAAGCAGGAATATTGCCGAGTTCCAGCACATAGGGAACATTGGTAAAATTGAGCTCTGTTTGGAGTGAAATACCAACACAATCATATTCTCCAATACCTCTATAGCTTTGATGAGTATAGAGTGGTATTTCTTCTCTTTTGAGAAGTTCGCTCATGTCGTTCCATGGGGCAAATGAGGTCTCGGCAAGGAGATCTTCTTCACGATTCACTACATGATAAAGTATTTTTAAGCCATTATTAGACATACCCACTTCGTAAGTATCGGGAAAAACAAAGGCGATGGTGCCGCTACAGGTGTCAAAATCTTTGTAGACACTGTTTGCTTCAGATCCGATATATCGACCGGGATTGTCCACCTGAGAGAGGACCTTTTCAAGTTTTTCGCTTATTTCGATCATAGAATTTGGGGCTGAATTTTGAGCAAATCTATATTAAGCCTCCACTTATCGCAATGTATTGGGTGCTTATTTACACAATTTGAGTTTTTGTTACTAAGTCGAATTGCATAATCTAGCTCCCCATATGGTGATAAGGGGTCAAATTACTAAAAAGTATCTATTTGAACTCAATTTTTAAGGAAGGGGTGCCGATAGACTAATAGGTGGTCGAATATTTGCGGCTGAACCAAAAATAGTGTATGTTATAATAGAGAACAAAGGGATGTGTTACTATTATGAGTATTGGATACGACAGAGAAGTATTAAACCGCGTGATGAGTGATCCTGCGTATCACTATGACATGCATTTTAAAGACTTTGCGCGACTGTATAAGAACTATTCAGAAGATCAGTTTGATACAGGGCGTGCCATAATGGGTTATGGTGGGCAACCTGCTGCTCCTCAAGCTGCTCCTGAGCTCTCAACGGAAGAGATGTTGGCTGGGGTTGATGGCACTGCTGATATTCCATCCAGTGGGTCATCTGGTGGGGATGATGCTGGTGAAGAACTTCTTGAGCAGGCGGATATCGACGCCCTCCTCGCCCAGATGCAGTAATTTTCATTTTAAACGGCGCATTACGGCGTTATATTTCATTCGGTGTACACTAAGTACACTCTCATGAAATATGCCTTATACTGCGCCATTTTAAATGAAAATTATATCTGTTCGCTGCGCTTGTTTAGTTTTGTTTGTTGATCTATTGCTTTCTTTTATTTACAGCAGCGGAAGCCTACGAATTGGTATTGGTTTTGGGGGTAGAAGCTGTATTTTGCTTCTTGGCAGGTTGAGGCGTCTTTACTTGAGTAGTTGCCGCCGGTTACGTAGTAAAAGGATGCACGTTGTTCGTGTGGTGTGGATGTCCATTCCCAAATGTTACCCGACATATCATAGTGGCCATAGTAAGAGCGGCAATCTTTTGCATGGCCTGATCGGCTGGCTTTGGTCTCAGTAGTAACACATTGAGCGGGATTGTATTGGGTTCCATAGGGGTAGTCTGTGTTGAGTTTACCAGAGCATGAGGTCTGCCACTCTTCTTTACTACAGAGGCGTTTACCTACAGAACTACAAAGGTTGGTTGCTTCTTTATGAGAAACAAATACTTTTGGGTTTTCGTTGAGGGTATTGGGCCATTCATATAAATCCATACAGATTGAGGTCCCATCGTTTAGGGGGACAGGAGACATCTTATTTGGGCAGGGTGGAATTTTTTCAGTGAATTCATAACTTCGAGTAATGGTGTCGGAGTGATTGCCTGCCGAATCAACAGCAAAGAATGTAAGTGTGCTATTGGTCTCAATTTTTAAATCAGTATTGAGAGGGGAGTATGGGTTCGCTGTGCTGTACATAATACTGCACTTTGGTTCGCTACAGCGTGCCTCAATGGTAATGGGTTCATAGTATCGCCCTGTGGGTGGGCTCACCTGTAGTGTTGGAGCTGTGGTGTCAGATACGATATTATTTTTTTTCTGAGAATTTTGTTTTGCTCTTTTTGCACGTTCAGCGGCATTTGCTTTGTCTTGGGCTTCTTGTGCTTTCAGGATAGAGTCTTGGAGTTGCTTAATTTTTTCTTCTGCGATTTGTTGCCGAAGGAGGGAGTCTTGTTTTTGCAGGAACGCAATTGAATCGAGGAGTGCTTTTTGTGCTTCGAGTTCTGCGAGAATTTTTTCTTTTGCGAGGAGTGAAGCTTCGGCAGCGCTTCGGGCTTCTGCTTCTTCTTTCATTTGGCCAAGGTTATATTGCCAAAAAATGAGGAGGAGTAAAATAAGTAAAATGAGGAGTGGGATAAGAAGACGCTTTTTTGAGCGCTTTTTGGGAGATGATGTTGTCATGTTACTGGTCCTGAGTCTCTTCGATAATAGCGTGAATTTTCTCTTCTATCTGCTTGCTCGAGATATTGAGAAGAAGTTTGTTGCGGTAGGCAAGAGATATGTACCCTGTTTCTTCTGAGACAATTACAACAACTGCATCACTCTCGTTAGTGAGTGCTTTGGCAGCTTTATGACGCATGCCGACTTTGTTAGAAATTTGGCTATCTTCTTGAATCGTGATAATGGGGAGGGTGCAGCCCGCAGCGCGTATGCGGTCACCATGAATAATCACAGCGCCGTCATGGAGTGGGGTATTGGGGAAAAAGATTGTTTTTAGAAGTTGAGACGTTACTGCGGCATTCATTTTTATGCCAGTATCGGTATAGTTTTTGAGCCCTACATTTTGTTCTATAACCATGAGTGCGCCAAATTTTTTAAGAGAAAGGTCTTCTGCTGTCTCGATAATTTCTTTAATGACATCATGATAGGTGTTGGGGTGAAAAAAGATTTTACGGAGGCTGAGGCTTCCTGCCATTGAGCCAATTCTAGTGAGTCCACCCCGGAGTTCCGGTTGAAAAATAACCACAATTGAAAGAAATCCTATTTTTAGAAGAGTAGAGAAAAGCCAACTGAGTACAACGAGGTCCCACCATGTCGAGATGGTATAGAGGACAAAAAGCATAACAAAACCCCAGAACATCTGCACAGCACGGGTTCCTCTAAAGAGAATAAAGAGGTAATAGAGGAATATGGTTACAATAGAGAGGTCAATCAGGTCGGTAATTCCAAAAGGGATGATGTCTAGTATTTTGTAACTATCGTTCATATTGAATTGCCTCCGAAAAAGTCAACGCTTCGTAAGTCTCTTTCACGTCGTGGACTCTTACAATTGATGCGCCCGCAATTGATGCAATCACAGCTGAAGTAATAGAGGGGATCAGCCTGTCTGAATCTTCGAAGCCAGCGGTGTTTCCAATAAATGACTTTCGAGACATACCCATGAGTATTGGGCAATTAAGAATCGAAAGCCGATGCATTTCCCAAATAAGCTGGTAATTGTGAATCACCATTTTGCCAAAACCAATACCAGGATCAACACACGCCTTTGAAAGCGGGTACCCCTTATTAGTGAGTTGCGTAATGGTATGATTGAGGGTCGAAATAATGTCCTCAAAAAGGTCGGTGTAGTCAGGGTTGTTTTGCATGGTTTGGGGTGTACCCTGAATGTGATTAAGTATAACGCTTGCGCCAGATTGGACAACGACATCTATCATTTTTTGGTCTGCGGTGAGGGCAGAAATGTCATTGATAATAGTTGCACCTGACTCTACCGCTTTTTGTGCAACTAACGCTTTAGTCGTATCGATAGAGAGGAATATCTGAGTTGGATCTATGGCGTCAGAGAGTTTCTGAATTATAGGAATAACTCGTGAAAGTTCCTCATCCTCAGAGACTGCTACAGCGCCAGGTCGTGATGACTCGCCGCCGACGTCAATGATAACTGCGCCATCACTGATCATCTGCATCGATTGATCAAATTGTTTTTCGAGAGTGTTGTGAAATCCCCCGTCATGAAATGAATCGGGGGTTACATTAAGAATTCCCATAATAGCAGTGCCACGGGGATTGAGATAGGTATCCCCGATTTTCCATGGTCGGCGTGCACAGCTTTGTAATGCCATGGGCTATTTCTGTTCGCTATCGTCGGTGCTAGAGTCGCTTTTAGGTTCTTCTATAGAAGGACTTGCTGGGGCGTCTGAGGTGACATCAATAGCCAAGTCGCCACCTGCATTGCGCTCTTTTGCTTTTTGAAGTTCATCAATTGCATTCTCAATTGCGAGCTCTTTCTCTTTTTTCTTCTCTTTCTCTTCGAGCATTTTCTGGTATTGTCGTGATTTTTTCGAAGATTCAAGAGTGTTGCCATCGAGTACATTAAGGATTTCTTCTCGATCGAGAACTTCATGTTCGAGGAGTGCTTCTGCAAGCATCGTTAGGGTGTCGCGATTCTCTTCGAGAATTCGGTCTACTCGGTGCATCTGTTCGTCAATAATTGAGCGAACCACTTCATCGATGTGCATTGACGTCTGTTCAGAAAAGCCCTGATGCTTTTGAATGTCTCGTCCAAGGAACACTTCTTCTTGCTTCTGGCCATAACAGATTGGGCCCAGCTCATCAGTCATTCCCCATTCGGTAGTCATACGTCGTGCAAGCTCAGATGCTCGTTCAATATCATTTGATGCACCGGTGTTTCGTTGATTAAATACGAGATGCTCAGCTGAACGTCCCGCAAGTAAAATTGCAATCTGATCTTGGATAAAAAGTTTATCCATAGTGTAGCGATCTTTTTCAGGGAGTGAAAATGTAATACCGAGTGCTCTACCCCGTGGGATAATAGACAGCTTGTGTAAGGTGTCAGCGTTTTCCATGAGATGTGTGATGAGTGCATGGCCCGCTTCGTGATAGGCTGTTGTGCGTTTCTCATCATCAGTCATTACTCGTGATCTTCGTTCAGTTCCGATCATGATTTTATCTTTAGCTTCTTCAAAATCAAGCATGGAAACTGTTTTAGCGTTGAAGCGTGCAGCAAGGAGACTTGCTTCATTAATGAGATTTTCAAGGTCGGCTCCGGTGAGTCCAGGAGTTCCTTTTGCAAGAGTTTCTATTTCGATGTCATCAGCGAGAGGGGTCTTTCTTTTTTTGAGGTGTACTTCAAGGATCTCTTTTCTGCCTTTAACATCTGGGGCATCAACAACAATTTGTCGATCAAATCGCCCAGGGCGTAAGAGTGCTTTGTCGAGTACATCTGCACGGTTTGTTGCAGCAATGAGGATTACTCCTTCGTTGCCATCAAAACCATCCATCTCTACAAGAAGCTGATTGAGCGTTTGTTCGCGCTCATCATGGCCACCCCCAAGGCCTGCACCCCGTTGACGTCCTACTGCATCTATTTCATCAATAAAGAGAATACATGGTGCATTCTTTTTACCGGTCTCAAAAAGGTCACGTACCCGTGAGGCACCAACACCAACAAACATTTCAACAAAGTCTGAGCCTGAAACTGAGAAGAATGGTACACCTGCTTCACCGGCAACAGCTCGAGCGAGAAGTGTTTTACCCGTACCAGGAGGGCCTAATAGAAGTGCGCCTTTAGGAATTTTTGCGCCAATTTCATTGTACTTTTTAGGACTTTTCAAAAAATCGACAATTTCTTGAAGGTCTTCTTTGGCTTCTTCACATCCGGCAACATCAGAAAAAAGTTGTTTTGCTTTTGAGCCATCATTGAGTTTTGCTCTGCTTTTACCCATGCTAAAGAGTCCGCGGCCTCCTTGGCCACCTCCTTGGCGTGCCATCATAAACCAGAAAAAGGCGATAATTAATATAAGGGGTATAAAAGTAAAGAGGTGACTGATCCAGCCCGAAGTGTCGTGCATTACTTCAATATGGATATTTTTATTTTTCTCCCACTCAATAATAAGGTCATGAGGGACTTCGAGCATGTGCGAAGTGAATTCGCGGTAATCTTTTTGTTGGTCCTCTTTAACCTTAAAGAAGCTCTCATCTTGGGTGTCGGGAGTGCGTTCGTCAGCGGTAAGTACTTTTCTACCTGAGATATTGACGCCATCAGCATACTTTTGGAGTTTTAACTTGTGGACTATCACTTCTGGGTCAGACATCCATTTAAGAAATTCTGTACGAGAAACAGTGGAGCCACCCATCTCAGTAGAGTAGAGGTTGAGTAAAATAACGGCCAATATTACCATAAAAAGAACAAGCATGAGGTTCTTGTTTTTTACAGGAGGCTTTTCTGGTTTCTTGTTTTGACTGTTCATTGGGTCTTTTTGCATGTAACACTCATTTCAATTATATGTTTTGTTGTGTGATCAACCTTATAGTTATCGGAAATCTGATATCCAATAACCCAGATTATATCATTATTGTTAGTTAAAAGAGGTAAGGATTGTTGTTGCTCTTTGAGTACTTTTCTATCACTCAGAAATTTAGTTAATTTCCTTGTTTTGGAGCAAATTCCCAAAGGAGAAAATACATCTCTGCTATTTTTATTGCGAATAGCACACTTTTTGGGGAGTTTCGCTTTGTCGAGGTAAATTGTAAGAGGGTTGGAGGCGCTCAATTCTGGCAGTGAGTCAATGGGTATTTCTCTATATTCTAATGTATAATAGTTCATATCAATGGAAATAGAGCTCACCCTAAGGCTAGGGGGTGAAAAATCAACTGAGAATAAAAATCGGCTGGTGTCTGGCTTGCCAAGGTAGAGGAAGTGACTATTAATAGCAAGTAACCACCCTTTTTTAAGCTGCAGTCTTAACGGTGACGCGCCCGTTTGTACTTTGCTGAGGTAGTGATGCATTGTTTCAAAGGTCGTTTCCTCGAGTTGTGGAGTCCCGAGCTCCTTCCAATAATTATTTAAAAAGATAAAAAGAAGGTCTCTGTTGTCATCAGTGGCTAAGAGGTGACGGATTTCTTTCGTGTTAAGGGTAATACTCTGTGTATCAATAGAGATGAGAGACCCATGAAAAGTAGTATTGGCCAGGTGTTGAACTGTTGGCTTTAATTGGCGAGCCAAATATGCAATATTGGTGCACCGTTCTATTAGGTTAGGCTCTGTTTTGAGAAGGGCCGGTATTGTGGTGTGGCGTACATAATTTCTTCGAAATTTCTGGTCTGCATTCGATGCGTCTTCCCGATGGGGGACGTGGTTTTCATTGAGAAACTGAAGAATCTCTTCTCTTGTTGTTTGGAGAAGGGGGCGTAAATAAAGCTTCTCTCTCAGTAGGTGTATCGCCTCGAGACCCTCAAAGCCAACACCGCGCTCAAGGCGCATCAATAACGATTCGGCAACATCATTTGCAGTATGTGCGGTTATAACGTAATCAAAAGAGTGCTCAGCAACGAGGGTTTCAAAAAAGCAGTATCGTTCATTCCTCAGATAGTTTTCTAAACTGGGGCCGGAATAGTGACTGCCTTTGATGCTTCGAGTATAGCAGGTAAGGTTGTGTGATTGCGCGTATGCCGCAACAAACTCAGAGTCAGCCAAAGAGTCAGCCCCCCTCAAACCATGGTCTAAGTGGGCGACTGCAAGTGTATTGAGTTGCCACTGTTTCGCAGAATCGATAAAAAATTTGAGGCAGGCCATACTATCGGCTCCGCCAGAAACAGCTATAAGTACACGGGCATGAGTAAGAGAGAGTCCTGCAGACGAAAGAAGCTCATTAATGGTTTTTAGTACCATATACCTCTTTGGGGTCAAACAGTGGAGTGCCTTGTGTAACCCAGCTCCCCTCTTTGAGTTCTCTGAAAAAGCACGATTTATACCCTTCATGACAGGCGGCTCCCACGCCCTCTGGGGTAACTTTAAAGAGGAGCGTATCTCCATCGCAGTCTAGATGTGCAGAAACAACTTTTTGAATATTTCCTGATGAGGCGCCCTTTACCCAGACTTCGTCTCGTGATCGAGAGTAATAAGTCATGATGCCGGTTTCAATAGTTTGAAGAAGAGTTTCAGCAGTCATCCATGCCATCATGAGCATTTCGCCGGTGGTTACGTCACACGCAATAGCGGGGACGAGACCATGTGCATTAAAAGAAACTTCAGTAAGAATTGAGGAGTTGTCGGCCATTGTCTTCTCTATAAGTGGTGTTTGAGTAGTTAAATGTAATAATCACGACAGAAAAGCAAAGGGAATCCTTTGCTTTGGTCAGAGTGTGATTGATGAGGTGTGGTGTGAGTGAGCG
Organism: Fibrobacterales bacterium; assembly: GCA_051532035.1. Taxonomy (GTDB): domain Bacteria; phylum Fibrobacterota; class Fibrobacteria; order Fibrobacterales; family JAOPTW01; genus JAOPTW01. Next base: position 16,227 of record JAOPTW010000032.1, on the reverse strand, counting down.
CTATGCAACCATATCAACGGGTTGGGGGATTTGAGTGGGGCCTGTCGCTTCAGCAAGGAGGTCATCAAATTTTTTCATGGTAAGTTCAAAGGTGTCATTGTACAGGCGATGGGTGCTGTCGTCAACGTCACCTATGATTCCTTTGGCTTGACGAAAACCCTCTACCACGGCTTCACGAACTTCTGTGATGTATTCTGCGTCGCCCTCAATTCCTGCGACGTCTTTAAATGACATAGCGAAATCGACCAAACGCTGTGCGGTGTTCTCGGCGTTCCAGAATTCGGGTACTTCAGCTGCTTCAACTTCTTCGGAGACTTGATAAATGACATCTGAGCCATATTTCTCTAATAGAGACTCATTGGTCTCTTCTTGAGCTTTCTTATTGGACTCAAAAACCATTTCAAGGAGGTCGGATTTGATTTTTTCTTGAAAATCATCCATACTAAAGCCATTTAAAATTTGTGCTGCACGCGGGTCGAGTTGACTTCCTTTTGAGGTTGTCGAATCTATAGTTGTTTTACTATAGCTCATTTCGAATGAATCACCATCTTTATTTACTTGATAGGTCTCAGTACTATAGTGAAAGTTAGATTCGGGTGCTTTAGGAGACTTTGCTGCCTCATGGAGCTCTTTTCCTTTTGCTTGACTGGTAGGAGCTACCTCTTGTGTTATTGCTGAAATTGACATGCTATCTCACTTCTCTTAACCTCATATAGTATAGTTCGGAAAAATTAAAGAAAGACTTTAGGGTTTACTTAAGGTTTTACATTAAGAACCTAGAAATAAGCATTACCTAGCAATTAAAACGCGTTGAGCAATTTGAGTTAGCCATACCTTATTTGTCAACACGCTAAAATTTAGTGATAAAAAAGAGGAGAAAAAGAGCTTGTTAATGGATGATTCAAGTAGAGTGAGGGATTGATGAGATGTGGGTGTATACATTGAGTGTGTTTGAGTTGTAAAAGTGTTGATAGTTTGTGATGATACGTGTTGGTATACTGGTAAGACAATGTTGGTTGAAAGTTGGGAAGAACTAGATGGATGTGAATAACTTTTGCTCCTATATAAAACGGCCTTAATGTCAATAAAAAGCCAAAAAATAAATAAATATATTTGAATAGAAATTACTGTGATTTTATAATACAATTTTTACATTCAGACAACTGTTTACGAAATGCCAGGAAAACGAATGCCATCAGTTGATAAAATGTTGATAGATGTATGTCAAGAAGATTTTTGGGGCTCATGCCTGTCAAAAATTGAGCAAGAAGTGACTGCACAGCAATATCATACTTGGTTCGATTCCCTTAAGTTTATAAAAATTGAGCAAAATACTCTTTTTCTTTCAGTTGAAGGGTCGTTCATAGCGGATTGGATTCAAAGTAACTATCATAATATGCTTTTAGGGGCAGCCCAGTCACTTGATGAATCGGTACTCTATCTTGACTTTACTGTTGAGGCTCCTGAACGGGTTAATGTAACTCCAGCCCCTGGAATCGCCCAAAAGACTTTAAGAGAAATTCCTGTTGTTCACGATATCCTTCAAGCGCCTCACGAAATGCGTCAAAGTGGTCGTCGAGTCCAGCAAGAAGGAATAAATCGTCACTATACATTTGATCAGTTTGTAAAGGCTGAAAATAATGAACTTATTTATGTTGCATCTAAAAATGTTGCTCAGGCTCCTGGACGTAATAGTGTAAATCCTCTTATTATATATGGGGGAACTGGTATGGGTAAGACCCATTTACTCCATGCTATTGGTAATTACGCAATTCGCCACCAAACAGCGCAAAAAGTGCTCTACCGCACTTCCGACCGGTTTATTTCTGACTTTATTAGCAAGGTCTCAAAAAAAGATACCCAAGAGAGCTTCTTTAACACTTATAAAGACGTCGATATTTTACTTATCGATGATATTCAGTTTCTCTCAAATAAAAAACAGACTCAAGAAGAGTTCTTTAAGATATTCGAAACCCTTCGTCAAATGAATAAACAGATTGTTATTACCTGTGATAAAGACCCAAATGAAGTAGAAGGGCTTAACGAGCGTCTCATTAATCGCTTCAGTTCAGGATTAGCTGCTCCAGTACTCCCTACAAATTACGAGACTCGTCTCGAGATCCTCAAGAAAAAGATCTCCTCTGATCCTTGTATGAAGCATTTTTCAATTGAGATTCTTCAGTTTATCGCAGAGAAGTTTACTACGAATATACGTGAACTTGAAGGTGCCTTAACGCGACTTTTTGCCTACTCCTCTCTCATGGGGCGTGACCTTTCACTCGAAGCTGCAAAATCAGTACTTATGGGTGTAGCGTCAAAGCAGAAAGGTAAGATATCTATTCCGTCAATTATCGATACTGTTGCTACGGAGTTTGATCTAGAATCTGATGTACTTTGTTCTCAGAGTCGCCTAAAAACAGTGGCTGTTCCACGCAAACTCGCTATGTATCTTTCGCGTCATATAACAGGTTCAACGCTCCATACTATTGCCGCTCATTTTAATAGAGATTACTCTACAGTAATTCATGCAATTAAGAGTCTTGAAAAAGAGCTTACACATAATGCAGTGCTCAATCATAAAATGCAGAAGTTAAAAGCGTACCTTAAAAAATAGATAGCCCCAGTTCTCTACCTTTATAGGCTTCAGTGCCTTATGCTTTAATAGAGACGTCTACGTTCTATGGTTGGTCATGGCAGTCAAAACGACTATAGAGCATGGTCAAGCCCAATAATTGTTACTATCTTAAAGAATAGAAAATTTTTAAAAAAGTTTATTGATGTCGAATAGCACACTTATTCAGGTCGTTCTCGAAGCCGAACTCTCGGCAATTGTGATTATTGGTATTCTGTTTTTTATGTCCTTGGGAACATGGGGGATCATTTTTCTTAAGTGGAAACAGAATAAAATATTTAAGAAATCAAATCAAAGTTTCAACAAAGATTTTGGCAAGGTATATCAATTTTCTGAAGTTAAAAAAGTAGTTGATAATGGAACTGAGTCGCCCCTCAAAAATATCACGTCAGACGTCATTGATGAAGTTAAGAATTTCTCGAAATTTGTGAGCTATGATAGTATCATTCATAGGGCGTCTCTTCTTGAAGAGGCTGTTCAAAGAAGTATTGAAGCTCAGCGCTTGACTGAAGAACGATATCTCAGTTTTGTAGCACTCTGCAGCTCTCTTGCACCATTCCTTGGTCTTCTCGGTACCGTTTGGGGTATTATGACCAGTTTTTTCGAGATTGGAAAACAGGGTTCAGCAGAGTTGAGTGTTGTTGCGCCAGGTATCGCGGCTGCTCTTGTTACAACTCTTGCGGGATTAATTGTGGCTATACCGGCGTCGGCAGCATACAACTATTTTGTCTCCAAAAATAATAAAAATGAAGTCTACTACTATAACTTTGGGTCGCATTTACTCAGTCTCTTTAAACGTGGTGATCTTATGGCTCTCGAAAGTGTTGGGAATCAAGAATAATGAAACGGAGAAACCGTCCCCAGCGCGCAAACCAAGAACTAAATATCACCAATTTGGTAGATGTGGTCTTTGCTATTCTCGTCGTATTTATGGTTACCGCCCCTTTGATGACTCAGGGCGTCAAGGTTGATCTGCCCAAAGCAGAGGCTCCGGCTCTTGAAAATAAAGATTTGCTTAGGGTTTCTATTGATAAATTTAGAAACCTGTACATTGGGCGCGAGATGGTTACTAAAAAAACTTTCAAAGAGATATTTGTTAAGATTTGGGATAAAGAGTCTGCAGTACTAATAAACTCCGATGCTAAAGTGAGCTATGGAGAGGTTATGAAAATTGTTACCCGAGTGCAAAACCTTGGTGTAACCAAATTAGGCTTTTTGACAGATGGAAAACCACAAAAATAGCACTTCCTTTTTTAAGGTAGAGAGTAGTAGTGGTGATTTCAAAAAAATCATTATTGTATCCCTGCTCTTCCACCTCGTTGTGGGAGTACTCGCGGGTTGTGCTGTGCTCATACGGCCTTCAAAGAAGCCACACCAGGTTCCCATTATTGAGCTGGTGCGCCCTCCTATACCAAAGCCTAAAAAGAAAATCCCTAAAAAGCCGATTATAAAACCTAAGCCTAAGCCGGATCCTAAGCCCGAGCCAAAGTCAGAACCAAAAAAAGAACTTCCTCCAGAGGTAAAACCCGAGCCTAAAAAGAAGCCTAAGAAAGAAACGCCGAAACCTGAGCCAGAACCCGAGCCTCCTCAAGAGGAGGAGCCGGTAGAAGATGAGTGGGGCGAAGAGGAATTGGTTACACGAGACTTTGAGCCTACAAAAGCCGAGAAAGCTCAAATAGCCAATTATGAGCAACTAATTCGGATGACCCTTGAACGGAGATTCAATCCGGTTCTAGGGCGAAAAGAGTATTATGGTAAATATTGTACCGTTACCTTTAAAATTTACCGTAATGGGGCCCTCATTGATGTGGTTTATGAGTCGTCTGGGGTTTCATTTATTGATGATGCAGCGCGCCGTGCAATGAGCCGTAGGGTTGCTCCCCTGCCAAAAGCGTTTAATGGTCAGTATATGTCATTTAGCGTACAACTTAAATATGTCGAAGGTGAATAGAATAGGCTCTGGACTCGCCTTTTAGCGAATTGTGTACTGTCGGTTCATTCTTTTTGTTACTTTTTATCGTAATCACACTATTAATGTAGACTATGAAACAACTCATATGGATTGTACTTACCTTTGCTGTACTGCTTTCTGCCGAAGAGGTTAAAGAGCTTGTTGTTACTTCAAGTGGTATAAAGCCAACTATTGCTTTTCTCCCTTTTAAAAATGAGTCTGATCTCAAAATCCCCACAGAGTATCTTCCGCAAAATATTGTAGCATCAGATCTCGAGCTTTCATCTCGGTTTAAAACGATCCATTCGCAAGAAATTGATACTGCTTATTGGTACGTAGAGAATGTCGTAGCCTATGTGACGGGGATCTATTCACAAAATAGCGAAGGTAAATTGGTTATTGAGTGTCGATTGAATGAAATGGGTACCGACGCCTTGATGTATGGCAACCTCTATACCCTTGATCAAAAAAAGATTCGAAAGACAATGCACCATTTTAGTGACTATGTCATAAAGTCATTTTATAAAAAGCTAGGTGTGGCTTCTACTAAACTTGCCTATGTACATAAATCTAAGGGTAAAAAAGAGATCCATGTCAGTGATTATGATGGGTATAATAAAAAACGAGTTATTGCTGATGGTTCCATTGTAACCATGCCTGAGTGGGATGTTAATAACACGGCACTCTATTATGTGAGTTTTAAGAATTATCACGGTCGTGTCTATAAGAGGAATATATATACGGGGATTACTCAGGCTGTAATTCCTAATGTTGAACAGAGTTTTGTCCCACGTGAAAGTGCAGATGGGAAGTTCCTCCTCTTTACAAAAGCCCATAGAGGGAACTCAGATGTGTATAAGATGGATCTTACCAGTGGTAAAAAAACACAGTTGACGAAGCACTGGGCTATTGAGACTTCTGCAGACTGGTCTCCTGATGGAGCTCAAGTAGTGTTTAGCTCAGATAGAGGAGGTATGCCTCAACTCTACCTAATGAATAGTGAGGGCGCGAAGTTTGAACGCTTAACTTATGAAGGGAAATTTAATGATTCTCCTCGCTGGTCACCAAACGGAAAGCAAATAGTTTTTTGTGGCAGAAAAGATAGCGGAAGATTTAATATCTTTGTGATGTCGATGGAGAGCAAAGAGATTCGCCAATTGACATTTGATGAAGGGAATAACGAATCTCCAGTATGGTCTCCCGATGGAAGGCTTATAGCATTCTCTTCTACACGTACAGGCAAAGCTCAAATTTTTATCATGGCAGCTGATGGCACAGGCCTTAAGCAGCTGACTACTCAGGGGAGTAATACTTCTCCTTCGTGGTCACATTATACGATTCAATAACAAACGGAGAACCAATGAAATATAGTATCGTCATATTCGCAGTAACCCTCATCATGTTCGCATGTAGTGATAATCCAGAGCCAGTTATAGAGCCAATTCCTGAGTCAGTGAGTTCATCAGAAGCAGTGATCTCATCTTCTGAAGATATCCAGGCACAGAAATTAGAGAAAAAGCGTAAAAATATTGAAGAGATGATTAACAAAATCATGCAAGAAGATGTGTACTTTGATTTTGATAAGCATATGCTTTCAGAGAAAGCACGTGATGTGCTCTCAAGAATCGCTGATATTTTAATAGAAGCAAAAGAGTTTACCGTTACAGTAGAAGGGCATACAGATGACCTTGGAACTGAAGCGTATAATATGAGTTTGGGTGGTAAAAGAGCCAAAGCAGTTTTTGAGTTTCTTACTAATTATGGTGTTGCTGAAACTCGCCTGAAGACAATGAGTTTTGGTGAAGAGAAGCCAAAATCAGAAGGCTCTACAGATAAAGATCGTGAATTGAATCGTAGAGCCCATTTTAAAGTTTCGATAGAAAAATAGCGTTCATTTCGCACTCAAAGAGGCTGGAGACAGAATACGAGTTAGATAAGTTGTGTAACGACTCTACTCAGTTTTCTCTCTTCAGCCTTTTTTTGTTATATTTCCCACAAATTACCAATGGAATTTTTTTATGATTCGCATTCTGCTCTTTTCATCACTCCTTCTCTTTACTGTAATGACAACCTCATGTTCATATGTGACGGTTATTCGTACACAAGAGCTCAAAAAAGTTGAGACTAATATTAATACAAAGATTGATAGTCTTACTATGGTTATTGATAGCCTTATGAAAGAGCAGCGGCGGACTCAAAATCGGACCAATGCCGACATACGATTAATTTTGTCGAGTATGGCCAAAAATAATGAAGCGATAAAAGCGCGTCTCGAAGAGACTCAGTTTAGACTACAGAGAATTAATGAAAAGTCGGATTCAATACTGACCAAAAGGCCTGAAATTATTCAGAAAGTAGTTGAAGTGCCAAAGCCTGATTCGGCACAAGCGGTGGTTGACTCTGCACAGGTTCTTAAAGATAATGGACTCGAAGAGAGATACATGGCTGCTAAAGAGCTTTATCAACAGAAGAACTTTAAAGAGGCGTATGGTAGTTTTAAAGATGTCTATGTAGGGCATAGTAATAAAGAGATGGCGGAAAAAGCACTGTACTGGTTGGCTTCTTGTTTCGAAGAGTCAGGGAAAAAAGAAGGTGCAATAAAGAATTATAAACGCCTCATTACTGAGTTTCCTGCAGGCAAAAAAGTGTGTACAACAAAGTTAAAACTTGCAACACTTGCCAAATCACTTGGTAAAAAAAATTTAAAAGTTGAAATGCTCAAATCTCTTATGGATGATACTCATTGTGCGGGAACAAATTCTGTTATGCAGGCAGAAGCACTTCTGAAATAGTCTATTACTCGTCATTTGAAACGAGTGCAACACCTAGATCAAAACTAAAACTGTCATAGGTAAATGGAATTACCATGGCAGTGACATCTTTCGCATCAGAAACTTTGTGGCCTTCCCCTGTAATAACAGAAGGGAGTGAGATTTGAATGCTGAATTCCGTAAGATCCTTTTTAGCATAGCCGGCAATAATATTTGCGAGTTCACCAATAGCATCGGTGACATCTTCATTTATATCATTAATCTCTTCGCCAATAAATTTACTTACAACATCAAGAGCGCATGCTTTAGGAAAACTTATTGCAATGGCACCGCGAGCGCCTCCAGAAAGGCCAATAATACCAGAAATATCGTGAATAGTGCTTGCGGTATCTTTGAGTTGGATCTTTCCTGGCTTAAGTGTAACGCCAATCATGGTAGAAAAAGATTCAATAGTAGCTTTAATAAATGGATTAATGTGCTCTACTTTTACGTTTGGCATGACTTATTACACTCAATGTTGTTCTATTGAGACTATTATCCCATAACCTGAATAAAAAATCAATACTTTTTTTTGAAAGCAGGTACGAATATTTGACATTTATATATCATGGTGCTAACGGGGGTAAGGTTGTGAAACAGCACTTAAAGAAAAGGTGGTGTCACAGTTACGGATTACTTTTTTCAAATTTAATTATCTCAACAGGGCAGCATTCTGCCGCTTCAACAATTTCATCTTCAAGAGAAAGATCAGCATCATCAAGTACAATCACTTTTTCGGGAACTTCAAAGACAGCATCACAGATCGCTTCACAAGCACCGCACATTGTACACTCATTTTCACTTTCATCAATCCATACTTTTTTGATTGCCATTAAATCCTCTTTAGTTTTTGGGGTGTTGTGCCGTTGTCGAGTTATAATGTAAATAGAATCCATGTAAACGACACCATTTTCATAAAACAAGTACAATCTTGACTTCAATGTTTCTTAAAGAGCCTGTTTCGGCCTGAGGTTTATCAAGAAAAGTGCATAATTTTATATATTTAAGGCGGAATTATATAGGCAAAACGTACTGTTTTGCTGTTTAGAACAGGGCCGGAGTAATGTTTCGGACTATATGTGGGAACAACGAATGACTCAACCGAGCGAGACCATATTAATAAAAATTGGCGGATCTTTTGCTGCTGATACTACGAAATTAGCAGAATTGGCTTCTGCCATTCACCTTCTTGTGAATAAGTCCTATCAGGTCGTTCTTGTACATGGTGGGGGCAAAGATATCAATGAAAACTTGAAGCTTCTTGATGAGGTCCCTGAATTTGTAAATGGACTACGGGTCACTGATGAAAGTGTACTCAAAATGGTTGAGATGACTCTTTGTGGTACAATGAATAAACGGTTGGTACGATTGCTCCAAGTGAGTGGTTGTAAAACTGTGGGCATTAGCGGTCAGGATGGTGAGCTTCTTATTGCTCAGAAAAAATTAAAAGAGGGTCATGATATTGGTTTTGTTGGTGAGGTCACTGACGTGAATACACAACTTGTTGAAGATCTTCTTGCTAAGAAGTGGCTCCCTGTTGTCTCACCATTATCGGTAGATCAGGAAGGAAATGCTTACAATGTCAACGCAGATGAAGCTGCGTCGGCTTTAGCCCGAGCACTTAATGTTGATCAACTTTTGTTTATCAGTGATGTGGCCGGGGTACTTAACCGGGATGAAATTATTTCGTACCTTAATGAAGGCGAAATTGATGAGCTGGTAGATTCGAAAGTAATTCAAGGGGGCATGATTCCAAAAGTTGAATCATGTCTTGAATGTGTGAATAGTGGTATTGGACGCGTTCATATTCTTGGATGGAAAGATGCAGAGTCCCTGGAAAACCAAATAATGGGAAAAATAAACTACGGAACAATAATTAGTTAGGTACACAATGTCATTAAAAGAGATGAACGATACATACCTCCTCGGGAATTACGCCCGTTACGATTTTGAATTTACTCATGGTGAAGGACCCTATCTTTTTGACAGAGCGGGTAAAAAATATCTCGACTTTGTTGGGGGGATTGCGGTAACCTCTCTAGGCCATAACTTTGCGCCTTTTAAAGAGGCAATAGCCAAACAAGTTGAGAACTACTTGCATATTAGTAATCTCTATGTAAACGAAAAACAAGTAGCCCTTGCCCAGCTTTTGGTCAATGCTTCAGATTTTGATAAAGTCTTTTTTTGTAATTCGGGTACCGAAGCTAATGAAGCGGCAATAAAATTTGTTCGTAAACATTTTGATGTGATAGGTCAGCCAAATCGTAAAAAAATTATTTCATTTAATAACTCATTTCATGGGCGAACTTATGGTGGTATGGCTGCAACAGGGCAAGCAAAAATTCAAGAAGGCTTTGGGTCAATGCTCGATGGATTTAAGGCTCTCGAGTGGAATAATTGTGCGATGTTGGCAGAAGCGATAGATGATTCCGTCGCGGCTATAATATTAGAGCCAATTCAAGGCGAAGGGGGCATTTGGGTGCCCACACCAGAATTTATACAAGAGATCTGTCGCATTCAAGCAGAGTGTGGTGTAATGATTATTGCTGACGAAATTCAGACGGGTCTTGGGCGTATGGGAGCTTTTCTTGGCTCAGATCGAGTAGGCCTGTTTCCTGATGTAGTAACACTTGCCAAGCCTCTTGCAGCAGGACTTCCACTCGGTGCAGTTCTCTTAAAAGATGAACTCGCCACTCAAATTAAGCCGGGTGACCATGGGTCAACTTTTGGTGGAAATCCAGTTGCTTGTGCCGTTGGTGAAGTGTTTGTAAAAGAGATTACAAAGCTAGGCTTTATGGAAAGTGTACAAGAGCGTTCGACTCGATTTAAAAATGGGCTAAAAACATTAGGTGCAATGTACGACTTTCTTGGTGACGTTCGTGGTGATGGCTTTATACTCGGTATCGAGACGAGCCTCCCTATTGCAGAAATAATTAAAAAGTGTGCAGATCGTGGACTGCTGATACTTCGAGCAGGAACAAATGTACTCCGCTTTTTACCGCCACTTAATTGTACGGATGAAGAGATTCAAGTAGCATTACATACATTAAATGATATTTTTCAAGAACAACAAAAGGAAGTGAACAATGGCTAAAAAGAATTATAAAAAAATCGTACTTGCCTATTCTGGCGGGCTTGATACCTCAATTATTATTCCTTGGCTCAAAGAGCAATATGGATGTGAAGTAATTGCATATGCTGCAGACGTAGGGCAGGGTGAAATAGACCCTCAGGCTCTCGAAGAGAAGGCTCTTGCGACTGGTGCTTCTAAATGTTATGTTCTTGACCTTAAAAAAGAGTTTATAGAAGAGTACGCATGGCCTATACTTAAAATGAATGCACGCTATGAAGGTACCTATTTACTGGGCACCTCAATTGCTCGCCCTCTTATTGCAAAACATCAGATGAAAATTGCAGAAGCTGAAGGTGCTGATGCAGTTGCTCACGGTGCAACAGGTAAAGGAAATGATCAGGTTCGTTTTGAACTAACCTATAGAGCGATAAATCCAAATATTGATATTATTGCTCCATGGAAGCACGAAGATTGGACCATTTCTTCACGTGAAGAAGCAATAGAGTATGCCGAGGAACGTAATATTCCTCTCGGCGGTATCTCAAAAGAGAAGATCTATTCCGAAGATGGAAATTTATGGCACCTCTCTCACGAAGGTGGCATACTTGAGTATCCTGAGCAAGAGCATCAGTACGATATGCTCACTATGTCAAATAGATTTGAGGAGTCACCAGATGCAGCAGAGTATGTAACTGTTGGTTTTGAGCAGGGTATTCCTGTAAAATTAAATGGGGATTCTCTTGGTCCTGTAGAAATTGTAGAATCTCTTAATGCTATTGCAGGGCGTAACGCTGTAGGCCTTCTTGATATTGTAGAAAATCGTCTCGTTGGACTTAAATCGCGTGGCGTATATGAAACTCCTGGTGGAACAGTGCTCTATAAAACCCATGAACTTCTCGAGTCATTGGTTCTTGATAAAAACACATTACAAGAAAAAATGAAGCTTTCGCAAACGTATGCAAATATGGTGTATGATGGTGAGTGGTTTACTCCACTGCGCCAAGCAATGGATGCATTTGCTAATGAAACTCAAAAAGTAGTGACGGGTAAAGTTACCGTTAAACTCTATAAAGGAAATATCATTCCTACACATATCTCCTCTCCCTATAGTTTATATGATGAAGAGTTAGGTGGGTTTTCTGATGTAGAAACCTATGATCAAAAAGATGCAACTGGATTTATTAAATGTTTTGGTCTTACAATGACAACTCGTGCGTTAAAGCTCGGCAAAGATTCAAACGTTCAGTTCTAAATGAGCATTAAAAAAATAGGAGTCGTATTGCCGGCCGGTGGGGTCGGCAAACGCTTTGGTGCAGATAAACCTAAGCAACTTCTCACAATACACGGTGTCGAGATATATCGGCACTGTATATCAACATTTCTTTCTCATCCTGAAATTACAGAAATTGTATTTGTCTGTCCACAAGAGTATGTGAACCAGTTTTCATCAGAATTCAACACTAATCAAACAGTGACTGTTGTAGCGGGTGGTGAACATCGATGGCAGTCGGTGCAAAACGGAGTTAACGCGCTCAGTACAACTATTGATTATGTCCTTGCACATGATGTCGCGCGTCCTTTTATTCAAGCAGAGACTATTGATGCGGTCATTAATGAAGTTAAAGTGAACGGGTCGTGTATTGTCGCAAAGCCTGCCACTGATACAGTGAAAGTAGTTCACAATAACCAAGTAACTGATACTATAGATCGCTCTACGGTCTACCTTGCTCAAACTCCCCAGGCATTTTCTGTAACAGAGCTCAAAGAGGCTTATGGGAATATTGCATCACTGAGTGATTTTATCCCAACGGATGAAGCCTCAATTATGGAGCGCCTCGGATTACCGGTTTCAATTGTACCTGGTAATGAGTGGAATGATAAAATAACAACTCCGAATGATCTCATTCGATTTGAACAAATGTTGGAGGCAAATCGTGGAAAAAATATATAGAACGGGTATTGGATACGATGTACATCGTCTTGTTGAAGGGCGTAAGTGTGTAATTGGTGGAGTGCATATCCCCTTTGAAATGGGGTTACTGGGGCATAGTGATGCTGACGTTCTCATCCATGCCATTGCAGATGCCATACTTGGTGCAATGGGCTTGGGCGATATAGGAACGTTTTTTCCTGACACTGACCCGACACTAGCGGGGATGGATAGTATCACTATTCTTGAGTTTATTCAAAAAACTATGGAAGAGAAGAACATAACGTTGATCTCTATCGACTCTGTGGTGATGGCTGAGGTCCCAAAAATAAATCCACATCGAGAAGCGATGCAACGCCGTTTAGCTGAAGCACTGAATGTTACGGTTGGTCAAATTGGTATTAAGGCTACGACAACCGAAAAATTGGGGTTTGTAGGTCGTAAAGAGGGAATTGCTGCACAAGCGGTTGCAACAGTTGTAGTACCCTTCCTCTAAAATATCTCTTTTTATAAAAAACTATTGTTTTTGTAATTCCTTTATGGTAGAATCTTTTTATAAAAGATAAAAAAGCGCAAGTTGACTTCTTAAGAACTAGATATTCAAAAGCGCTATGAGTTGAAGTGAGGAATGTATGTTATCTACAGGTGATGCAGCTAAACTTTTCCAGGTCTCTTCACAGACAGTTATTAACTGGCTGGACCAAGGAAGATTACCGTACGACAGAATTGGCAAAGGGCCACGAAGAATTGCAGAAGTTAATATTCTGCAATTTATTAAAGAGATAGGAGTCTCCGAAGATAGTCTCAATCAGCAGATGTTGCAGATGGTTACGCAAAAAGCGGCCGCTTCTGACACAAATCAGATTGACCCTATGGTTATTCTTAGTAGAGATTTAAAGATTCTTTCTTGGAATTTAGGAGCGGTGAGACTGTATGGTTTTATTCCTTCAGAGGTGTCATCCAAAGGAATGGATATTATTCATACACAGCTGAAAAATAGTCACTCATCATTCGATCAGGCAGTTACGACGACCTGGAATGATTCTATTTTAAATCTTGAAGTTACACAGAAAGATAAAAATGGAATAGGCCTCGATGTTGCATTGACTGTTTCTAAAATATCCTTAACTCCTGATAAATCGGAGATAGGATACGTTGTTGTTGCAAAAAAATAATTGAATTGAACCCTTGGGCTCTACTCTGAGCTCTTGTGGTTTGATGAATCTGGTGAAACAAATTTTATAATTTTTTCACCTTTCATCGACATCCCTAATTGTGTACGAGCGATAAATTCAATATATGCCGTATCACTTTCAAGTCGCTCAATTTCATCATCTTTCAGAATGATCAATTTTCCTAGGCTATCTATGCGTTCACGCATATCGCTATTACGACTCGTTATAAAATATTGATTGATCATGCCGTTTGATCCCAGAAAAATGCGATACACCAAAAAGATGGTTACCGATAGAATGGCGAGAGGGATAATCTTAATTCGTTTCATATCAATTTTTGATAAAACATATTTGCACAAGAGGCTACATATGTTTTGAGTTCTAATAGTGTCAATATAGATAAAACTTGAGATGCTGGCAGACCAGACTTATCACTGAGAGTATCTACATGGATTTTATCAGGGGGCATGAGTTCGATAAGCGCCTGTTCGTCTTTATTTAATATGATGGGCGCTGCCGGTTTTGGTTGAGGGTACTCATTAACCAGGGGCTCTGCAATAGGTTTAAAGGGGGAGTTATCATTTCGATGACTCTGAAAAGGATTTCTTTCGATTATTTGAACTACTTGATCAGGGTGATAAATTGGATGAGCTCCTTGGGCTATTAAAGTGTTGCATCCCTGAGAGGCTACAGAAAAAATATTTCCTGGTACGGCCATGAGTTCTTTTCCTTCATCAATACAGTTTCGTGCAGTAATTAATGCACCGCCTCGTGAGCTGCTCTCAATAACAAGCGTTGCTTTACTCAATCCAGAAATAACCTTATTTCGTATAGGAAATGTTGTAGTGGAGCCAGGGTAGTTTAAGGGGAATTGAGAGATGATTGCACCACATTGAGCGATATCGTCAATAATTTTTTTTGAATGGCCCAGATAGAGATCGAGAATTCCTTGCCCTAAAACTGCAATTGTACGCTTATTCATATTAATGCACTGCTGATGGCAGGCGCGGTCTATTCCTTGTGCGAGTCCAGATACAACAGTGATTCCTTGAGTGGCGACTCCTTGGGTGATGAATTCTGCAGCAGCGGCTCCATATTGGGTTGAGCGCCTTGTGCCAACCATAGCAAGGGCATAGGTGTCTTCGCGGATAAGAGTTCCTTTAACATAAATCAAAGGAGGGGCATAAGGAGAGTTTTTAAGATTAAGGGGGTAATCATCAGAATTAAAGGTGATAATCGAGATCCCGTATTCTTCTGCCATTGAAATTTCACGATTAGCATATTCAAGATTGGGACCGTTGAGGATATCAGAGATGATGTTATCTTTTAAGCGTAATCGCTTTAAAGCATGTGATGACGCTAAAAAAAGTTCAGAAACCTTAGGATATTGAGCGAGAATTTTAAAGAATGTTGCAGACCCGACAGAGTCAATTGCATTGAGGGCAATCCAATAGGAGAGCTCTGAAGTGAGAGTTGAAGTAGCAGTCATATTTTACCGTAGTGCACAAATGGGCATTTAAATATACAAAGGATTCACAATTATGGAACAAAAAAAATATACCTTCCAGGAGCTTATCGATATTATGGCTCGTTTACGCGGTAAAGATGGGTGTCCTTGGGATAGAGAGCAGACCCACGAATCACTGTTGCAGTATCTGATTGAAGAGACTGCAGAATTTATTGATGGGGTTCAGAATGGTGATGATGCTGAGATGTGTGATGAATTGGGTGATGTGCTCTTACAAGTAATCTTTCATGCGCAAATAGCTGAAGAAGAGAACCGATTTGCCATAGAAGACGTTATCTCTGCCATATCGAATAAAATGGTCCATCGGCATCCCCATGTATTTGGTGACCTCAAACTTAATACCAGTGATGATGTACTGAATAATTGGGATTCTTTTAAACAAGTTGAAAAAGAGAAACGGGGTATTACCGAAGAGAAGACCATAATGAAAGGGCTTCCTAAAACTATGCCTGCGCTCTCATTGGCGAAAAAAATTCAAAACCGAGCAGCAAAGGTTGGTTTTGACTGGCCCAATGCTGATGGGGTATACGAGAAAATTACCGAAGAGATCGACGAGTTTAAAGCTGAGATTAAGACAGATATTGATCGTCCAGAGGCGCTCTATGAACAAAATGCCCCCGTTTCCGATGCTGCGGAAGAAGAATTTGGTGATATTTTGTTTAGTGTTGTCAATTTAGGGCGTAAATATGGGATTGATCCTGAGATAGCTCTCAGAAAAGCAAATAATAAATTTGTGGGCCGCTTTAAACAAATGGAAAAAATTTCAGAAAATGAACTGAATAGTCAAACGTTAGAGGAGCTTGATCAGTTGTGGAACCGAGTTAAACAGATTAATCAATGATGAGATTATTGACAATAAGTCCAATAGAGAATACTGCGCAACAGAAAAACCAAAGGAGCGTTCCTGCATAATTAAAGGCCCGAGTATACTGGCTTTCAACCTCTTTATTCTTTACTTCAATAAGCTTTAAATTCTTTTTCAGATAATTTATGGTGAAATACATGCAAACGATACTTGCGACTATTGTAAGAAATACACCCATGATTACCGACTCAAAGCTTTAAATTTGTACATAAAATATACAAATTCGTGCTCTTTAGAGGTTGAGTAGCTTAAAATTCGTCCTT
>JAOPTW010000031.1:0-19178 GCA_051532035.1 Fibrobacterales bacterium | reverse complement strand
GAGCTTTCTGAAGATGTTCCCGGTTCTGAAGAGCTGATTGGTTGCTCAGATGAATCAGTCTCACTGCTCGAACTCTCGAGTGGATTGTCGTTTGATGATACTCTGTCGTTTGAAGAATCATTCATTGCTTCGCTACTTGTGGATTCATTTGAACTCTCTTGTTGTAAGGCGCTTGATGACTCATTTTGAGATGTCTCTTCTGGTGCGTTACTTATACATTGAGTAAGTACTAGTGGAATAACTAATAATGTGAGAATGTGCTTTTTCATAAGAGTATCCTTAACGTTCAATATGTATAAAATAGCATTTAGCTACTCTTTTTATATTGAAGTACGTACGAGCAATGTAATATAGTGTTCTCAAATTGAGAGCAGTTTGAAATGGGTTTGTGGTAGGGGGTAGGATGGCTGTATTTGCTTACTGATGGTAACCATTCACAGTTCTACTGTTATTTTCTACCTTCGGTTACCCGTGTTTACATCCCCTTTTATATAATCCTCTAACTCTACCCACTTAAGGAATACTCTATGATAGTTAATCGTAGATCGGTTACCCCGGCTTTTATGTTGATATGTTTCCTATTGTGTGCATTGTATACAAATGGTTTGAGTCAGGAGTATGCTAATTATGAATCAAAGCACTTTGTGTATGCTATTGATACAGAAAAAAATACTCAAATAAACCATCTCGCTTCTATTTGTGAAGAAAGCTACGAAAGACTTACACGAATATTTGATTTTACACTCGATGAAAAAACTGTTGTTGTTTTTCGCGATGAGGCTGATTACTCTAATGGATATGCCTATGGGTTTAAAAACTGGATAGGAATTTATTTACCATCATCTAATTCATTGTTACGAGGGAGCAGTAGTTGGTTAAGAGAAGTCATTGCTCATGAATTATCACATATTTTTAGTCTGAGGAAACTTGGGTATGACACTAGCTTTCTTGGGTTTGGTTTAAAGGCGCGTTCATATGCAGATCATAAAAATACAGCTTTAGGGTTGCCCTATTCTATGGTTGGGCGCTTTAACTATTCTCGAAACAATGAAGAGAAGTGGCTTGTTGAAGGAATGGCACAACTTGGTGCAGAATTGGCGGGGTGGGAATATTGGGATTCTCACAGAGCTATGCATGAGCGTATACGATACCTCAATGATGCATTGATTCCCCTTCCACATCTCAAAACGTATTCCGAGGATTCAAGAACAATGGAGGGGATCTACAATCAGGGGTATAGTTTTATGCGATTTATTTATAGGCAGACTACAGCTTCTGGGTTTCAGAGAGTGTTAGCAGAGGGGAAAGAAGTAGGTTTGAAAACTGCAATTGAAGATTATTTTAATGCACCATTTGAAGATGTATTTGATCAATGGAAAAAGAGCCTTTCAGAAAAATATGGTTCGCAGGTTCGCCTCAAAAAATCGGATAGAATATCAGAAGTGCCAGAATACAATCGATACCTCGTTGAACGGGGGATAGTGCAAACAGAGAAGGAGTATTTTTTATTGTCTTCTAAAGAGAATGATTATGGGGCAACATCTCTGTATAGTCGTCGTGATGGTGAAGAAAAACGTATAGCTAAAGGGGTATATAGACCACCGGTATTACATGGAGATATACTGTACTATATTCAAGGTGAGTATAATGACTATAAACACCTTACAAATAATCTGTTTCGATATAATACTTCAAGGAAAGAGATTACACCTGTAGTAATTGGGAAACGAGTATATGCGGTACAGCCGTGTAATAATAGGGTCTATGTTATAGTACGAAAAAATGGGAGTCAGTTTATTAAGTCTGTGAATGAGTTAGATGGACATATATATAAAGCGGAACACTCAATGGATCTCGTATCACTTGCCTGTTCAGATTCTACTCTTCTTGTCACTGCTATCACAAACCTGGGACAAGATATCTATACGGTTAATGAAGATTCTACTCAGCTCGATCCAATGATACAAACAGAATATGATGAGCGAGATCCAGTGGTGCACAATGGCATAATATATTTTTCTGCAAACTATTCGGGGAGTCATCAGATTTATCAAAAGAGATTACCCGATGGGCCAATTGAACAGTTGACGTCGGTGGTAGGTGGTGCTTTTGAACCCTATTATTTCAATAATCACGTATACTATACTGAGTATACTGAACATGGCTTTGTTGTTGCTAAAGAAAAGCTTGAATCGGTTGAAGTTGCATATAGCGATGAGTATATGGAGAACTCAAGGATTAAAACATTTGATTTTAAGGCTGATTTCAAAAGTACTACTCCTAAACAAATTGATGAGCGGGTAAATAGGCTGCGCTTTTTGGGGTATAATTTTTCACTTAACTTAAATTATGCACCATTAGATACCACGCAGAACTCGCGAAAATCAGGTACAAAAGTAGGGCTCGGTATGGGGTTGCGCTTTCAAACACCAGATGGCAGGACCTCATTATTTGGGGGGCTTGACCTGTATACAGGGCCTCTTAATGTGTCAGAAAAGGATAAACCACTTAATTATAGTGACCAAATTGATTCTGAGATAAATCTTGGGATTTCAACGTCAGCATTTACGCCATATCTTAGTTCTGAAGTTACGGTAACAAACTGGACATATGAAAAAGCAGACAATACTCAAACAGTGAATGGTGTTGACATGGACCTTTTTCTTCGAAACAGTTTCCTTAATTTTTATCTGAATTCTGAAGTTCAGCTCAGCACTCTGTTTTCACTCTTTGCAACAGGTAATTACTCTGGGGGAGAATATCAGTGGGCCGGTAGAGATTTTACTGAAAATAAATGGACCTTATTTAATACATCTGCTCATCTAGCCCTTGGGTTGGAATACTCTGATAAAGAGTATGGTATCTATGGAGTAAATAGTGGGCTGTATGCTTCTATTTCACCAGAACTGCTCTTTAATCAGAAACTTGTGTATGACTCAATAGCAGATGAAGATGAAATGGTTGACTATGGGTATACCGTTTTAAGTTCAAAGGTAAAAGTATATGGTGATATCGATAACAGTATACTAGTGAGTGGTGGTATAACAGGATATTTGAATGCCCCTCATAATAATACCGCTTCAAAAAGCTCTGTAAGTGCAGTGGCAGAATTTTCACTAAAATTCACCCAACAAAAGTTCTCTTTTGGCTCTTCAAGTGTTATTAAAAACCCGTATATTCTTATGGAATATCACGGTCTTCTCCGTAACGTGCCAGCAGATAATTCTCCGCAAACACCAGAATTCTTTAGCCCAATGTACACACAAAACAGTGAACGAAATAATATGGTACCCTCTTCAATAGGGCATAGTAATAATGTACATACTACCGGTATGTATCTTATTGTGGAAAACCTCACATTTTTTAACTCACGAACTTTGTGGCGTTGTGGGATGGAATTCGAATATGCTGATCATGAGTGGACTCCTCTATATGTACTTTCAATACGGTTGTAGTCGGCAGAACAATCCCCCTATTTCTCTCTACCTGAATTCAGTGGTTCTATCGACATTAAATATACTATTTAATTACCCACTCCTATTACTTAAGTCTATGCTTGATTGTAATGGGATTTTTTCTCATATCCAAAATCGCTACGATTGTCACAGTAGATTCTTCTAGGGTATAATATATTGCATAGGGAAATCTTTTGGCTAGTAGGCGAAAATAGTCGAAGTGTTTCGAATGTATGCCGGCAAAAAACTGAAGTGCCTCTATGTCATTGAGCAAGCATTGTTTAAAATAGTCTCCAAGCTCGGTTGCAATTGTTGTATAAAAATTCTGAGAACTACGCAGGTCTTTAAACGCTGCTTCTGTAAATACAATGTGAGATATCTGCATTATTTTAGCTGGTCTTTGACTTGATCGAGCGTATACATTTTTTGGGGGTTTTGGCTGCGAGCTTCTAAAATCTCTTGGTGCCAGTCTGGTGATGCAATTTCTTCAGATTCACTATGCAAAGAATTCCAGAGAAGTTCCATAGCGTTAAGTCGCTCACTGGTACTCATGTTTTTGATATGCTTCTGGAAGTCCATGTCGAACCCTGATAATGCTCTCTCATTAAATATAGCTAATTGTTCACTCATGTCGAAAATAACCTGTTTTAGTACTGTGGTTTAAATATAGATCGGTAATGGTGTCAAAATTTGTCATAGGTGTTGTAGAGAGATGGTTAGTATTGCTTGATTATCACCTAATTTGTGAATATGCAGTGGGGTAATTTACTAACCCAATACCTTATTCCTCTATATCTGAATTCAGGGATTCTCCCGGCTTCGGTGTTTTTTGAGTTCTTGTTACTAGAGGGGGAGTACTTTGTTCTGGGGATACTCTATAACAATTTTGATGGCGTTAGCAGGGGATTACATGCTCTTTTTAGGGTAATAGTAGGTACTGGAATCTGTTGGTGAAATTGGTATTTTGTATGGTATAAACTACCTTCTTTATGATGAGAATTATAATTTTTGTAAACCTCGCAACTATTGCCAGAGTGCGCCACTTAAACTAAAGAGAAATAATGAGCTACGATTTAAATTTTTGGAAATACAAAAAAGAAGTCTATCTGGATAATCAGGATGTTTACGAAAAGTGTTCGGAGGAATTAATTGTTGATGGATTAGAAGAGCTGCCAATAGGTGCAATTATTTTGAAAACAAAAGAAGAGTTTAAAGACTGGATAATTGACGATAGTGGCGTTGACTTTGAAAACCAGGCTAGTGATGGTGCATTTCAAATATCGACCACAAGGCAATTTTTAAGGTTTGATTGCTATGGAATGAATGGTAGTGACATGAATAGAATTATTGAAGTAATGATCACCTTTGACTGCCCATTATACGACCCACAAGTGCCGAAAAGATATGACAAATAGATTATTGTCCTCTGATACATCGTGCTGAGATAAGCAAAAAATTATAACATCTATACGTCCCCCCAATCACCCCATTGCTCCCTGTATCGGTAACTTATTCTCAAATGGCTCTGCACCAAATTATACGACCCACGGGAGTATTATTCGCAATACCTACAAGGATTGACCGAAGGCTTTCAACTGACCTTTACGTGCAAAGTGGTTTTTAGGTTATTCTACAGCCTCGTTATCTGGCTATTTTAGAGAATAAACAGTGTTTTGCTTGCAACTATAAATTAGTTGCTTCGTTGATTGTTTTGTTTTATATTTAAGACATGACTAAACTTGATAAATTACTTGATAAGCTTTCCAATCGTCCCAATACTTTTAAGTATACTGACTTAAAGTCTCTTTTGATTAATCTTGGATATCAAGAACTTAACAAGGGAAAAACTTCAGGGTCAAGGGTAGCCTTTTATAACAAAAGAAGTGACCACTTAATAAGATTACACAAGCCTCACCCTGGCAATGAACTAAAAAAGTATGTTGTAGGGCAAATTTACGATGAACTTAAAACACAAGGATATTTATAATGAAAGATGTAATACGTTATGAAGACTTTATTGGTTCAGTTCATTTTAGTACTGAAGATGAAGTTTTTTATGGTAAAATTGAAGGCATAAATGATTTGGTAACTTTTGAAGCAACTTCAGTTCGGGAATTGAAGAAATCGTTTAAAGACGCAGTTGGTGATTACACGAAGCTATGCAAGGAAGTTGGGAAGGATCCACACAAATCCTACAAAGGTTCTTTCAATATTAGAATCAACCCTGAACTTCACAAACAAGCTCACCAACTTGCTACTATTGAAGGGGTGTCACTCAATCACTTAATCCAAGAAGCAATTGAGCACGAAATAAAACAAAAGAAAGATATTTTAAACGTCGCTGTTTAATCTCACATATTGACCGAAGCCTTTCAACTGACCTTCACGTGTAAAGAAGGCTTTTGATGAGATCCAAAGATCAATATATTGCATTACGATTTCTATAATATTTTGCATCTTGGTATTTACTATGAACTTTTACTAGTCTGAGATGAATCCCGACTCAAATATTGGATTATTCTACAGCCTCGTTATACATATGCGCAATTTATTCTACCTACTTATCGCACTACTATTTTGGAGTTGTTCTACATCCGAACAAATACGACAATCTGAAATATCAACAAGTCTAACATGTTCATTTACTATTGATGCCAAAATATCAATTAGTAAATATCGTCTTGTCCAATTCAAAAAAGACTCGAATCAAGTACTAATTGCTCAAGAGGAAGCCGCACAAAGGAGATTACTTAAAGAAAAAGATGATGATGAGGCTCATTGCAAAAAAGCTAAAAAAAGTTTAGAGCGCGAAAAGGCTTTCTGTTGTTACGACCCATAATATCCGTATTACAGAATGTATAACATCTATATGTCCCTCCAATCCCCCCATTTCTCTCTACCTGAATTCAGTGGGTTTTCCGATGTCCATGTGGTTTCAATTTTTTGTTACTTGAGGGGTAGGAGTGCTTTGCTCTATGGATACTCTATAACAGTTTTGATGGTGTTAGCAGGGGATTGCATGCTCTTTTTAGGATAATAGTAGGTACTGGAATGTAGGGGTTGGGATCTATTGATGAAATTGGTATTTTGTGTGAGATCAACTCAATCTTGATACTTATAGGAAACATATGCTCATAAGAATTTTACCATTCCTCTTTATCTTCCTCGGATGCGTGGGGCGCGGAGGACATATTGATGTTGACCCTATATCTAATGATATATATGAAATCATGTGTACAGGTAATGACAAAAGAAACAGATGCCTTGAAGAAATTCCGTACTTATGCAAGGGAAGATCTTTTAAAATTCAGCACGAATCAAATACTCAAACAAAGGAATGGGTTACGAACTACTCTGGTACAAATGTCTACGGCTCTAAAGAACATGTGGATGCAATTGTAATGCTCATAAAATGCAAGAAGAAATAGACATTTTCCTTTAGCGAAGGTACGCTGTCTCTTACAATTTAGGGCATAGTAATAAAACTTGCGCTCTTCAATTGAGCCGAATTTAGAGTAGGCTATCCTCACATCCACGTTACAGCAATCAACCGGCTTGTTTCTTCCGCTTCAGATAGTGCTTGCGGCCATAGGCGCTATTAAACTTTTTCCGAATAGATGGAGCATTACCAAACGCGACATCTGCCCAGTCTCGTATCTCAGAGACCGGCTCTTTTAATAGGGTGATAATCCGGTCACGCATTGTTTTTTTCTCTCGCATCTGCATCGTTGCAAAGTGCACTGTTGCCTGAAGGGCTGAGAGCTCTTCAACCAACTCCTCTGCCTTTTCAAAAAGTGCAGGATTGAGGACGACATTTGTAGATCGGGAGTCAATGCTTCTCCCTATATTACAGAGGGTGGTAATATCTTGGAGTACACTCCCCATAGCCCGTGAAGTGTTGAGTTGCTGAAATTCTCGTTTCTTAACGGGATCACTCTTATAAACCAGTTTAAGGAGGCGTACAATTTGAGTACGCAGGGTGAAGGCTTCTGGTGAACGTGCGGTCCAGTTACTTGGCTGAGTGTCATCGAGAGGCACACCACCATTATAGAGTACATCGGCATGGATGCCCGCACGAGCTCTGATTGTCAGTGTATGAGCAAGGGTCAAGGGGCATCCGGCTGCCAGCAGTCGTTTTCGGTATTTTGCTGCAACATACCCAAGGTCTTCTGCTTCAAAGAGAAAGTTCAAAATATCCATATGTGGAGCGTAGAATTCTGTGATAGAGGTCGCTGCTATCTCATCGTGTATATACGTATAGCACTCTTCCGGACTCTCTGGTATGAGTGCCGTATCTATATTGTACAGAGATTGTGGTGTCTTTTTCTTTTTCATAATTGCACGCCTCTATTTTGTCTCAGTGCAGATACTATCACTATCTGTCTGATGTAAATGTCGGTTTGTACTCATAAAAGAGTACTCTTGGCCGGCACTATTCTACAGTGTATCACCCTGTATAATATATGTTCTATAGCCCATAGAAGCAAAGGAAACTCATGGTTCACTATTGTTACTCACTTGGTGGTATAGATAGGTACATGGACAGTATAGATTACTACCCATGCACTCCAAATAAGTACAAATACCTTAAAAATCCCTACCGAGATAGGTAATGGAAATCCACATTTACCATCTCGTTACTCCCATTCACTCCTCTGGTAGTCTATCTATGAGTCTCGTTACGTATTTGAAGTATCCCTGTATGATACTTCTTAAGCTATGTATTTGCATAAAGTGCTCCGGTATTTCCATGGTATCTCTGGGGGGGAATACTGTTCTTATGCTTATCAATACAATAAGGAATTATTGAATTGTTAAGTATACATCTGCGATCTCAAATGTGAATACTTTAGAATCGCTTCATTAATTATTGAGTGGGATACACTCGAAGATGATTACACGATTAGAAAACAAGTGTACAGAGTCGTTCATAAGAATATTTATGAAGAAGGGCAGAGTATATGGTGCCATTGAGTCCTATACAAGGGTATTCATTGACTATACAGCCGAATGGTTAATTGATTTGATTGAGTGTATAGGTTTTATGGGGCTTTGGGCTGTCAAGGTTCTGTGTTTTAGGTCGATAGGGTATTATATATTCAGTGGGCAATGCGCATGCATTTAGCTCCAATCAACCAGTCGGACACGCTTTAAAAGGGAGTTTCTAAAATAGAACCAGATGTCGAGTGAATGTATTTTGATTTCATACATATCATCCAGTTCTTCCTCTATAATATCACTACTCTCTAGATGGTCATGGAGAAAATTTCTGAAGAGCGTAATGTGTACGTTGGCGGGAATGTATTGATCAAAGAGTATTATGTCACTCTCAAAAATATCTATAGCTGCGAGATTATAGGTGCGCTCTTTCCAGAATTCAAATTCGAGTCCGCCCTGATCGTAGCTCCAAGTGTAGAACGATGCGCGGTCATCCGAGTGGTCTTGTGAGGGTGGGTTGCCCAGCATATCTTTTATTTCCCGTTTTTCAATGCCGAAAAATATGTGGTCAATTCCAATTGTAGGTCGTATAGTATAAGGTTCCATGAGAAGTATCCATTTGTACTAAAGGTTATTTGAATTGTAATAATGATTAGACGTTGCGCACTCTGGTTATGTGACCATGAATAGAGAGAAAGTTATCATTCCCTTCATTTTTTAGTTTTTTTATGGATAGCATTAATGAATCGGTGGGATACACATAAGTATTGATAGGTTACACTTTAGTGTCCAATACCTTAGGGGCTTGGATCTGTTGGTGAAATTGGTATTTTGTATGGTAAGAGTTAGCTGTCCAGTCAATCAAATAGGAAACAATGGAATTATCACAGATTATTGATATCGTTTTATCATTCTTATTTCCTTTTGCATGGATGTTAACAATATATTTTGTGTTTTATAAGAGCAGTACTTTAAGAGACACATTTATAGTTGTATTCACTGTGCTATTTCTTGTGGCAATTACAATCAATTTTACAGCGAATATCTTAGAGCTACAGATCAAAGGGGTAATAACTTCTATATCAATGGGCACAGGGATTTTTGCTTTTTACAAACTGAAGCGAAGCTATTTAAAGCCAACTAAGAAAACGTTCTTTTAGACACTTAAGGAATTTCACAAAGCATGATTAGCGCATTTATAACATTATTGATTGTTCTATTGGGTTTATCCTTCATTGTACTTTCCATTTATATAATTTATAAATCAGAATCTGACCCAGACACTACGACTGAAACCCTATGGGGTATTAAAGGCATAATTGGTGGAGGATTCTTATTATTTTCCGCATACCTTAGATATATTGGATATTTTTAAAAGACACTCTGTACTCGCATTCACAGCTACCATCTATATGTCCCCCCAGGTCAAGTAAAAAATAGAATACACAGTGCTAGAACCAAGAACGTTATCAGCGAAACTTGGATCATAATAATGGTCTCTTCTTTACCCTGTAAATAAACACACTTCTGTACTCAACTACAACTCAGTTTCTGTGTTGTACCGTTTAGTCAAGAGTACTACCCCAATCACCCCATTTCTCTCTACCTGAATTCAGTGGTTCTTATAACATCGGTTTTGTTTCGGGTTTTGCAGGTGGGTGTTAGAAAGGGGATTGCGCGGTCATTTTAAGATAATAGTAGGTACTGAAATATAGAGACTGGGATCTGTTGATGAAATTGGTATTTTGTATGGTATAAAATTATCTTCTGTATGATGAGAGTTGTACAGCACTATTAATATTGGAAAGGTTATAAAAGGACCCTCAATGAATTCAATTTTAACTTTAAAAATAATTATTTGGGCAGCTCCAATTATTGGAGTTTTACTTGGTGGCATTGTCAGTTTGATTGCAAATGTTAAATTGCATGAACTTGAAAAAATAGAGTCTATGGCAGAAAAACAAGTATCTCAACAATTTCAAAATAACTCTTTGTCAAATCAAAATAAAATTTTAGAAGGCACTGAAACCGTAATTGACAATGCTGATGGTATTTCGTTACAAATTAAAGAAAATATCGACCTCACTTTAAAACTTAAAAAACAGAACGCTGAACAATTTGAAAAATCAAATAGACCGACCTTAAATATTATTGAAGATATTATTTTGCCACCAGGAAAAAGCAATAATTACCATATAACAGTGAAAAATTTTGGCAAATCAACAGCGACAGATGTTTCCATGTATATTGAATATTTGAATCCTAAAGGTACTGTTTTTGTAAAACGAGTTAAAGAATTAACGCCTAATAATAAAATAATATTTAATGTCCCTATCGTACCAGATATGGCGTTTTCACCTATTAATAAAAATTGGGAAAAGGAGCGTCAACAATTTATAAACAACGTCATCAATGGTAATGCAACCATTAATTTTCAAGTATACGTTGAATACACATGGAATAATAAGACATACAAAACTAGAGAATATTTGTTCATTCATGAGACGCCCAGTAAAGTTACTATGTGGTAATATTGATATACAAGTAGCTTATATTTGAAACAGCTATATAACATCTATATGTCACCCGAAGTCAACTAAAAACATAGCACACAGTGCTACAACCAAGAACGTTATCAGCGAAACTTGGATCATAATAATGGTCTCTTCTTTACCCTGTAAGTAAACACACTTCTGTACTCAACTACAACTCAGTCTTGCAGTTGTTCCGGTTATTAAAAACCACTACTCCAATCACCCCATTTCTCTATACCTGAATTCAGTGGTTCTTCCGGCATCTCTGCCGTTTCGGTTTTTTGTTATTTGAAGGGTGGTAGTGCTTTACTATGTAGAGTGGCGGTTTTGGTGCATCTTTGAATGCAAGCGGTGGAGTTCTGTTGGTGAGACAGTCTTAGCTTCAGGGATAGGGAAGATTCAATAGAGGGTTCTTTAGATGAGTTATATTTTTTGTCGAGGTCAGGATTTGCAGATGGGTGTAACAGGGGATTGCATGATGATTTTATGATAATAGTAGGTGCTGGAATATAGGGGCTGGGATCTGTTGCTGAAATTGGTACTTTGTATGGTATAAACTTACCTTCTGTATACTAAAAGTTATACTGGAAGCTCATCATTAAAAACATTATAACTCAAATAAGGTTCCCATGATTTTTAAATACCTAGATCTTGTTATCCCTATTTTGGGATCGATTATAATGATAGCATTAGGATTTCAATTAATTCCTCAGAGAATTTCAAAATACGAAGATAGAACACTGACCATCTTTAAAATCATTGGCCCACTATTAATGATTGTTACTGTATTACAAGTAGTCATTAAATTCTTCTAAGACGGAAACACCAGCATAACAAGCTGTGTTTAAAGCAAGAACGCTATCAGCGAAACTTGGATCAGAATAATGGTCTCTTCTTTACCCTGAAGGTAAACACACTTCTGTACTCAACTACAACTCAGTCTCTGTGTTGTACTGATTATTCAAGAGCACTATTCCAATCACCCCATTTCTCTCTACTTGAATTCAGTGGTTCTCATGGCATCGGTTTTGTTTCGGGCTTTGCGGATGGTTGTTAGAAAGGGGATTGCATACTCTTTTTATGATAATAGTAGGTACTGGAATATAGACGCTGGGATCTGTTGCTGAAATTGGTATTTTGTATGGTATATACTTAACGTCTGTATGATTAGAGTTAGCCTGGCAGTAGTTTACTTTATTTCTTAGCTTTACCAAAACGACATACGGAGATTATTTATGAAATCAAATTATATACTTAAAATTTATTTGATTATTTTTCTTTTGGTTGGTCTGAGCTTTCCTCAAAATCAGACCCAAAACAACACCCCTTCTCCTAAAGTCAAATTCTTAGAGTCTGAAATTCAAGCATTAAAAATCAATAACAATAAACTCATTAATTTGACTTCACAACAAGATGATCAACCATGGTACAAACATTACCAGCCCATTGTTACTGCCGTAATTAGTATTTTAGGACTTTTATTAACCGCATGGTTTGCTACAAAAAGAGAAAAGACCAATATTATTCGTAAAGCTAGAATAGAATGGATTCAGTCTTTAAGGAAAGCATATGCAGAATATGACCATTACATAGAAACAGCATTTGTAAGTTTTAAAAGCAAGTATAAGTCAATCGATGAAGCTCTATCTCAAGTGGAAAAAATCACAATAATGAGAGATTATGCTTATGATAATGGCCCAATTTATCTAGACGCAGGGGCTAAAAGTCAATATGTACTTTTACACTTAAAACCTGAAATAGATGAAGTCAAAAATGACCATTCGAAATTTAGGAAGTTAATCGTAGAAACATTTAACATATTAGATGCTGATAATATTTTAAACCTTGATTTCAATGCAACGGACGAGCTTAAAAATTTAGCGCAGGAAGCTAGCATAGTCCTGAATGAAGCGTGGAATACTGCAAAAAATTAGTGGGGTATCATCTCACCTGCAGGCTAACATCTATATGTCCCCCCAAGTCAATTAATAAATAGAGCACACAGTGCTAGACACGGGGTTTACGTCATAACACGAACTGAAAATCATTCTGACACTTTCTAAAACATTTGTTATATTTAGTTTGTTCCTGCACTGTTCAATCAAAACGCTCGCAGAGGCCTAAGGGCTTAACATCAAATTCCCACCATTTGAGTGGAGGCAGAAGTGCTTTGTACTTTCACTTCAATTCTAGATAAAAAGTGAATATTTAATTACATCACCCGCAACTACTTTTAACTAAGAGTTCGGAGGTCTATATAATCAGGACTTACACTGATTTATAACTTTGTTCATGAGGTTGTATTATGAGGTTTCTCAATATATCTACTCAAATGTTGAAGTTGGTTATTAAAGCCGTTAGTCTAATTAAAGAACTTCTCGAATTATTTGAATAGCCCATCTACAGCTCGGTCTTTGTCTTAGGGTAAGGACTGAGCTAATAAACTGTGCTAGAGCCAAGAACGTTATCAGCGAAACATGGATCATAATAATGGTCTCTTCTATACGCTGAAACTAAACACACTTCTGTACTCCACTACAACTCAGTGTATGTGTTGTGCCGGTTATTAAAAACCATTACCCTAATCACCCCATTTCTCTCTACCTGAATTCAGTGGTTTTGTTGCATCTTTGAATACAAGCGGTGGAGTTCTGTCCGTGAGACATTCTCAACTTCAGGGATGGGGAAGATATAGTAGGGGTGGTATAGGTGTTCCTTGGGGGTTTTATGATAATGGTAGGTGCTGGGATGTAGGGGCTGTGATCTGTTGATTAAATTGGTATTTTGTATGGTATAAACTTAACTTCTGTATAATGAGAGTTATTCGGCTATGCGAAGAATTAACCATCTCAGAAAGGGATACACGCCATGATCAATATTATTGAGCGACTACAAGAATGGTATCGATCAAATTGTAACGGTGATTGGGAACATTCATTTGGCGTCTCCATTGATACGTTAGATAACCCAGGTTGGATAATCAAATTTGACCTACAAGACACTTCTTTGCAAGCAGCAATAGTCAATCAAAGCAATGAAAATCCTAACAATCCACTTGACTGGTATTTCATAAAAACTGATAACTCAGTACTTGAAATCATGTGTGGACCAAGTAACCTTGATCAAGTTTTGAATATATTTTTCGATGAAATTATTCCAAAATACTCACCTAAAGAGTTTTTGTATGACATATACTTGCCATTAATAGGTCATGAATTTGAAATCTGGACACCCGCAAAAGCTGTGCTTAAAGAATACCCCTTTTTTACAATACTTGAAATACCACCCGTTAATTACCAAGAGATTAAAGTTACGGATTTAGACTTGATTAATTTCAAGCCTGAAGCTCTGGTTAATTACTCCATTGAATATAACGTTGGTGACAATCTTCAGCTCTCACTAGTAGAAGTTTATGATGGAGTGATTCAAACTCCAAAATGAGTTAATTGAAGGGGATGAGCGCCAAATAACATCTATATGTCCCCCCAAGTCGAGTAAAAAATAGAGCACACAGTGCTAGAACCAAGAACGCTATCAGTGAAACTTGGGGCATAATAATGGTCTCTTCTTTACCCTGAAACTAAACACACTTCTGTACTCAACAACAACTCAGTCTCTGTGTTGTGCCGGTTATTAAAAACCACTACCCGAATCACCCATTTCTCACTACCTGAATTCAGTGGTTCTTCCCGATACCTCTGTCGTTTTGGGTTTTTGTTATCTGAAGGGTGGTTTGATTGTGGTTGAGTGCTCGCTTAGGAGTAAAATGACTCGCAGCAATAGTTGGATTAGAAATATCATTTCTTGTAGGATGGCTATGGTATACCCCCAATGTATTTGGTACAAAGTGGGCTGAGGGAGTCGGTGTTGATCTTGACCATGCTCATATTGAATGGCCTATAGTGATTACTCTCTTTAAATCAATACTTGCAATTGCTAAATCTATACCATTAATCGTCTTTTGTTTATAATGAGCTCTTGTGGTATCAATGAAAAAAATAACCCTACGCAATACTATACTGGTACTGGGAATCATCTTCCAATGTGTCAGTGCATCAGAGGTGTCGGCTCCTTGCAGAGAACATGATGCGCTCATTCTTATTCCCTCAGCATCTGTCAACTGTGGTCTCAGTGTTGCCATACAGACCTATAGTGGCTACCTACATGTAGTGTCCGTTGATTATGGGGGAAAGGTCTCATATCTATTAGGTACCCAAAAATTAAGCTTGAGTGATGATGCACTCACTTTTTTCGGAGTCAAAACATTAGTGTATCGATCAATGGATAGTCGTACATTAATTTCTCTACTTGGGACCTATAGCTTAGATGTAGGTGATGAGTATTATCGTAGAATATCTGTTTTGAGTACTGAAGAGGCATATAATTGGGATTATGATAGATTTGGGGTTGGGGTACTCGGCTCTTTTATGATCACTCCTGAAGGAGTATTGAATACTGATTTGAGTTTCTCGTATCTTAAGTATGGATATGTATGGAATGGTGCTGTTGGGTTCAGTAAGAGAATGACTGATCACCTTTCAATGGTTATTGAGTTAAATGGTAGTTTTGGCGAGAGTGAATTGTATGACGAGGAATTGGGTCATCTGACGAGTCACGAAATTGACCAGGGTAGCGGCGTAAGTCCTGGGGACCCAACACCTGGATTTGAAAATAATACGAGTACTCCACTTAGGGATAGAAATGAGGCTCGATATCCCCGGCCTATGAGTGTGACACCAGTACTTGGTTTGCAATATCAGAACTCTGGCTTTTTTGTAGATGGAGGGGTTCGGCTGTTTCTAGGGACTCTTAATAAAGAAAAACACACGGTTGAGTACCCATTATTTCCTTATGTAGGAATAGGGTATACCTTCTCATTGGTAGAACAGCTTAATGATGAAGGCTCAGTAAAAGAGCCACAATCAGATATTTGTTTTGGAGTGAGTACTGATATTTCGATGGTATCAGAATATAGTACTGAAAGAGAGCCATCTGTATCTTTTGAGTCTGACTTTACCACAAGTATGGGGGTTGGGATGTTTACTCGATATTCTATTGATGCTATTACTTTTGAATTAGGTATTGAATACCGATATAGATCTATAACCAATAATCTTACCTTAGACAATGCATCGTCTTTTACACCGTTGTACTATGAAGTACTTAACATTGATCAGCATTTACTTGGTATTCCCTTTACTGTAGAACATCCGGTATTGAGTACTGCTTTTGTACAGGCGGGTGGGTTTATTTCAGTCCCTCTTCACAGTGAGGTGTACTCAGGGGAGAAGCAGGCGAGCGAAGGACTATCGGATTCAAAAGTGTCAATACAGTCATATAGTTATGGTCTGATTATGGGGGCGGGTGCTGTGGTTACGCCTTCGGTGCAGCTTCTCTATAGATATAAACGGGGGCTGCGTCCTTTGAGTGATACTGTGTTGTTGCGGGGTGATTATGTTGATAATGCAGAGCTTGGCAAATTGTTTGTTAAGGAGTACTCTCTTTCTGTTCGATATTTGTTTTAGGGACGTTACAGCAACACAAAAAATAATGGCCTTTGCTTTACACCGTAACTAAACACATTTCTGTACTCAACTACAACTCAGTCTCTGTGTTGTGTCGGTTGTTAAAAACAACTATCCCAATCACATCATTCCTCTATACCTGAATTCAGTGATTCGGGTGCATCTTAGAATACAAGCGGTGGAGTTCTGCCGGTGAGACATTCTCACCTTCAGGGATGGGGACGGTACAGTAGGGGTGGCATAGATGCCCTTTTGGGGGCTCGTTAGGTGAGTTATGTTTTCTGTGGAGCTCGGGTACTGCAGTTGACTGTTAGCAGGGGATAGCGCATTCATTTAAGATATTAGTAGGTACTGGGATATCGGGGTTGGGATCTGTTGATGAAATTGGTATTTTGTATGGTATAAACTTACCTTATGTATAATAAGAGTTAGCCTTGCGTGTGCACAACTTAAACATTTAATTCAACACACAACCTTTATTGGGAAACCGAGACATTAATGAACACAAAAAACAAACACAATCCCACATTTAAAATATTTAAAATTATTACATTATCTTTTTTGTCTTTTATTGCATTACTTGTAGTCGCACTGGCAATATGGTTTTTTACTTTCACAAACCAATCTCCACCCTTTTTAATTGACACGATAATACCAAAAGAAATTGCACTCGGCGATACAGCTACTATTTCCTTCCAAGTACAAAATAGAGGTAACGAAAGTAAAACACTAGAAAGTATTGATATCTACAATTCTTTTATTAACAACATGAATATCGTAGGTCAAAGTAACAACATTAAATCAATCCGAAAAAGTTCTAACTTTTATGAATTCAATATTTCAGAAACTATAGCACCCAATCAAGATATTGAGATACATATTAACATTGTTGGTTTGCAAGTTGGCTCTTTTGCAGGAGATGTTATGCTACTCACTCCTGATAATGAAATTACTCATACAGCAGTCGGATTATCAGTTAAGTAGGCGATTTTGACATCCCTACACTTCAATGACTATCGGTATGTTTCAGGCAAAATGTCCGTTTTGCATAATTTAATATCTACATCGCTGTTTGCAAGGTTTTGTTGCCTCTAAGTATTCTTATCATCGGTACTGTAATAGTTATATGTATCTTAAGGATTTACTAAGCCCATGGAGGTTATTTGATGCGTATTTATTTATTGGGATTTCTCATAATTATTTTTCAGTGTGTAGCATGTAATATGATTTTAGATACACAGCATGAAAAAGCAGAGCATGAGACTTCAAGTAGTGATTTTGTGAGTAGTTTAGAATCATCAAGTAGTGAGTCGGAGTTGAGTGATGAAATGCAGGAACAAAACATTGAATCATCAGAGGCTCCGCTAAAAGAAAATGCATGTGATAAATATTTTGGTGATCATCAAAATGGTAGCACTTTTGATCTAGAAGAGTATATAAAGAATAATGTTAAACAGGATTCTACTGGGGATATATATTTAAAAAGAGTATCTTCAGCATTCACATTCATTACCAAGAAAGATCTTACAATTCGTCACGTATCTGAAATGTGGAGTGCTTCATTTACTTATACTAATAAGGAAACAGGCGATACGGGTTCTTTTGATTGTCCAAACATACGTGTTCACAATACAGACCATAACGGGACACAATTATATCAGGTAGACTATGATAGTGATACCGTATGCATTTCTTATTATGACCATATTGTTGTACAAACGGCTGAAGATAGTTTATCTATTGTAGGATTTTTCTTTCAGGATAGTATCAAACAACGATATATTGTTAATGAATTGGGGGAATTAAATGAACAGATTGTGCAGGTAAAGGGTGAAATTTCAGCACCAGAATATACATATAGTGCTGGTGACACAATTACTTATACGCCGAATTGGACAGTGGGGAATCACGACTATTTGAACTTTATTTTTCATATGGATAGTACAGTTGATGTATTGAGGGTTTTTCAAGAAGATATGTTATCTCCTTCCATTGAAACATTTGTAACAAATGGGAATGATTTTGAAGTGTCATACAATACAGACCATGAACTAAGCTTAAGACATCTTAGAGGGGCTACTTATTTGCTTGACAGGACTTATGAAGATGATATTAAGGATCTGTATTCAAGTGTAAAGCAGCATGCCGGTATTTCAGAAGATGATATTGAAGAACTTCATTATTATGAATTCTTTGATATTGAGGATATAGAAAATTGTATACGTTGTAGGTGATTGATATCCTCAGGGCAACGCTCAGCGGTGCAGTGTATCGAATCTCAGAACAGGGAGGCCGAGAGGCCGATGATAGTATCTGCGGAATGAATATAGTGGCAGAACATGTGAGACATCCGAAGCCGGTAGTATAGTTGGGTATCAATCATGCCAGCCGGATATTTTGACCTGAGACAAGGGGGAGAGCTAAAAGCAAGAGCGTTATCATCGAAACTTGGATCATAATAATGGTCTCTTCTTTACCTCAAAACTAAACTACAATAGAAAGTGCCCCTCAGGGCGACTATACGTATATTCAACGTATCTAAATTGTCCTTTGTATCTGTTGTCTAAATATTTGTTTTGTGATATACTATACATATATGAAGGATCTGAAGGAAAGTAAGTTGTCATACCAGAAAAGGCGAACCTAACGGGTAATACTCATTTGTGTTACATTGGTATTTTCAGCACTCGTTACAGTAATAGCATGGGCTATAGAAGAACAGGAAA
>JAOPTW010000030.1:0-36495 GCA_051532035.1 Fibrobacterales bacterium | reverse complement strand
TAGGCAAGGTGTCTCAAATGAGTGGCCACTATACTTTTACTCGATTTTTGATGTCGAGTTATATGGACACCTTTATGATACACTTCGATCACATTGCCTTTTTGATATACATCAACCCGCTCGCCAACAAGTATGTGAGAGATACTATAGTGATGTTTTTTAAACTGAATATGATAATTGGGGGCAACCCGAACTCCTTGTTTTATGTGCGTAACTTCAAACGCATCAGGCGGTAAATCTTGAGCGTATTTTTTATCGAGCTCCATGAAGAGTTCCCGCCTACTCATGCCACCATATCCTTTCATTGGCAGGTCGTTGAAGGCCTCCAGCTGTTCTCTGATTTCTTCATTAACTTCTGCAAGACTATAAAACCTATGATTACGAAGTCTTCCAAGAATGTAGCGCTGTATATGAAGTACATGATTTTCAACAATACCTTTATCTTGAGGCTTTCTAACTCTTGCAGGTAAAACCGCAGAGCTGTAGTGTTCAGCCATTTTTTTATACAGAGGATTTAATTCAGGCTCATAGATACATGGCTTGATCACTGCTGACTTGAGATTGTCTGGAACAATTGCTGCCGGTGTACATCCGCTATATTTAAAAGCACGAACATGTGAATACACCCAGTCCTCGCTCTTTTGACTTTCTGTAACTTCTGCATAAGTAAAACAGCTTGCTCCCCACGTGCCTACGAATAGCCCTGTATCAACGTACTCACCACGCTCTCTGTCGTAATATCCAATGGAGTCCCCACTGTAATCGACAAAAAACTTATCGCCCGCCTTATGGTCGACATGCATTTCTGTTTTGGTGGTTTTAACATGTTTCTTGTAGCCGTCATAAAATTGACTGCGACCAATGCAATTGGGGTTCTTCATTTTAAACTCATCATACAGAAGCTGAAGAGTCACTTGAGGATGTCCCATTTCAATTTGAGTCTTATGATAGTCTGGAAAAACATCACCCTTGCGTAGAGCGCTATTTGGTGGCAATTGAGTTATAGGAAATAGAACTTTTTCAAGTTCGACCTCAGAGAGCGTCTTTGCGTCACCCCAGTTAATATTTGAATTTTTGAAACGCTGTAAACAATTGTTAACGCTTCCCTTCGAGACTCCAACTGCTAGGCCAACTTTTTCG
Organism: Fibrobacterales bacterium; assembly: GCA_051532035.1. GTDB lineage: Bacteria > Fibrobacterota > Fibrobacteria > Fibrobacterales > JAOPTW01 > JAOPTW01. Next base: position 35,355 of record JAOPTW010000030.1, on the reverse strand, counting down.
TTGCTCAGTTTTGAGTCAAAATGGTATTTGAGTATCTGAATAGCTTTATTCATTTTCAACCTTTGTCTCGACATCTGTACTCCATAATTCATTTGAGTTATGGAGTACAGATGTCATTTTTTTGTTAAACAAGTTTGGTTGGTTGAAAAATCGGTCATTTTAAACCGGATTTGTCGGTCAAATTGAGCCGGATTTCGCATCACTTGAAATTAAACTCCCCAATGGCATTCAGGCTAGAGTCGACTCTGACACTCAAATTGAGCTCATTGCAAAGCTAATGCAGGTCCCCAATGCTTAGCCTTAATCCAATGACCAAAGTACACATCTGTACGAGTCCAACGGACATGAGAAAATCCTTCAATAGTCTCGCCTCAATGGTGAGTGAGCTCATGATGAAAAATGTAACGTCTGGCGACTTATTCGTATTCTTCAATAAAACGAAATCAATGGTCAAAGTTTTGTTGTGGGACAAATCGGGTTTCTCAATTTACTACAAGCGTCTTGAAGAAGGCACTTTTCATCTACCAGTATTTGATACTGATGAAGTGAACTCTCAAGAGTTTGAGTCATCTGATCTACTCCTTATTCTAAAAGGGATTGAGTTGCAAAATAGCTCTCAACATAAGCGTTTTGGGTTACAGAGAGAATAATACTTTTTATCTTTTGGTGCATGAGAGAAGTAAATCAAACCACGGCTAAAGAAACATATTCTGCTGAAGAGCATAATGCTGTTCTTGCTGAAAATGAACGTTTGAAAGAACAGCTCTCATGGCTACAAAAACAATACTTTGGTCAAAAATCAGAAAAAGGTACTCCGACAAAGACTGAGTATGACATTGACCTCTTTGATGATCCATTACTTCTTAAGGAAGAAAGTGATGTCGATGCTGAAACAGAGATAGTTACGTATGGCCGTAAAAAAAGATCAAGCGGCCAAGAGCGCCAACCATTTCCTGAACATCTCGAAAGAAAAGAAGAGTATCGTGATATTCCTAAGAGTGAGAGGGTCTGCCCTTGTGGTTGTGGCCTCAAAAAAATTGGCGAAGAAGTTAGCGAGACGTTAGAATATAATTCAGCGACATGTTATGTACATAGAATAGTTCGTCCTAAATATGCTTGTGTAACAGAAGCAGAGCGCGGAGTACAAATTATGCACTTGCCTAATCGTCCTGTTCCAGGAAGAGTTGGCGCATCACTATTGTCATATATCTTTGTTTCAAAATATTGCGATCATTTACCTCTTGAGCGCATCGAGAACATTTTCAAGAGACAAAATGTGAGAATACCAAACTCAACAATGGTTGATTATCTCACTCGTACTTACGACCTTTTAACTCCGCTATATCAACGGTTGCATGAAGCAATAATGGATTGCACCGTAATAAATGCGGATGATACAACAATTAAAGTACAGGATAGAGGAAAAAAGAAAAAATGCCATCAGGGCTATTATTGGGCATACATCGGAGATAAAAAATATCTCTATTTTGATTATCGCAGTGGTAGATCACGAAGTGGTCCCACCGACTTTTTAGGTAATTTCCAAGGCTAATATATCCAGGCAGACGAATATGCCGGTTATAATGAAGTGGTTGGACTAAAACAACTAACTCGTGCCGGATGTTGGACTCATGCTAGACGAAAGTTTGTCAAGGCAGCTGAGGCAGGCAGTAGAATTGCTGAAGAGATGGCTGTGTTAATAGCTAAGCTCTATAAAATTGAAAAGCATATTCGAGAAAATGATTTGTCTGGTGAAGATAAATTTAAGTATCGAGTTGAAAATGCGGGATCACAGCTACAATTGATTCAGCAGTGGATTGAAGAAAAAGCCGGCTCACATCTCCTAAAGAAGGGTCTTTTAGCTGAAGCTATCGGCTACCTAAAAAATCATTTTCAACATTTTGTGCAGTATGCTATAAACCCAATATTTGATATAGACAATAATATTGTTGAACGTTCAATTCGACAAATAGCGGTAGGCAAGATCCTAAGAAGGCGCACGTAGATCAGCACTTATATTTTCTTTAATCGGAACATGTAAATTGCATGATGTTGAGCCTTACGAATACCTGAATGATGTTATCAATCGAATTGGGGAGTATCCAAAAGAGAATCTCCATCATTTACTTCCAGATCTGTGGAAAGTACATTTTAAGAAATAACTAGATTATTCATAGGTGTACTAGACCGGACGGTTACTTTGATGAGAGTGATAACATTACCTCTCCAGTACTTGCAAAATTTTATACAAAGAGTTTTGATCAAATTGCTGGGGGATTTTTAGACTGGCTCCATTGGTAAATCTGTACTCAAATGATTCAGACATTAGTGATTGTACTGGTGTAATATCAACAAAGGGCCTGGCCATTACTTTTGTATTACTGGTCAGATATTTCTTTTTCCAGTATCCGAATGTTGCCAGAGCTACCCCATGCTTTCTGCAGAAATCAGCTTGTGTGAGAGTGCTTTTTTGCTGTTTTATATGTAATTGCTCAAATTCCTTTAATCTCATGGCTTACTTGCCTTGTTTTAAAAATGTAGAGACAAGATACGTTATGAATATTTTGATGGAACTATGCGGTTAGTCGGACGGTTACCTTTAAAACACGTTTCTACTTAAGGCAAGACATTGACTTCACTATATCGCATTGAAAAATATATGGCCCCACCAACTATCTTCATTTCATACACTACGCTAAAATCCACACGACTTTCCCACTATAAATTACCTTTCACCTATACCCTTTTCTCTACCTGTTCATGATTTTCAAAAAACATATTCAGCCGACCCTCACAAACCTCCTCGACTCTGTCCCCAGTCTCGACTGTACCGGCTGCTGGGGGGATTGTTGCGTCTGCCCCACCATGACCTTAGTTGAATTTATTAACATGATGCTGCATGGCACAGAGATCTTTGGTGAAGAAGGACTCCGCAACTACATCCTTAAACCACGCATTGAACACACCATCTATGTGGGTAACAGCCACTGCCGTTTTCAAAACATGGATCATGGTCGCTGCGAAATTTATCCTGGACGCGCCCTCGCCTGTCGGCTTCATGGCCATGATGCCCTCAGAGTATTTGAGTCCAAAGAGATGGTTTTTTGCGACCGTAATCCCGACATCCATAAACACCTCACCAACGAAAAATTAGATGGTATGCTCACAGTGATACGGGAGCTTGCAGACAAAGCCCATATCGACTATAGTGAGCCCTATTTTATGATGAGCCTCAACCTCGAAGGGTGGATCGACTTCTATTACCAACCGGAGTTGAGTGCAAACAGACCACAACTCTTAACCATCTATCAGTTTATGCACGAAAACTTAGAACTCCCCGTACTTGATAAACCTCCAAAGCACACTACTCTGGCTGGAAAGCTCAAGACAATAGACAAATTCTTTACTGCCCTCAATGATGGAGAAGCCACCCTACTGGTCACACTTCTCAACGCACTTATTTCTGACTTCCCTTCATCGGGATCCTATTTTATTGATGAAGCAAAGCAGTATAAAAAAGTGATTGTTGAACAGTTTCCCGAGCTTTCAGAATAGCACAAACAACCCCCTATCTACAACTCCTCAAACACAGTTGAAAGCTCTAACATACTCTCTTTTGAAAAGTGATCATTCTCGTCCGTTTTGACTCCACATACTAAAAATCATATACCAATACAAAGGCACTACTAGAGTACTGTAATTCCTCATGTATTTTCGGTATACTCATACTATATCATCTAATGAGAAGGTTGTTGTTATGAATATTCATTGGTCAAATCAGATTATTACCACTGCGATACTATTAGGCGTTGCAGCACTCTCCGTAAACTCCAGTGAACAAAAACCTATCATTACGTATCAACAAAATTTCACCCCCAATGTCTACACCTTTGAGAATTATCACTCAGACCAATTCCCTAGTCGCTGCGATTGTGGTATCGCTCGTCGTTGTTCTGCACCCTGCAAAACTATTGATCTATTATAATAACCCAACCGGAACCGCTCATTCACCGACAAAAGCTATTATTAAAATTCTACACATAAAAAAAGGGACCTATAGGTCCCCTTTTTTTATGTGTAGAATTCTTGACTATCGTAAGCGTTTACTTGCCTTCAAGTGCACACTTTTTAACCGCTTCGGCAACTGCCTCTGCAACACCTGGATCAAAAGGCCCCGGTAGTACTTTATCAGCGGTAGGGTCTGTTACACAGGCTGCAATTGCATACGCTGCCTCAATCTTCATTCTTGGAGTAATACGCGTTGCTTGCGCATCAAGAGCTCCCCTAAAGATTCCAGGAAATGCAAGAACATTATTGACCTGATTAGGAAAGTCAGAACGACCAGTACCAACGACTACTGCACCACCCGCTTTCGCAAGGTCAGGCATAATCTCTGGTACAGGATTAGACATAGCGAAAATAATTGGGTCTTTTTTCATAGAGACAATATTCTCGAGTGTGAGTAAGTTTGGCTTACTCACCCCAATAAAGATATCTGCTTCACCCAACGCCTCTATCATAGATCCACAAAAATTCCCTTGATTGGTTAACTCGAGGAGTTCAATTTTTGCACTATTTAAATCATTGCGACACTCAGCTATAACTCCTTTGGAGTCACAGACGACCACATCTTTCAGAGGCTCAAGTCCTGTTTTGTCTTCAAAATCACTACAAAGAAGAAGCTTAGCAATTGCGGTACCCGCTGCTCCTGCTCCTACAATAACTGCTTTCATGTCACCCAGCTTTTTGCCGGTAACTTTTGATGCATTAATTAATCCAGCTAACACTACAATAGCAGTACCATGCTGATCATCATGAAAAACCGGTATACCAATATCTTGAAGGGCATCTTCAATCTTAAAACAGTTTGGTGCAGCAATATCTTCGAGGTTAATTCCACCAAATGTTGGAGCTATAGCTTTGCATATAGCAATAATTTCATCGGGATCTGTAGTATTAAGGCACAGTGGCCACGCATCAATATCTGCAAACTTTTTCATAAGAAGAGCCTTACCTTCCATGACTGGAAGTGCAGCTTCCGGGCCTATATTACCTAATCCAAGAACAGCCGTCCCATCCGAAACAATAGCGACAGAGTTCCCTTTACAAGTAAGTGTTCGCGCGAGAGACGGGTCTTTAGCAATCTGTCGACATGGCTCTGCCACACCAGGAGTGTAAGCAATTGAAAGGTCATCAGCATTCTCTACAGGAAGTTTAGAATCCATAGTAATTTTGCCGCGCATCTCTTTGTGCACAGCAAGCGATCTTTGATAATAATCAGAAATAATTAACCCCTTTTAAAATGGCCATTTCTGTAATGGGCGTACGAAACTTTTTTTAAGGTCAAACCATCGGCCTCGAAAATCATGGGCTTTAACTATACGTTTCGATGCTTCAAGAGAAACCCAAAACTCAGCCTTTTTACCATCTTCTCGAGTTACAACAACTTTTTGAGTACGAATCCCTTGAAGGCGATAGTACTCATCCTCAAACTCTATTGTAGTGAAATATACTTTTTCTGAAAAGAGTCCATGGACTAAAGGGTCTAATAAGTACAATTTTTTACTACTTAATTTCAACTCTGCCATATATCTGACAATCCAAAAGAGAGCTTCTTCAGTAAAAAGCTCTTTATAGAGCAAGGAATGGGTTGTATCTCTATTTAAATAATTCTTAACATACAATTGTGGAATGGAATCATTTTTGTTCAAATCATAAAATTCATTAGATAGATTATCACTCCGCAATGTAACCTGGCGAATAAGCTCTATACGTGATGAATCAAGATAACAATATCCTGTAGATTGCTCCAGATAATCAATACCATCAAGAGTAAAGTTTTCAAAAAGTGAATAGCGGAGCACTTTAGCTTTAAAGAGCTGCGCATATGTTTCGGTTTTTTTTAGAAAAGGAGAGAGTTGGCCATACTCTGCATCAAAATCGATAATTGAAGTGGATACTGAATACCGTACCGTAGTCTTTTTACCCTGTACTACCTTAGTCGTTGTATAGTGATCAAAAGCAAAGAGAGAGTCTGAATGTATAAAAAAGAGGTTTTTAGCCTGAACCGCTGTAGTTCCGCCTAAAACAAGCAGTAAACAGCAAAAAACACCACAATTTGTGCGTTTAATTGTACCACTTATAAAAGAGTAAATCGAGTTAACCACCATTGTTGTGATACTCAACTTACTCTTTAATACCAAACTCGTTCATCAAACGGTCAGCTAGTTTATCCTGGAACTCTTCTGAATCATAATACCCGCTTGCAATTCTCTCTTTTACTGCATCAATACGATCTTGACGAACCTCAGGGGTTGCTTTGACACGTGCTTTTGCATTAAGGACTTCTGAGTCCTCGGTTGAGAGTTTTTTAGCATTATCAGAAATTGTTACAGAATCACTTTTAGCTTTAGCTTGATTAGGCTTGTCTACAGGTTTTGCACCGGCCACTTTTTTAAGCGACTCGACTCCTCCTGTTTGTATTGCCACATCTGTGATTCTCATAAGGCTTTCCTCCTTATCTATTTAATCGACATATTTAAGGTTTACTTTAACTATTTCTTTAACTATTACGCTAACCAGTTAAAAATTTTCAATTTCTTTACAATTAATATACAATTTGAGCTCTTAGTTGTGCATTTAAACCACAAAACCGCTCAAATTGCCCAATTTCATTCATTACATAGTATCGGCCATACTAAACATCGGCATATACATTGCAATCATAATAAACCCAATAGCCAAGCCCATTACCACAATAATAATTGGTTCAATCATAGACGTTAGGTTTTCAACTGCTGCATCGACCTCTTCATCGTAGAAATCTGAGACTTTTGTAAGCATATCAGGTAGCCCTCCTGTTTTTTCACCCACACTAATCATCTGTATAACCATTGGGGGAAAAATACCCGTATCGCGAAGAGGGTCTGCAATCGTATTACCACCAGATATAGATTCTAATGTGCGATTCACCCCAAGCTCAAGCACTCTATTGCCCGAAGTTTTTGACGTTACTTTGAGTGCATCGATAATTGAAACCCCACAATTAAGAAGCGTCCCTAATGTTCGAGTGAAACGAGCAATAGCTGATTTTCTCTCTAAGTTACCCAACACCGGTGCATTGAGTTTAAGGTTATCAATCAAATACCGCCCATTATCAGTTTTATAATAACGAACAAGTGCCACCATCAGGGCTACTGCTGCTCCGAGAATAAAAAGCGCGTTACTTTGCACAAAATCACTTACCCCCATTACTATTTGGGTAGGCATCGGAAGTTCTTTTCCCGATCCTGCATACATTCCAGCAAATATAGGTACTACCTTCCAAAGCATTATAAAGATAACCCCTACAGCAACAAATGTGACAATAGCGGGATAGGTCATGGCTCCTTTTATCTTCCGTTTCAACCGTTCAGCAGATTCTTGATAATCAGCAAGCCGTTTTAAAATAATATCGAGAATACCCCCAGCTTCACCGGCAGCAACCATATTACAGTAAAGGTCATTAAAAATTTTCGGGTGCTGCGAAAGAGCATCTGCTAAGGTTGAGCCGCCTTGAATTCTCCCGGTCACCTTTTTAAGAATCTCTTTTAAAAAGGCATTCTCAGATTGTTCGGTTAAAATATCAAGACACTGGATAAGAGGGAGCCCAGCCGATGTCATAGCAGAGAATTGCCGTGTAAAACGAGCAACATCCTCTTTTTTAACACCGGTTCCAATAGTAATATTAAACTCAATAGGCTTCTTTTTTAAAGAGTTTACCCGAAGGCGTTTTTTACGTATCAAAGATTGTGCAGCCGTTTTATTGACTGCTTCGAATTCGCCAGAAATCTCTTTACCTTGTGAGTTTACTGCTTTATATATCCAGGTTGCCATATGTTAAAACCTATGTAATAGTTGTTGAAGTTGATCAGGATTATTCGATTTATTAAAGGCGACATCTTCACTGATAACACCCGTTTTCACCATTTCAGCAAGACGCATATTCATGGTATTCATACCGAATTTTTGACTGGTCTCCATAGTACTCTCTATTTGATGCACTTTATCATCTCGTATGAGGGCACTCACTGCATGAGTAGCCGTTAAAATTTCGTAGGCCAACGCACGCCCCCCATCGGCAGTAGGTACGAGCTGTTGACAAATCACCCCTTGCAATACAAATGAGAGTTGCGTACGAACCGTCTGCTGTTCTTCACTCGAGAATGAATTCACGATCCGACTAATGGTTTGCGCTGCAGAGTTCGTGTGCAGGGTTGCAAAGGTCAAATGCCCAGTCTCTGCTATGGTGAGAGCAGAACGCATGGTGTCAATATCACGCATTTCTCCAATGAGTACCACGTCAGGGTCTTGCCTCAAGGCATACTTTAATGCACCAGAAAAGGATTCAGTATCAGCATTAACCTCACGTTGATTCACAATACAATTTTTATGTTTATGCACAAATTCTATGGGATCTTCAATAGTCAGAATATGACCATGGGTGGTCTCATTTATGTGATCAATCATTGAGGAAAGGGTGGTCGATTTACCAGAACCGGTCGCACCTACAACCAAAATAAGCCCGCTCGGCCTAGTGGCCATCTCTAAAATAGAGTCTGGAAGCCCCAATTCGTCAAAGGGGACCACTTCGTAGGGTATAATTCGAATAGCAGCGGCAGCACACCCTCGTTGCATATATATATTGGCTCTAAACCGAGCCAAATCTTTGACGCCAAATGAAAAATCAGCTTCGTTTTTCTCCTCAAAACCTTTTCTTTGGAGTTCAGTCATCACGCTGAATATTAATTTTGTGACCTGTTCAGCACCCAGCTTTTCGTCGCCTACTGGTTCGAGTCGACCCGCTTTTCGAATCATTGGCGGAGTTCCCACCGTCAAATGGAGGTCCGACCCCTCTTCTTTGGCCAAATGTTCTAGTAATTCGCGAATATTCATCTATTTTAAATCCTTTACTCTTTTGAGAAATATAAAAAGTGAACAGTTAAAAGTTAGGACTCTTACCCATTTTGTTTCAAAATTATAGAACTCAGCAAAACATACGTTCGTATCTATTATCCAATTTATTTGATAATTTTTCACGTCATTACTGTAATCAAATAGGCCTATAAAACAAAAATATTGTTTTTTTAGGTGAATTTAGTACATTTGTTTGCAAAATAGAGGGGTGGCCGAGTGGTTGAAGGCGCACGCTTGGAAAGCGTGTGAACGCAAGTTTCGTGGGTTCGAATCCCATCCCCTCTGTATTTATACAGGCGATAAAGCTATAGGAGCTATAAATGGCAAACAAATCAGTTTCACTGAACGATATTTATACTAATGAAACATGTGATGGTTCAGTTTTTAAAGCTGTAGTAATGATGTCTCAAGAGGCACGTTACATAAACGAACAATCAAAAGTTGGCAACATTGAACTTACAATGAAACCAACAACTATTGCAATGCATAAATTCAACGAAAACAAATTAATCGTTGATGAAATTGCACCAGAAGAAGTAGTTGAAGAGGTTCAATTTTTCTCACCAGAAGAAGAGATGCCTGCTGAAACTGATACTGATATTTTTGCTGAAACTGTTTCTGAGCTCGACAATTCTGGTACGCAGTCAGATGAGCCTGCCACTGACCTGTAAGTAGAAGTAGTTCCACATATGCGGTCTTTTGCGCTGAGTTTACTCATTGCTGTTCTTTCAGTATCAACACTGTTTGGCTTCGAACTTCAAGAAGTTGAAGCGCCCAAAGACCAACTCTTAAAAGACTCTCTTGAGTACGCTGAAAAGTTACGTCAAGATACGACAAAAACTGAGGGCCTGCAGGATACTCTTTCTGCAGATACCCTTGATTATCAAGCGGTGAGCCTCAGCTACAATCACCAAGAAAAAACATTCAGTCTCGTTGATAAAGCCCTCCTCACCTATCGTGGCGCCAAACTCACTGCAGACACCATATTTTTTAACAATAAAACCATGCTCCTCAATGCCTATGGCGACCCAGAGATTACTGATGGCCCCACTGACAAGCTCCATGGCTATCGTATGCGGTATAACATCAAAAAACGTGTGGGCCAAATCTATTACGGTACCACCTTTAGAGATGAGCAATTTGTTAATGGGATGAGTATTCGTCGCCTCCCCGATGGAAGGCTCCAAGTCTCTCGCGGTGACTTCTCAACCTGTACCGACATCCACCATCAACACTACTACTTTTATACTCGTAGATTCTCTACCAAACAGAACGAGAAAATTGTGGCTGCACCTGTGGTAATGAATATTCAAGATGTTCCCATTGCGGTACTCCCCCTCATGGTGAGCCCACTCTCAAAAGAGGCCAGTAGTGGCTTACTTATCCCTACTCCAGGTGGTGATCAAGCTCAAGGAATGTTTTTACGAGGCCTTGGATTCTACTGGGCTATTAATGAATATATGGACCTAACGATAAAAACTGATATTGTTGAAGGTCCGGAAGGGACATTCCCTGAAAATGATATCAGCATGGCCTATAACTATATGCTCCTCTACCATTTGAGTGGAGGTATCGATATTAAATGGGATTTCAAAACCTCTGCGGGAAGCACTTACCCGTATGAACTCGAAGGATGGGATCTCAAATTTAATCATAAACAGAACATCACTCCTGATAAAAAAATGACATTGAGCGGTAGTGGAAGTTTCATTTCAAAAACATCACTCCGCCGAGACAATGCTCTGGATCATGAAACCAAACTCGACCAACAAGCGAACGCCAACATGGCCTTTCGAAAAGTGTTTAAAAACAATTCTACACTAACCGTTGAGGCTCGGCAAAATAAAACCCTTTACGACGAAGATAGACTTAACACTACGACACGAAACCTACCTGGTATTAAGTATTCTATAAGTGGCAACTTCTATGAGGCCGATGAGGATGATCTTCTCGATACACTCTACGAAGAAAAATGGTATGAGAAGTTGAGATACTCCTACTCAATTAACGCCATCTACGACCAAAAGCTTGAAGAAGAGTGGAACCCTGATACTCTTGATTTGTTCGACCCATCTGCTGTAGATACAACAAAAACAAAAATAGAAACTGACACCATAGGCCTGGGGTACACCCACTCATTTACTCTTAATTACTCCGGCAAACTCTTTGATGTTATCACCATCACCCCAGCATTTAAATATGATGGTTACTGGTCTGCCTATAGCTATGACAATCCCCATGACTCACTTGATCGCAGCAAGAGCTTTAACAAGGACCTCTCTAAGGGTGAATTTGGTGACTACTACTCTAAATACAATGTCAGCCTTACTGCAAGTACCAAACTCTACGGAATCTGGAAGCCTGAAATTGGCCGGTTTGTAGGGGTGCGTCACATTCTTGATCCCTCTATCGGCGTATCATTTCATCCAAAACTCGACACCAACTACACCTTTGTTTCAAACAAAGCTGCTCGTGGCCCTCTGTTTCAAAACAGACGCTATAGCATTAACCTTGGCCTTAAAAATGACTTTGATATGAAATATCTCCGCATTAAAGAGAGTCAATTTCAACAGAGTAGTGTCGCTGATGAAACCGATGAACCACAATCAAATTATGAAGAAAAAGAACGTAAGATAGTAACGACTTCTGCTAACACCTCCTATAACTTTGCTGCAGATTCACTCCACTGGAGCGCTATTAGTAGTAGTGTTGGGCTTCAGATCACCGAAAGTAAGGTCTTTAGAGTCAGCTTAAGGCACTCTGTCTATGACTCTTCCTCTGCTACCCCAAATAAAGCAATACTCCCCTACCTCACCTCTATGTCTTTTAGTCTCAATAAATCGTTTAGCTGGAGTGGTAATTTTAACGATGGGTTTACCTCTAAAAAATATGTCTATACTGCTGCCCCTTGGGATGCACGATTCAGTTACTCCTACGGCTATAAAAGAACGCGCTCCAGCTTAAGCTCTCCCTGGAAAGAAGATATCAATCACAGTCTCTCAGGCTTTTCACTCAATATTAGACCAACGAAAGACTGGAACGTCAATTACACCACTAACTACGATTTTAAAAATGCAGAGTTCTCTCGCCATCAATTTAGATTATCACGGAACCTGCACCGGTGGCAACTCGATTTTACCTGGACTCCAGTGGGCCCGTCAGAGGGATGGTCTCTCAAAATATGGCTGAAAGATATGCCCGACCTAAAATATGAAGCCTCAAATAAAGATGTCCGCTCACCCGATGTATGGAACGCAATAAATTGATAATACTCGCCTCACAATCCCCCCGCCGCAAAGAGATCCTTACTCAGGTAGGTATCCCTTTTGATTCGATCCCCTCACATAGTGATGAGACAATCCCTCCCAATGTCCCGTACGCAGACATTCCAGCCCTTTTAGCTGCGCGTAAAGCTCTCTCGGTGAGTGAGAAAGAACCGGATCGATTGGTATTTGCTTTTGATACACTGGTCTTTCTTGATGAAAACCCTATGAGTAAACCAGCAAATAAAGATGACGCTCACGCAATGCTCTCTTCCCTTTCAGATAGAGAGCACGAAGTTATTACTGGTATTGCCGTTGCAAAAAATGGTACAATACTAGAGAAAGATCGGGAAATAACCCGAGTTTTCTTTAAAAAGCTTATGAGTGAAGAAATTGATAACTATATTATAACCAAAGAGCCGAACGACAAGGCTGGTTCTTATGCTATTCAAGGCAAAGGTGCAGCGTTTGTCAAAAAAGTCGAAGGGTGCTATTATAATGTAGTGGGCTTGCCCATATATAAAACCCTTTCGCTACATAGTAAATTTTCGGAGTTGATGCATGGATGATAAAATTGATACTACTGAGTTAGAAACCAATTCAAAAAATGATTCGAATGAAAAGTTAGGACAGTTTCTGAGAAAGAAACGGACGGGCTTAAAAATCGAACTTGCTGAATTGAGCAGAGAGAGCAAAATTAATATGGATTACCTCAATTCTATTGAGGGCGATCGATTTGATGAGCTTCCTGGTGAAGCATATACTCGAGCCTATCTTAAAACTCTTGCAAAAAAATATAACATTGATACCGACAGCATACTCAATCGGTATGCTCAGCTTATTGGAGCACCGATAAAACAGGCGATTACACCTGCCTCTATTAAAGCAACTGAAAACTCTCGGGTTGAAGTACATAGTTCACCTGATGGATCAAATGGATCGGGTAAACAGATTCTCGTTATTGTCATTATCATTATGACTTTAGGGATTGTTATCTATAATTTTACTAAAGAATCTCGGGTGAATGGTGACCCCGCGTTACTTCCTTTTATCGCCCAAGAATCAACAACTTCAGCTCTTGATTCTAATGCAAGCTCGAATGCCACAGATTCTCTTACTGCCGATTCTACTCAATCAACCATCACCGAACCTACAACAGCTCCTAGCGCAACTCAAACTACCCGGAAAGATAACGAGAGCACTGCACGGGCTCCTGTAACCGTCCCTGAGAAGGTTATTGAAGCGGCACAAGAACCTGTTACAGCAAAACCTACCAAGCCGGTCTATACTCGAATCTCATTCAGTGTTACCAAAGATAGCTCTTGGGCTGCTGTGAGAACTCCACAAGGAAAAACCTGGGCAAAAACAATTCGCCCTAACTCTACAAGAAATGTAACCCGTGTAGACACCTCATTTATTGAAATTGGTGAAATTAAATATCTTATTATGAAGCTCAATGGCAAAGCAGTTCCTATTAATCGAAAAATGTTTCAGCCACTCAATGGCCATAGACAGATTAAAATCTATAATGGAGCGGTAGTAGAGTAATATGGGACTTCTTCTCTTTTTTGGTCTATTACTTTTTATTGTTGTTTTACTTGGGTTTACCATGATAACGATAAATGACTTTGAAAAGAAAGTTGATTATCTTGTAGATAATCTGACTCACCGTTACAAATTCAACCCAGAAACCAGTGAAAAATTTATTGATGAGAGTGAAGAGCAAGGCTCTGACTCTCCTATAACAAAAGCCTAACAGGTACCACCCAATTATGACACGCAAAACAGAACTTACCCGTAAAACAAGCGAAACGGATATCCGTCTCTCTATGAATTTTGATGAATATACTCGTGGCTCAATTTCAACGGGTTCAGGGTTCCTGGACCACATGCTCGATATCTTTCAGGTGCACTCTGGAATCGCCTTAGAGCTGCACTGTGATGGTGATACTCACATTGATATGCACCATTCCGCAGAAGATATTGCAATCTGTTTTGGCAATGCCCTTAATGAATGTGTTGGAGACAAAAAAGGTATTGAACGGTATGGCTTTTACTACGTCCCTATGGATGAAGCGTTAGCGCGTTCAGTAGTCGATTTTGCAGGCAGAATTGGATTTAGCTACAATGTCTCCCTCAGTCGCGCTGATATTGGAAACATTGATACTGAGCTCTTTAAACATTTTTTCTCTACCGTAGCCGAAAATGCTAAAATGAATATTCATATCGATCTTATTCGTGGTGAAAATACTCATCATTGCCTCGAAGCAATCTTTAAATCATTTGCTCGTGCAGTAGCAATGGCTATTGGACCAGGCCGCAATAAAGATATCGTACCTTCGAGCAAGGGAACACTTTAAAAAACTTGATTGAACATTAATAGTTTAGAAACAAAAAAAACATGACTCCAATGGAATCATGTTTTTTTTGTTTCTAAAGTAGAGCCTCTAGGATAGATCTAACTACACTAGAGAAGAGCAATCATTGCACATTTATTTTCGTTCTTCTTGCATTTCTTTGAATTTTTCTACATAGAAGCGTGCGATCTCTTCCTTATCATCAGGAGTGAGTTTGTCTTCTAATGCTTTCTGTTTTTCATTGTGTTTTATACAGGCATCTTTCTCATCTTTTGGAGCGTTATCGCTTAAAACAACCTCGAGGCATTCAAGAGTTTTGATAGCGGAATTTTTTGCGTTATCGAGATCTGATGAACATGAGATCATAAAAAATGACGCAGACACAACTGCTATTGTTACAAACTTAGATATCATTGTGGTAGTATGGATCATGGTACCCTGTATATTAAAGGTGGATTGTATAGAATATATCTTAAATATATCAAAATGTAAGTCTATTTTTTTGTGTAATTTTAAAAATTACCTTCTTATAGGCACTCTCTTAAGTCTCTGAGTAACTTCTGCTCCTTTCAGAGTCCATAAAAGGTAAAAACAGCTATTTGGCGGTTACCTTAAAGAGCGAATGTATCAATGGTGCTATCTCTTTAAAACGCTTCTGTAAGAGTACCTTAAAGTCTTTGTGGTTTCTGACCTCCGAAAAATCCGTAGGAATTCTCATCTCAACACCACTAATCCCCGAAACGGCCAGAGCTCTTATAAAACCTGCACTCTCCCACGCGACAAGTTCTGCTTGATATTTTTCGGCAAGAATCTCTCGATCCTGGTTTTTCCATACGTCACAATCTCCTGAAACTATCGTGCCTATAGAAATGCGGGCATTATTATCAAGGAGCGATTGTTCAACTTCTCTCACCAAAGAGGCTGGGTAAGAAAACCGAGGAGAGTCACCTTCAATCCCTCCAATTGATGGCTTAAAATCCCACTCATACACCTGGTCTATCAGCCATAACGGTTGGTCGTAGATGCCACTTCTGAGCGCGCCTGCAGAGCCTATGAGAATCGCTCGTGAAGCTCCGGTAAGCGCTATGACCCGTGTTGTCTGTGCGGCGCACTGTGCTTTGCCTTGTCCTGTAAAAGTAACATAGAGGGTGTCGCTACCCTCAACCTCGAGAGTATAAAGGTTATCAAGGCCGTTGATACTCTTGCAGAGGGTTAGAGCTGGAAACATTGTATCCATCTCTAATTTAAAGGGGAAAAACAGTACACTCGTCATATAATTATGGGGCTAAGATCATTCATTGATAAATGTATTAATAAGCAAATGCAACAACAATGTTTTGTTTCGATACTAGGATTAATACTACATTTCTCAGAAATACCTCTTCGGCTCACTGTATGTATCAGTCACTCCTCTTTCTGCTTTTAATAGAGCTCTTCCTCGCCTCTTCGCTCTGGAGTAGCTCGCTCTATACCCCTCTTGGTAAGCCCTACCCACTCAGTTCTAGTTACTTAGAAAACCGTGGGAGTCGCTACCATGCTGGATTTGATTTCCCAACCGATGACACCGTTGGTATTGCGATCCGAGCCCCCGAAAACGGATTCATTAGCCGAGTAAAAGTTTCACCATTCGGCTATGGAAAAGCACTCTACTTTCAGAGTGACTCACTCATCTACGTCTTTGCTCACCTTGATGCATTTGAAGGTGCTATTCAAAAAAAAGTGCACCACTACCAGAGAAGCATTGAGAGTAATGATATAGATTGGCGGCCCAAAAAAGGGACGCTGCACTTAAAAAAGGGGGCTCTTCTTGCATATTCTGGTTCAACGGGAATCGGCATTCCTCACCTTCACTTTGAAACACGTACGAGCTCACCACAAACGGTGTCACCCACGCCTTTTATAACGGTTATTGATACCATAGCACCAGAAATCACCCAAGCAGCTCTCATCTATGCCGATGGTTTGGTACAGCGATTTCAAAAAGAGGGTACAACCTTTCGCCTTCCGGTACAAAAAGACCCTCAAAACATCTCAAAACTCCTATTGTATATTACCGATTTTGCTGATGGAACAAAAGAAAACCCCATGTCCATAGCAAAGCTCTCACTCCACTGTAACGATACACTCATCTATCAGAAAACCTATGATTCTGCACGCTATGGGAGCATGTCTGAAATTCGTCATGAACTTATCTGGTCCCTTGAAGACTCGCTCTCTCCACAAGGTGATTGGCACAATCTCGGCGCACAAACCCATCATACAACCCACCTCAGTCGCCCCCCTACCCACTGCACTCAACCCCAGGATAGACTGACGGCTATTGCAGAAGATTTTTTGAATAATCAAACCATAACTCATCTCACCTTTGATCTCCCAAAAGAGGCATCCGGTACCCCCATTGTACAGTCTCCATGGGGCAACCAAGACTCCACCCTCTTTACCTTTATGGGACTTCCTCACCTTGTGACACACACGGGCACCAACATTACTGTTCAAAGAGGCAACAAAGCTGCTCAAAAGATACTCACTCAGCGCCTTATCTCTGTTCCGTTGCTTTTGACACAAGATTCAACGATCACCACCCTTACAATCTCCAGCTTAGATAGTAAACCACGCACCATTATGGTTGCTCCATTCAAGGCAGACAAACCATATCGAGCCCAAACCGATAATTGGACCATCAACATGACTTCTGAAATTGATGGTGTGATGACTATGGAATTTGATGCCCAATCAAATAAGCTCATCATGCACCCCAAAGGGCTCCCCATTAAGAAAACCCTAAGGGTATGCTTAACAGGTACTCATGCTGATTCATCATATATATTACAATATCTAACTGAGACCAAACGAGAGTGGTCGACCTTTAGTAGGGTCACCAGAAAGGGCCCGCAGCTCTGCACCAAAATCAATGAACTCCGCGATATTCGTATGATACGCGATACAACCCCCCCAGCTATCAAAAGCCATGCCGTTCTACCCTGTAAAAAATACGAGCAGTGCCACTCAAAACTTGTGCTCTCACTAGAGGATGATGTCAGTGGTTTTTCGAGTGGTAATCAAATTGTAGCGACGATTAATGGCACCTGGGCTCCGCACTATTATGACAACGAAGAAGAGACGATAACAATAGAGCTTCCTGATACTTCAGAAAGCTCAAAAAATACTGCAGTGATCAGTCTTATGGATGATGCTCACAATAAAAGGGAATGGAAGCGAACTCTTACTCTGTTTCCATAGTTGATTGAATTTTTTCTTTCAAAGTATCTGGTTGAAATGGTTTTACCACATAATTTGAAGCACCTGTTTGAATCGCCTCAATAATTCTGCTCTTTTCCGACTCCGAAGTTACCATTATTACAGGGATATGCTTCGTTGTCTCTGAAGACTTAATATTTTTAAGGCAATCAATGCCATTCATATTGGGCATATTCCAGTCAAGGAGCACGAGCTCATATGTTGGATTTTTGACAAGCATATCAAGTGCAATCTGCCCATCTTCTGCCTCAGTAACATCCTCAAACCCAATAGATTTAAGAGTATTTTTCTGAATTCTGCGCATAGTAGATGAATCGTCAACAAGTAATATTTTCATTCCAATACCTAAAACAAAGTGTTCTAAATTGGAGTATACCAAACCTTTTAAAGATAAGTCAATTTGTTTTTGAAATTTTAGCCAAAACACCCGCTAAATGACTCTCTCTTACTTTTCCGGAGCCGGGAAAATCCCCCCCTTGACCAATCAATTGAGCACTCTTGAGAGTGTATCCTAGTTTTACACAACATGCGTTCACTATTCTTTTCAAGGTTTGAGTGGAAATTGAGCTATTATTGGTCGAGATAAGGAGTGTTCCTTCGGAATTCAGAAGATACAACGATGTTTCGGTGATGAAATCAAGAGATTTTTTAGCAGAAAAAGTTTTTCCTTTATACCGAGAAAATGATGGAGGATCCATCACCACGAGATCAAAAGTTGTACCACTCTTTTTTAAGCGTTCCAAATATTCAATAACATCAGCGCGTATGAAACTTTCATCATCAACCTCAAATCCATTAAGTTCATAATTCGCTTTACCGGCATCAAGTATTTTTTGGCTTATATCAACATTCACCGTTTTTGTCGCCCCAAAGTGTTTCGCATAAGCACCAAATGAGCAGGTATAGGCAAAACCATTAAGAATCGATTTACCTTCCATGTTTTCGGTCGCAAGGAGTCTATTGGCCCGCATATCAAGAAACAAACCATTGTTAATGGCATCATTCACATGAATATGAAAAGAGACACCATTTTCTATCACGGTCGTATGGGGATCATCACCTTTTAAAATGATAACAGGGGCTTCTTCCAGTGAAAGTCCATCGGACCAACAGCGCATTTTAATAATGAAATAGTCGGCATCCACTGTATCGAGAACCCGCCTTCCGATATATTCGGCACGCTTTGCAAGTGACTCATCAAATAGCTGTAGCACGTAATGTCGATTAAAGCGATCAAGAGTTATACCGGCTAAGCCGTCACCAACACCATTGATAACTCGATAGACATTGCCATCAATCTGAGCTCTTTTTCTCTCTGCTTCTGCAATAATTTCGGGAATCCTATGCACGGGAACTGCATCATCACTCTTTCTACTTTTCAAAAGACACCTCATAGATAATGGGCCATAATTTACCGGTAATATAATAAGTATCACTGCCTGGATTGTAGGCGATACCATTGAGTACATCAATCTGTTGACCTTGTGCCCGAGCTATGGCAGTTGCCTGAGTAACAAGGAGACTCATATCAAACTTTTTTTGTACACGCCCTGTTGCAGGATTTATCACCACAATATCATTACTCTGCCACACATTTGCATAAATTAATCCATGGCTATATTCGAGCTCATTAATTCGAGTAACCGGAGTAAAACCATCAACGACTGAGATACTCTTTACCTGCTTCAATGTTTTGGCATTTAAAAAATAGAGTGTATTGGTACCATCACTCGTTATAAGCTCTGTTCCGTTAGTAGTACACCCCCACCCCTCTGCAATGGGGTACTCTCTCCTCTCAATAATACCGAGATTAAGTGAATAGATGATAATTTGACGTTCTTTCCAACTGAGCTGATAGAGCTTATCGCCAATGCTACAGAGCCCTTCGGCAAAAAGATTGGGTTTATTACGCACCTTTTTAAGCACCTTACCATCTGCAAGAGAGACAATTCGTATATCAGATGCACCATAGAGGCCAGTACTTTCATATAGTTTTCCCGACTCGTAGAGCAACCCTTGGGTAAATGCTTGGGGGTCGTGAGGGAATTTATTGACTATTTTCCAGTCACCAGCCCATAAAGTAGTGAAACATTGTAAAATAAAGCCGATAATTAGAGGTAGAGTGGTATATCTTTTAGTCATAAAGGGTTGTGTAAGGAGTTATGGTGGTAAAGATAATAATTATTTTGGGCCTGTTGGTACATCTTTGTAATGCTCAAGATAACCGTCATATTAGACAACGAACCTATTATAGCGATGGCAACCGTAGTGAGTATTATTGGGTACTCAAAAGTCACCCGGATAGAAAAGACGGTCTGTATCAAAAATGGGACAGTACCGGGTATCTCTGGATTGAAGCCTATTATAAAAATGGACTGAGAGACAGTACGTTTACCTATTACTACCCCAATGGGGTCATTGCAGAGCGTATTCATTATAAACACAATGCAAAAGATGGCCTCTACTCATACTGGGGTAAAGATGGAATACTGCAAAAAGAGATTCACTACTCAAAGGGTAATAGACATGGCCTCTATCGAGAGTGGTATAGTAATGGTACAGTCAAGAAAGTGATCCACTATAAGCGAAGCCAATTTGAAGGGCTGTATAGAACACTGTATGAGAATGGAAACAAAGAGAGAGAGCTCTACTATAAAAATGGTATTCCTGAGGGAATTGTGCTTCTTTGGGATGAAAACGGTAAGCTCTTAGAAAAAATGCATTACAGAGAAGGAAAGCGTAATGGCGAACATCTCATTTGGGATGCAAAAGGCCATATACAGAAAGAGACTCACTATAAAAATGATAAAAAACACGGTATCTATCAAACTTATTATAAATCGACAAAGCGGCATGCCTCAATTGACTACTTTGAAAATTTGTACCATGGTTCGTACAAATTGTGGGATAAAAATGGACGACTCGTATCACTGATGCGTTACTCTATGGGGCAATGTGTGAGCGGCTGTGAATAAGTCTCACCAGTAAATTCAGTGATGTCATTATTATGAGCCAGTGAGGCCTAACTCTATTTTAATAGAAGCATGCCCTTCAGCTCTGTTCAGAAAATAGTATCTTTTACTTCTTCACTGTAAGCAAAAGGTATGTCCAATGAAACATAATGTCCGATCGCTCTTGGTTCTCTTCCTGATTTTTTTCTCAGGCTGCTCCATGATTCGTCAATTCTTAGTCAGCTATGAGACCGACCTTCCTAAAGTGTACGATACAGAAGAGAGCTTCCAATCATGGTTCTCTGAAGAGAGTGGTGATAGCCTCTATTACAAAACCATTGAACCTATTTTTGCTCAGCGGTGTGTTTCGTGTCACGGCTGCTATGAAGCTCCGTGTCAACTGAATATGCAAACGTATTCTGGAGTACGCAGAGGCTATAATCCTACCCCTATCTATAACATGGACCGCTATGCAGCGATGCCTATTACGCAGATGAACGATATCTATCCTCACGAGAAATGGCGCAGTATTGGTTTTCAACCGGTAATCCACCACCCTGTTGAACCAATGCAATCAGGGAATGTTGCAGAGTGGAATGCCTCACTCATGAAAGAGTTCCTTCAGAACAGTGCAGAGACGAATAAAGTGGGTTTCCATCTCACAGAAAAACTCGAAAAAACCAATCGAAGATATGCACGCTCAAATAAATATCAGTGTGTTGCAACTGATGAACAGTTTAATGAATTTTATAATAACTCAGAAAATAATCCTTGGGATGTTATCACTCCCGCAACCTATTTTAAAAATCATGAAGATGTAGATAGCATTGCCCATGGTGCCTCTATGCCGTTTGCTCTCCCGAGCCTCGATAGTAGCGAACTCGAAGTAATTGACACTTGGTTAGCCAAAGGCGCTCCTGGCCCAACCCCAAAAGAAGAGCGAGAAAAACGACATCCCACTCACCCCGAGGTATTAGCCCAGTGGGAAGACTTTCTTAACCGCTCTTCAGCTCAAGCACATCATATCGCACGGTTTATCTATGAACACTCGTTTACTGCCTATTACCATTTTGCCGAGACCCCCGGAGAATATTTCAAACTGACTCGCTATGCACCACTTGATAACGGGACTCTTGGAGAGTTGGTTACAGAACTCCCCTATCAAACAGGAGCCAACCAACCAGACATTTCGTACCTTTTCAAAAAAGTAGTTGAGATACCCGTCCATAAGAAGATGATAGTATGGAAGGTCGACAGTACAAAACTGGCTCGCATTGAAGATATCTTTGATACATCTTGGGAGGCTGATGTCATATCAGAGCCCGTATATGAGAGCAGCAACCCTTTTGAATATTTTTCTCATATTCCTGCAAAAGCTCGCTATCAATTTATGATTGAAAACTCAGACATTATCATCGGTGCCATGATTCAAGGGGGCGTCTGTGTTGGTTCAGGAGCGACCTATGCTATTAAAGATCACTTTTGGATCTGGTTTTTGAATCCTGGGTCAGATGTTTCCGTACTCAAACCACAACTCGGCCTTCCTAACTGGAAAGCTCACGGCACAGGACGTAATCAAGACTCTCTTGCGCTCAACACACCGTCACAATTTAAAGAGCTCTCATCGGTCTGGAGTACTATTGAAGGTGTGGGAGAAAATATCGTGGATGGAAAAGCGGCTCTTAACTACTTAAAGAACACTCACACGTATAAAGGGACACTGGCGCGCGCTTATGAAACAGAATTGAGACGGCATTTACGCTCTAAAAAACGCACAGGACTTTCCATTACTGATCTGTGGGATGGTACTACTCCTGGAGATTCCACAATCAATCAGAATGCATGGCTTAATATAACCCGTCACGAACGCAATGCATCACTGCAATATGGCCCAGAAGGCGGCAATCCTGGGAGTATCTGGGTACTGAGTTTTGCAAACTTTGAGCGCCTCTATTACAACCTCGTTGCAAATTACCTCCCTAATGGCGACCTCGCAATGAAGGTGAGTTCATTTAGAATTATGTCGTATGTACGTCTTGAAGCAGAAGATCTTGCCCTCTCATTTTTACCCAAGGGGGCACGTAAAGAGCTGAGAAAAACATACAGCAAAGGCCTTGGTTGGGTTCTGTATGACAAGGCACACGGTATGGAAAGTCTCGCTTCTATAAGTAATATTCCTGTTCGGAGCTCTGGAGATTCCACTCTCATCAAACAGTACACCCAACTCACAAAATCTGCCCCTCAATATGCAGCAGACTCCCTACAACAACTCTTTATTACCAAAGGGAGTCGGTATCTACAACCAATTATAGACCATACTTTTATGAGGGATACCCTCAGTTCATCGATAGAAACATGGGAACAGCAGGCTCAAACGTTACTTACAGGAAAGAGTTATATAAAGGATCGATTTTCCTTGGCTCAATTTGTTCCCAATAATACACTTATTAAAATTACTGATACGCTCGGTGTTTCATACATCTATAGCCTTGTGAATAATAAGAGCTACCGTTCGAACCTAGTGGTGAGTACCGATACTAAAACTATTGATCCTACTCATCATTCACTGAGCCTCTATCGTGGCGTGGTTGGGGCATATCCAAATATCTTCATCGAGATTCCTCTAGGACACTTAAACACCTCTCTCAATACACTTGCAGCCATCACCTCAGAACAAGAATGGAAGCTCTTTATTAAAAAGTATGGTATTGCGAGAAACAGTGCAGAGTTCTGGCCATTCTATGATTGGATTCACCAGTATAAAAGTACGACCCAACCAGGTATTGATCCTGTGATTCACACAGGATACCTCGACCTAGGTCAGTATGATTTTTTTTGAAAAAGGGATATCATAACTGAGACCCCCTAAAATATTCATTAAACTCATTGCTACGACGATTTAAGAGGTCATCAAACCCTTCTAGTTTTGGAGGGGTATATTTTTTGTGTACGTATCGTACTGATCCTAGAATACCTGACGCTATCACAAGTGAAACAAATGGTGCTCTCTGTACTTTCTGTGCTCTCTATTAAGAGAGCGAAACTACTCTATTACTCCATTAACCATTTTGAATTGGTTAGCTACATTAAAAGCATTACAAAGCTGTAATAGATTTGAGATTTATTTTACAACAGAACGTATTAAAAGTATCTACATAACGCACACTTTGGGAGGGGAAATATGTTTCAAGACTCAGATAGCCATCGTTCTCGGCTCGACCATTCATCTTTAGAAAATACTGATGCATTCTACTCTGGAGCAAATTCACATAGATCAGGCGGAGGAGGAATGGCATCATCGAGTCCTGCTGCTTCTTCTCCCAATAGTAGTGAAAGTCAAAGCACAGACCAATCAGCTGAGAATACTTCAGAAAATCCAGTAGAAGAAGAACCACCCGAAGAGATACAGGAACCCCTTGTTGCCCTCAGTAATCCAATTATTACCGATGCTGATACCATCAGTATTTATGACACTACCGATCTCAAAGTAGACGTTGCATTTCTCACCGACCGCCATCCAAGTGAAATTACTTTTACTCTCACTGCAGATTTTAATGGGGTTATCGAAACAAGTCCCCCATTAGTTGGCGCCATTCATAATGGTATTGCAAAAGTTTCTGCAGAAATTTTTCAGCATATGGGTTTCTATTTTGAAAAAAACAAAAGCAAAGGAGACGTGATCCAGTATGGTTTTACCGCTGAGTGTATGCAGGACGACTCAATCATAACCAGCCCCCTGTTAGAACTCCCCAAAGTGCTTTATAATAATAGCGTGATCGAAATTCCTAGTACTATATTTACTCCTGGTTGTGCGGTCCCTTCTTTCGATGGTGAAAATATTTTATTGGATGCCCTCTGCGGGAGCATCCGTTACCTAGACTCATGGCCTGATAAAGAGTTAACGGTCTATGCTCATAGTGCAGAGACGACTGATAATTCAAAAGACTATTCTCTCTCAGAATTACGTGCCCAAGGTGTACTTGCCCTACTTACAGGCGATACTACCCTTTGGAAAAAGGTTACCGATTCAGAGAGTAGTTCTATTGCCTATGAAACCATTTTAAATACATTACATAGTAACCATAATTGGGATACCAATATTGATTCTCAAGATGGTAGTGCAAAAACTGCATTGATTCGCTTTCAACAAGGCTTTAATCAACGATACTCTGCTTCTATACAGGAGTCAGGAGAACTCAATAGCGACACGTGGAATGCCTTTCTCACCATAATGCGCAGTTATATATTTGATGGCGCTGATTGTAAAGAGGAGCGTACTGTCGTTCGCGTAAGCTCTGATACACAAGGATTTTTTCCTTGTGGCTCCCTCTTCCCCAAAGATTCCATTTCCCTTTCTGGCTTAAACTCAGAGAATGATACGAGAGTCGAAATACATTTTCACGATTCGCCCAATCCTCCTCAACTTCCAGCTGCAAGCCCAGAAATGGATCAGTCAGCAGTGACTACCTTTGACCCCACTCTCACCCAATTAACATTACTTGAAGTTAAAGGAGCAGTGTTAAGTAATTGGGATATTTCGGGAGAAGACGAAAATGAAGACGAAGCAGAATACAAAAGTGAAACTGCTGAAGCGATCCCTTTATGGACTGTTGAAGAAGATGATGATAACGATGAGAATGAAGCTCAGTACGATACAAAAGAGGCGTCTCCAATAGCGCAATGGACCGTTGAAAATGACGATGACGATGACGATGACGATGACACAATACTCTAACCCTTTCCAATCTACATAAGGAATAATCACTATGCCCCATACGAAACTCAGTCACCGAGACCGTGTACTCAATATAAAGTATGCCAACAAAAGATCTGAAAATGCGACTATTTTTGGTTGTGATATTCAAGTACGTGTAAAAAAAACAAAAGGAAAAGGGGATGAACCCGAAGTAACATGGAGCTATACCACAGAAAACTGTCCAGAACACTTAAAAGATACTGTGACAGAAAAAGCCAAATTTAAAGATGATATTTCTGCCCCAAAGAACGACAAAGATTATCACTATAAACGATTTGTTATGGCTCCCATTAATAATGTTACCTATCGCCTTAAGGCAGCATACCCTGGCCAAGAAGCGGTAGCAATTAAGAACGTTACCGCCAAACAACGGTATTACCTCAACCTCGATATTACAACAGAGGATAACGACTTTAATAAAGCAATCTACTCAAAAGTCAACTCAGCTCTGTCAAAAGTAAAAGATTATTATGCTCCTGCAGGCATGGAGGTTCTCCCCGGAAGTAAAAAAGTTAAAGAAAAGACCCTCACCAAAGGGATACAAGAAGTAGAAAAAGGAACGGTCATTGAAAAAATGATGTGTCGCTCTCAAGCGACTGTTACCGTAAAGAAAAAAGAGTGGTATAACGTATTTAAAAAGTATCGGTTTGTTATTAAAAAGGTAAATACCACAACCTTCGAATTTAAACAGCTCGGTGTTAAATCAGAAATCTACAATGAGCCCGCAAGTTGTGATACTCTCGAGTCTTTTAATGACGAAAAATTACTTGATATGTTTACCATTGTTGATGGTTATAAAATGCGCCTATTTTTACCCGAATCTAAAAGAACCACTCAATTTAGACTGGGAGATTCCATAACGTACAACGGTGAAAAAGTGGGCGGTTTAAAAGAGCTCTATATTGCGGACAAGCACCTCAAGGGTCGTGATGAACACATTGGTCCATCCTTTGCTGCTGCATGGGAATTTGAGTCAGATAACGCCATAATACTCGACCTCAGGAACGCCATCTATTATCCCGAAAATAATCCTGATAGTATTGCTGATGGCTCTGAATTCAATGTAGATGTAGAGGTGCACCGTTTTGAGTTTGGTAAGGAGCTTGGTGGCTGGAATAATGGTGGTATGAGTATTTTATGCGCTCCCGATGATTCTATGGAAGGTATTGCTGCAACTATTGCACATGAATTAGGTCATGGACTCAATATGGTAAATCCGAGTGCCACAACCTATCATACGGCTCAAGGTGGCCAAGGTGAACATTGTACATTTGGCACCACCTATGATGAAGCAAAAGACTTGCGATCACCAACCAATGATACCACCGATATATGTGTTATGCACTGGTCTACGGGCGAATGGAAACAGATGAAATCATTCTGCCCTGAATGTACTGCGTATTTAAGTAAAAAAGAGCTGAGCTAGCACCTATTAATACCAGCGACGACGGGATTTTGATTCGTCAATGCAGATATTACAGAGGGTTTTGAGGTTAGACATAACAAGTTTTCCACCTTTTGATGGAGACTTAATATAGACCACTTTAACCGTGACACCCTCTTCTTCTATTTGGATACGTCCACAATTACCGCACTTATTTCGCTCACGTGCAAGCACTTTTTCTTCAAGCTTTTCGGGAATAGTGTGACGGTGAAACATAGAAGTATTTGGCTTGTTCGCTGCGGCTTCGTCCTCAACAGGAGTGACAATTTCCATAACAGCCTCAGGCATTTTTTTCGCTTCTTCGGTTGCTTTTTCCCATGACCCGAATATCTTGCAATACAAAAAGGCAGGGAATAATTTTGAGTGTTCTTTCCACTCATTCTCTTCGGGCATTTTCCCAATATCCATCCACACTCTGATCATCTCAACAAGCAGGGTCTCATAAGTCGCCTCTTGGCGATATTTTTTCTTCTTTACTTTTTCTGGAAAGCTTGATACTCCAGCTGCAGCCAAGCCTTTTTTCCAAGAACCAAAAGCACGAGCCACTTCTTTACAATCCATGCCTTGAGCGTAGTGACTAAATTGACGTTTTTGAAAATATTCGAAATTGTATTGTGCAGCGACTCTCTTGAGTTCTTCAAGCACTTCATTTTTTGAAGGCCTTTTTTCGATTTCTGATTTTGTATCGATTTCTGCTTTTTCTTCAACTTCTGATTTTGTATCGATCTCTGATTTTTCTTCGATCTCTACTTTCTTTTCAACTTCTGGTTTTGCTTCAATCTCTGGTTTTTCTTCGATCACTGGCTTTGTTTCGATCTCTACTTTCTCTTCAACTTCTACTTTTGTATCAATCTCTGATTTTTTTTCGATCATTGGTTCTATTTCACTTTCTGATTTTTTTTCGATCTCTGACATCGAGCCTCCGTAAGAAAGGCCAAATATACCTACTTATAGATGGGAAACAAGGCCGACCCTCTTCTTACTTGTGTTCTTAGGGGAAAATTTACGTTGTCTCGAGTTTTCTCACCACTGAATAACCTTACCCGTTACCAAACGGGAGTGTGCTTCAAAAATGGGTATCAGGTCTACTCTGATACCTTTTCAAATCCTAAACGTGTCCAACGACCTTTTGCCCAATCGGCGTCTCCATTATCCATAATAACAGCACCATTTGAATTACTGTTAAATTCGATAATAATTGTAGACCCTTTTTTAATTGAGAGCCCTTTCCAAGTATGAGTATGAGGGGCAAAACCACCTTCCGATTCCGGATTTTTAAAAGATCCAGCATTCATACCATCCACAAGAATAGTGTAAGAAGGCTCCCCATCATTTTCAAGGAGGGTTGCTATGCTGACATCATACAAACCACTCTCTCCGGTAAATTCCGTTGACGCCGCAGCGACACCATTGGGATACTTATCCGGGTCAACCGCGAGTGCACTATTGTTTTCTTCTTCAAAATACGGTACATACCCAACCGATGATACCGGACTAAAATCAGTCAAAGGGAACAGCGTAAAAGAATCACCTGTGGCAGGCTGTTCTGCCCCCCCCTGCTGCCATACACGTACATACTCAACTTCCATGCGTGCTGGTAACGTACTCTCATTGACCGCCCCCCCCCAGCCACCCATTGCAATATTGATCAACCAATAGAACTCTTTATCAAAAGGCCAACTATTCCACCCATTTCCTTCGTTTTTAAAAGAGTAGTACTGAGTACCATCCACATATCCCCGTATTTCATCGGGTGTCCACTCCATCCCAAAGGTATGAAAATCAGTGGTCAAGTTATCCACTTCTCTATGAGCCTCAATGGCATTATTTTTGGAATGAACATAGGTATCACAATGAATAGTAAAGTTAACCCCCTTGGGGTCTTTACCCAGAAATTCCACAATATCAATCTCTCCAGATTTGGGCCAACGTCCATACGATTCTGCATCCGACATTGCCCATATAGCAGGCCACGTGCCATTGCCACCAGGCATTTTAGCCCGTGCTTCAAATTTTCCATAGAGCCATTTCTGTTTATGGCGTGAATTGAGTCTGCCAGAGGTTATCTCACCATTCGATTCTTTACGCGCTTCAATAATCAAACGCCCATCTTCAAGCCATATATTTGAGCCAGGTGTATCATGCCCTTTCACATACCTTTGCAACTCATCATTGACCCACCCCGCCTGATGCTCCTCGGTATTCCAATGAGTCTCATTGAGTGAAGTACCAGAAAAATCATCTTCCCAAACTAAGGTCCACCCTCCAGGGAGTGTGTAGTAGTCAAGATTTTCGAAATCTGATTGTTGAGAAGAAGAAAGTGACGGCGCACTACTACTCAGCTTACTCCCTATTTGCTTGTGAGAGCTCAAACCTCCCTGTACCACACTGGACAGCTCACCACCATGAATATCGGTAGCGCGTGATGATGAGGTTTGATTATCAGGATTTGTTTGATGTATACTTGATGACGTTGAGTCCACACCTGCAGATAATCCCACTATCAATTTCGACGATGATGACGTTGATGGAACCACTAATTCTACTGATGTTTCTCTCACACAGCCAGATAGCCCAAAATGAGCAATACAGAGTGATGATGCTGAAACGAGAAAAACAGCGTTTAACTTACATACTTGAAAAAATGCCCTCAATTCTTACCCCTAAGAATGGAGTGTATTCGATCTGCTTATAGGAGAGCGCTGAATACAACTCGGTTATTACGTACTGCCAGAACTTATACTCAATGAGAAAGAATACCAAATAAAATATTGCCTTTTTTGAGCACATTGGGATAATTCACCATCTATGGGACATTTACAGCCTATTATTTATGTTTTTTTAGATGTTTGAGTTTTAAAAACAAGGTTAAATAACTGTTATTTAGCCCAAACAACTATAAATTTGAAGACAATATTCCTATCCTTATAGCCAGAATTTACCCCTATAATGGATTCTTAATGAAAGCACTTTTCACCGCCACACTTGTTTCAAGTTTAGCTTTACTCACATCATGTGATCGTTCTTCGGAAACAAATCCCGCTGCACCTATAGCTGAAGCAGAACAGCCTATTGGCCCAGCACAACTCTATGGCGCTCGAGTCACCAGTTCTATTGAAACATTACCCACCTGTTCACCAGAATTAACGGCCTTGCTCTTTTATGTACAATCCGAAGGGACCCTCCAGTATTGTGATGGTGATCAATATATTGTCATTTCACTCCAAAACGAATACAAAGCGGCGCTCCCGGTTGATAAACCAGAGCCTACCACCTATAATGGCGTTACAATCTACTCTGGTGAAGCAGCCCCTGTTAACACTATTGGCGCATACAAAGACCTCTATTTTAACCTATCTACTGGTGATGTCTATGAAAAGAGTGAGTCAGCATGGGCTATTAGTTATAACACCGTTGGCCCAAAAGGAGTAAAGGGGGACGAGGGAGATATTGGAGAGAAAGGCGTGGACGGGAGTAATGGTGCACGTGGTCTTTCTGGTTTAAATGGAAGCAACTGCTCTGTTTCAGAAACCACCGATTCTGTAGCAGTCTCTTGTGATAATGGCACTTCCGTTAATTTTGGAAAAGCAATTGATGGTGATGTTGGGCCACAAGGTATTCAAGGTGAAAATGGTACCAACGGTGATAACGGTGAAACTGGTGCAGATGGTAACGATGGTACATCATGTACTATTGAGTTACGAAACGCTGAGCAATGGATTGTCTGTGGTGATGCTACAGAAGTAGCAGTACCGCAATCCATGGTCCATACGGGTAATATTTCACCAGAGGAAGCCGACGGCAATGATGGCGATACCTATATTGAGTATGCAGAGGGACACACCATCTATTGGCATAAAAACAGTGATAGCTGGTTAGCGACTTCTTTGGTGGATAATCACTATAGTAACGTTGTTTATTCTCCAGATATGATGGGTGTGAATGAACCGGGCGATACTCTTACCGACACAACCTATATTGAAACCGACAGCTTTGTACGCTGGGTTAAATTAAGCACACCACTTGATGGATGGGCAATTAAATATGATCCCGATTCAACATACTTTCAGGACGATTCACAGTTTTATGCAACCTCATACGAAAACAACATATTTGCGTACAAGCTTATTGTCGCTGAAGCTCCCTTTAATATTGTTGACACCCTTTATTTCTTAGAAAATCAAGCCAACCCTAATGATTATGACATTAAAAACTATTATGCCACAGAAGACTCATACAATAATGATTCACTCTATATTTATGATAAAAATGTTTGGCATCATTCTTTAATTGAAAACTTAAACCAAGGCGATACCTGTAATTACGCTTTAGATCAAGACAAATATCGGTATAGTAAAATTGAAGCGTCAGTACTCATCTGTTTTGATTATGGCACACCTGGTCAACTTTGGACAAAATTTGTTTTTGTATCATCTTCTATTTAGGTTTGAGGGTTCGTAATACGTATTCAACATAATCACTCATAGCAAATAGTTCACAAGGGTATTTCAAACGTTGAGATACCCTTTTTTTATTTATTGAATCATATTAAAAGGTCATTGAGATAAGATCTGTTTTTACCCCGATCTTTCCCGACCTATCAAAGAAGAAAGCGGTCTCAGCTATCTTGACTTTCTCATCTGCAAAGAGTGTATACCCTATAACAGGCCCTGATAAAAATATAAGGAGTGAACTCCCTATAAAGAATTGGGGTGAACCAGGAAACTCAACATCATCTATAGAACTTACATAAAAGCCCATTGCTACCGTCGAGAGGATTGTCCCTACAGTAGATGCAATAATTGACCCCCTTTTACCTTGAATGTGTCCTACTAGATGAGTACCTGCAATGAGACCGAGTTCGAGCCCCAAGGCCGCCCCTATGATAGTACCACCAGGAAGGCAAATGAAATCATCCTCACTACAACTTCCGTTAAAAGCCGTACCAAAGGCACCTCCGAGTACTCCAATGAGTGCCCCTCCTCCCAGTGCTCCTAAATAGAGTTGTGCGGTTTCTCCTAGGGTAAACTCTGCTTCACTATAGGTGTACCGGTCTGATATGCCGCTTTGTGCATAGGTCATGCCACAGAGAAGGATTAGGATCAGTAAGCTTTTCATATATTCTCCAAACGTGTGTTGTTGTGTATAGCTATTAAACGATTGGAGAATTTAATAAGTTACCCTAGGGCGATAATTTTTTAAAATGATCGTGAAATGAACACCCGGTGGTCGGAATAATTATAACGATAAATGGCATAAGGAGAGAAATGAAGAGGATACCTCTTCTGCACTGGACTACATATTTAATGAATGACAGTGATCGTCATCATTCAATCACATCCATCGGAAGATCTTTTGCCTCGCTCATACATATCCGCACATCATTGAGACCAATTTGTCCACGGAACGTATTTTCACTTTTAATTAATTGATTAAGTCTAGTATGCAAATCATTCGATTCCGCCTGCGAAACCTTTACCACTGAATCAAAACCTAAATCAAAAAGCAGGCGAGCAAATGTTGCCCCTACCCATTTAATCCTTGAAAGGTCGGTTAATCGGGTGAGTTCTAATATTTCAGCATACACAACCCCAGAATCTAATGCTAATTTCCTTCGACACTCTTCGGTATAGATTTTTGCATATAACTGATGGGACTTCTTGATGCCTACGTTCCCTAGGCATGCGATAGTATCATCAGCCACACCAGGAAAATCTGACAAGTTGATTGGTTTAGGTTGTAAGCTCTTTATTTCACGCAAGAGAATTTTAAGGTAGTCATCTGCAAATAGATTTTTCTTATTCAGATCACTCAGCTTTTCTTTATTTTTCAATAGACTCAAGAGTTCATTCACATTGGTTATGTCCATCTTCTTAAAAGAGTCAAAACGGGATGCAATCTTCTCTTTGAGAATCATTCTACTGGGTGGTAAATAACCATCTTCCAGTTTCGATTGAAAGTTTTCAATGGTGACAGTACTTAAATCTACATGATATGCCATTGGTCTCCTTGATATTTTACGCTCAAAATATTTAACATTCTTGAAATGGCGCAAGAGGAATACCGTACTCTTGAGTAACAGTCACTAATTTTTCATAATACTCAACATTATTTTCTGTAACTTCAGGCGGCGATGAAAGTATACAAGTAATTGCTGAAACCAATTCATTAGCCTCATCAACAACCATCAAAGGCTCCCTCACATAGGCATCTATTCCCGATCCTTCATACAGACTAAAGAGTTCCTCATTTGTTACATCATAGGTGATACCATAGGTTATGGCTGAAGGTTCATGAAGGAGTGTCGCCATTGCTCCAATTCTTAACTGATACTTTTCAACTCGTACTTTTTGGGCGTTTCGTATTTCAACACCTTTAGATTGTAATATCTTAGGGTCCATATACAATCCATAAAAGAATACCGTATATAATTGACTTTCGGAGTTATTCATGAGACCCCTTTTACGGGAATTTGATTTCTGTCTTCTATTTTAGAACAGTTCAAATGTTCTTGCAAGGGGTCGAGCAGCACTTCATGTATAGTTTATTGAGCTTCAACACCACGCGAACCTCTCTCGGGCCACTTTTTAGCTCACCCTGTATCGTTAGTATATCTCCAATTAATCCACAATTGCAGCGTTCCCCACATTATGCTATATTTACCCCACACCCTCAACACCGGACACTCCATGACCAACGTAGAAATCACAAAAGAACCTATTGAACTCTATAAATTATTGAAGTTTGAAAACCTTGTAGAGAGTGGTGGCGCTGCAAAACACGTTATATCTGAAGGACTTGTTACTTTAAATGGCACCATTGAGACTCAAAAGAGAAAGAAGATCTTGAATGGTGATGTTATTGAGTACGACGGAAACACCCTCAAAGTGGTACTTGTTTCAGAGTAGAGAACGGCACTTTTCTAGCATATTCAATTAAACAGTGGTATACTCTGTCAAAGAGGTATCTATGTCACTCCTATCTGCAGCACTGCTTATTTTTCTAGTTATTGACCCCTTTGGAAATATCCCGGTATTCCTCAGTTCTCTGAGAAACACTGCACCAGAAAGGCGGAAATTGGTAATTATTCGAGAGCTCCTTATAGCGCTTGCTATTCTTCTTGGATTTCTCTTTTTCGGAAAGTATATCTTACACCTTCTTCAAGTCTCCCCCTCTTCACTCGGTATTGGGGGTGCAATTGTACTGATAATCATAGCACTCCGCATGATTTTCCAAGGGAGTGACTCCATTATGACGGGTATCGAAGATGGCGAGCCACTCATTGTACCTCTCGCTATCCCCCTCATTGCAGGGCCCTCTACCATGACACTCCTCACCGTATTTATCGCACGTGAACCCGATCGCTGGGACGTCTGGCTTATGGCACTTCTCTCTGCATGGTTTGTATCGGGAATTATTCTCGTATTTGCTCAAAACCTTTTTGACCGTTTTGGCAGTAAGCTCCTTGTGGCTATTGAGCGTCTCATAGGACTCTTATTAGTGACTGTCGCTGTTGAGATGTTTGTGAGTGAATTAAAAGTGATTGCAGACACCTTCTAAATACTCCTACTCACAAAGAATAGTGATGCCATAATTGAATATGGCAAATAGAATATCATTTTAATAGGTAAGAAAGACTAATAGCGTTATTACTAATCACTTTCAGATTTCAGTGCCACCCCTAAATCAAAGGTATGAGAGTCAAAGGTAAAAGGAATAATCATAGATTGAACATCTTTTGAATCCGAGACGCTATGCCCTTCACCGGTAATCACAGAGGGAAGAGAAATCTGAATATTAAATTGTGTGAGATCTTTTTTTGCATATCCTGCAATTATATTGGCCAATTCGCCAATGGCATCAGTCACATCATCATCAAGTGCCGTCATCTCTTCACCAATAAATTTACTCACGATTTCAAGAGCCGCCGCTTTGGGAAAGCTTAAGGATATCGCCCCACGAGCACCACCAGATAACCCAATAATCCCCGATATATCATGCCCTGTTTGCGCTTTATCTTTCAATATAATTTTACCAGGAACAATTTTAATACCAATCATTGTCGAAAACGATTCTATAGTAGCCTTTATAAACGGATTGATATGTTCAACTTTTACCATGGGTTCATTCCTTGTACAACAATTTCATAAGTTCTAAGTATCCTATTTTTTTTTGGGGAATGCGAGGAAAAGTATTCAAAATATCGATCTAACACTCAACTCATTACTCTTATGATATATCCCCAGAATTGATGCAACTACAATGCGTATACATATTAGACCATTATGCAATAGTAAGCATTTTTTTTTTTAAGATCCTGTAATTAATTACAAATATCATGGTAATTACCATTTAAACGCACTATAATAAA
>JAOPTW010000029.1:0-78480 GCA_051532035.1 Fibrobacterales bacterium | reverse complement strand
CATGGACTGAATTCACAACAGCGTCGTGAAGGCTATGGTGCAGACGTAACCTACGGAACAAACAATGAGTTTGGCTTTGATTATCTTCGTGATAATATGGCTACTGATCCAGAAGATCTTGTACAACGAGGCTTTAACTATTGCATCGTGGATGAAATTGACTCTATCCTCGTTGACGAGGCTCGTACACCACTTATAATAAGTGGTCCTGCGGAACAGTCAACAGAGAAATATACGCGTGTAAATGCGGTTATTCCTCAGCTTACACGAGATAAAGATTTTATTGTAGATGAGAAGTCGAGAAATGTGCTTCTTACTGATAACGGTGTTCAGCTTTGCGAAAAAATTCTTGGTGTAGAAAACCTATACGGTAATATGAATGCTGAGTGGGTACACCACATTTCCCAAGCTCTTAAAGCGTGGTTTATTTTCCAAAACGATGTTGACTATCTCGTTAAAGATGGTCAAGTCGTTATTGTCGATGAAAACACCGGTCGTCTCATGGAAGGTCGTCGGTACTCTGAAGGGCTTCACCAGGCGATTGAAGCAAAAGAGCAAGTGAAGATCGCACGTGAGAATCAGACACTTGCACAAATTACCTTTCAGAACTTTTTTAGAATGTATGACAAGCTTTCTGGCATGACGGGTACTGCTGCGACAGAGGCAACAGAGTTTATGCAGATCTATAGTCTTGGCGTGATAACGGTGCCGACTCATAAGCCGTGTGTCAGAGAAGATCAAAATGATAAAATTTTTAAAACCCATGAAGAAAAATTAGCTGCTATCGTCGCCGACATCAAAGAGCGTCACGAGAAAGGGCAACCTATTCTTGTGGGTACTATTAGTGTTGAACGTTCAGAAGAGTTACATAAACGCCTGAAACGTGAAGGTGTTCAACACGATGTGCTCAATGCCAAAAATCATGGACGTGAAGCTGAAATTATTCTTTCTGCAGGACAACCGGGCCGAGTAACTATTGCAACAAATATGGCAGGTCGTGGTACCGACATTGCCCTTGGTGAAGGGGTAAAAGAAGTCGGTGGTCTCTATGTTCTTGCAACAGAGCGTCATGAAAGTCGTCGAATTGATAATCAGCTTCGTGGTCGAGGTGGGCGTCAGGGGGATCCAGGTGAGTCATGTTACTATCTCTCACTTGATGATAACCTTATGAGAATTTTTGGTTCAGATCGAATTAAATCTGTTATGGACCGACTTGGTGCAGAAGATGGTGAAGTTATCACTCATCCATTTGTTAATAAAGCGATCCTTAATGCACAAAAACGGGTTGAAGGTCAGAACTTTGAAGGTCGAAAACACCTTCTAGAATATGATGATGTCATGAATGAACAGCGTAAAATTGTCTATGGTGTTCGTGGGCGCATCCTCAAAGGTGAAAATATTCAAGATGAAATTTTCAATAATTTTGAAGATGCAATTGATATTAAACTGAGCAACTACCTTGGTGACAGCGAATTTGCTGAGAACCTCGACTTCGAAACTATCGATGCAGATATTCGTAGAAGTTATGGCGTAGAGGCTAACCTGAACCCTAAAATGATCGCAGCAAAAGGTGGCGCTGGAGTTGTTGAGCATGTCATAGACCTTGCAAAAGAGAAACATACTCGGTTACTGGATATGGTTGATGAAGAGAATCTTCACAATCTTGAACGTCGAGTACTACTTCTTACAATTGACCAACACTACAAAGAACATCTTCAGCAAATGGACCATCTCCGTGATGCGATTCGCTTTCATGGCTATGCACAAAAAGACCCGCTTATGGTATATAAGAAAGAGGGCTTTACTATGTTCGAGAGTTGTATGGAGTCAATAGCAACCTCATCAACAGAACGTCTTTGTAATGTTCGTGTCGAAGAGGGGCCTGTACCAGTGCCTGAACCTGAAATTCAGAAGCCACAGGGTGTTGAGAACCGAGAAGATATTAAAGAATCAGGTGAAGCTTTTCAAAGACCAGCACCACAACGCAGGCCACAGCCGAAAAAAACTGCTCCTGTTCGTAATACCGGGCCACAAGTAGGACGTAATGATCCTTGTTGGTGTGGGAGTGGCAAGAAATTTAAAAAATGTCATGGAGCATAATATTAGCAGTCGATTTTTCTCATTAGAAGGGTTAGATGGGTGCGGTAAAAGCACTCAAATTAAACTCATTGAAAAAAAACTGATCGAACGTGGTCATGCTGTTACTCTTATTCGTGACCCAGGAGGGACGAAGGTATCTGAAAAGATACGAGAACTTATCCTTGACCCTGATTGTTCAAACATGGCTTCTAAAAGTGAACTGTTTCTTTACAGTGCATCACGTGCACAGCTCATTGGTGAAATTATTGAGCCAGCACTCAACGCTGGTTCCATTGTACTTGCCGATCGATTCGGTTGGTCTACTTATGCGTATCAGGGATTTGGACGTGGACTTGATGCCAAAGAGATCGAAACCCTTCTCAAGATAACTTGTGGTTCAATATGGCCCGAACAGACCTTTATTTTGGATATTCCTGTTGAAGTGTTTCGTGCTCGGAGTGATAAAGATAATAGGGTTCCCGATAGAATTGAAAAAGAGGCGGGAGAATTTTTTGAACGAGTGAGAGCTGGTTATCAAGATGTGGCCCGCAAAAATCCGGAAAATGTTACTTTACTAGATGGCACCCAAGAAATGCTTGCGTTGAATGAAGCTATTGTAGAAAAAATTATCGCTTCTCTCTAAGAGGGGCAGAAATTATTTGGAGAGTGCAATGGCACTTTGTGATTTAAAGGAGAAAGCATGAAAAAGTTGATTTCATTTTTACTATTTGTCGGACTGCTTCTTATTGTTGGAGTAGGAACTCTTGGGTTTTCGAAATCCAAAGAGGATTACTACGAGAATATTACCCGATTAAATGAGGTACTTGGGCATATCAATGACCGATATGTTGTTGAAGTCGACCCTGAAGAGCTCACTGAAGCAGCCTTTGATGGTATCAGAAAAGTTCTCGATCCTCATACAATGGTTTTTACACCAAAAGAGTACGGTAATCTTAAAGTAAGTACCGAAGGTGAGTTTGGTGGTCTTGGTATCACTATTGCTATTCGTGACGAGATTCTCACCATCATTTCTCCATTAGCAGGAACTCCGGCATTTAATATGGGCCTTAAGGCGGGTGATCGTATCGTAAAAATTGAGGGTTCTGACACTAAAGGCATTACCATCAATGACGCTGTGGATAAGCTTCGTGGCCCTATAGGTACCGATGTTACGATTGATGTGTACCGAGAAGGGGTGCCTGATCTTATTGAGTATACTATTACTCGTGCTAATATTAAAATTAAATCAGTTCCTTACTTTGGTATGATCGATAAAGAGATTGGATATATTAAAATTATTCAATTCTCTCAAAGTACTTCTCGTGATGTGAAATCGGCACTGCTCGACCTTAAACAGAAAGGAATGAAAAAACTTGTTCTCGATCTGAGATATAATCCCGGTGGACTTTTGAGTCAAGCAATTGAAGTAAGTGATCTCTTTCTTAAAAAAGGTCGTACGATTGTTTCCACAAAAGGGCGCTATCAAAAATCAGAAGCAAACAGTGATAATGATCCAGTATTTGGAAGAACTTTTCCTCTCATAGTTCTGGTTAATGAAGGATCAGCATCAGCAAGTGAAATTGTATCAGGGGCTATTCAGGATTGGGATAGAGGATTGATAGTGGGTAAGACTACTTTTGGAAAAGGATCAGTTCAGTCAATTCTTCCACTGGATAATGAAGGTCGTGCTATAAAAATGACCACTGCTTTTTACTATCTCCCTATGGGACGTTGTATAAATAAACCAGAAAATTCAGTTCCTCGTTCAAATATTGATACCGCAAAAGTCGATACCAGTAAAAAAGTATTCTATACAAATGGTGGACGTAAAATGTATGGTGAAGGTGGCATTTCACCTGATGTTATTTCAGAAGCGCAAGCATTGAGCTGGTATCAACAGACTTTAGAGCGTCAGACGAGCTTTTTCAAATTTGCAATTAAACATCGCCCTGAACTTGATACTCGTGGAGTTATTGTTGGTCAAGATTGGAAATCAGATCCTAAAGTGGTCTCAGCTTTTAAAATATTCCTTGATACGGACTCAGTGTTTAATAGTCAACAGACTACGGCTGAGAATTCAGTGAATATGTTAGAAAAAATTATTAAGATCGATCAATCACCGGGTGAGTTTGATACAACAGCAGTGATTAAAGACAAAAAGCTTGCATTAGCAATAACGAACTTACATAAGGCCCTTGAACATAATCGTGATCAAGAATTTGCGAACAACAATGAGTATATTGAAAAAGGTCTTAAACGAGAGTTTATTAGTGCGTTCCAAGGCGAAGGAGAACGTATTGCATTTACAATTAAGTCTGACCTACAGGTGTTAAAGGCTGTTGAACTCCTGCAAGACGTGAGTAAATATAAAAAGGCATTAGTTAAGAAATAAAGATGGTTTTTCAGGAAATAAATTACGATAATTGTTTTTACACAGGAAAACTGAGGAAAATATGGCAGCTAAAATAGCTAAAACAACACCTAAAAAAGTGTCAAAAAGTATTGATGGGTATGAGCCTCTTGCTTGTACCAAAGAAGCCTTTGAAAAGTCTTTTAATCAACATCTTCATCATACCCTTGGTGTCGGATATAATTCCCCATCTACAGACTATGAAAAATATTTGTCAATAGCGTACTCAGTAAGAGACCGCCTTATTGATAAGTGGATGCAGACGAAAGTTGCCTACCAAAAACAAAAATCAAAAATGGTCTACTACTTCTCACTTGAATTCCTCATTGGACGCTCATTTGGAAATAGTATCATCAATATTGATATCGAGAATGAAGTAAAAGATGCATTAGATGGGATGTCACTCTCAATGGAAGAGCTTCGTGAAGCTGAAGTTGATGCGGGCCTGGGTAATGGTGGTCTTGGTAGACTTGCTGCGTGTTTTATTGACTCAATGGCTACGCTGGGTATACCGGCATGTGGCATGGGTATTCGGTATGAATATGGTATGTTCCACCAACGAATAGAAAATGGACATCAGGTTGAAAAACCTGATCACTGGCTTAAACGTGCAAACCCATGGGAATTGGCGCGTCCAGAAAAAGAGATTAAGGTTCCATTTTATGGAGAAGTGCATACCTACATAGACCAAAATGGTGTGGAGCGTAAAAGATGGGAGACAAAAGATTATGTTCTGGCTGTCCCCTATGATACACCTGTTCCAGGTTTTAGAAATGGCGTGGTTAATAACTTAAGACTCTGGTCTGCAAAATCTAATGATGATTTTGGACTCGACTACTTTAATAGCGGTGATTATATAAAAGCTATTGAAAGTCAAGAGCTCTCAGAAACCATTTCAAAAGTACTGTATCCTAATGACTCTTCGATGAATGGTAAAGAGCTCCGTCTTAAACAACAGTTTTTTCTCTGTTCGGCTGGCTTACAAGATATTGTTAAAAACTTTAAAGTAAACAATGGGGATGACTTCTCGAAGTTTCATGAAAAAGTGGCAATTCAGCTCAATGATACTCACCCTGCAGTATCTATTCCCGAATTGATGAGAATACTTCTCGATGAAGAGGGACTGAACTGGAATGAAGCATGGAAAGTATGTCAGGCAACTTTTGCGTATACTAATCATACCTTGATGCCGGAAGCTCTCGAAAAATGGCCTGTGTTCCTATTCGAAAAAATACTTCCTCGGCACCTTCAGATTATCTTCGAGATAAATTATCACTTCCTCAGAGAGGTATCGTTTAAATGGCCAGGTGATACTGACCGCTTAGCGCGTATGTCAATCGTTGAAGAGGGTGATACTAAGATGATTCGCATGGCGTTTCTCTCTATTATTGGATCTCACTCGGTGAATGGTGTTGCGGCACTTCATACAGAACTCCTTAAAAACTTCTTGGTTAAAGACTTTTTTGATTTCTATCCAGAAAAGTTTAATAACAAGACAAATGGTATTACTCAAAGACGGTGGTTGTTAAAATCAAATCCTAAATTAGCTACTTTAATTACCGATACTATTGGTGATTCTTGGATCACGGATCTTGATGACCTCAAGAAACTAGAAAAACACGCGTCAAAAGCACCCTTTCAGAA
Organism: Fibrobacterales bacterium; assembly: GCA_051532035.1. GTDB lineage: Bacteria > Fibrobacterota > Fibrobacteria > Fibrobacterales > JAOPTW01 > JAOPTW01. Next base: position 72,347 of record JAOPTW010000029.1, on the reverse strand, counting down.
AGTGTGGAATGAGATTAAAAAAGAGAATAAAAAAATTCTCGCTGATATTCTCGAAGAGCAGCAAGACATTTCAATTAATCCCGAATCAATATTTGATATTCAGGTTAAGAGAATTCATGAATACAAGCGTCAGCTCCTCAATGTTCTTCATGCAATACATCTTTATTGTGAGATAAAGTATGAGAACAAGAAAATTGTACCCCGTACCATAATAGTTGGTGGTAAAGCGGCCCCTGGCTACTTCATGGCTAAGCTTATTATTAAGCTGGTTACTGCAGTTGGTGAAGTAGTAAATAACGATAAAGATGTAGGCGATATGCTTAAAGTGGTCTTTATTGAAAATTATAGAGTCTCACTTGCAGAGAAAATTTTCCCTGCATCAGAACTCTCTGAACAGATTTCTACAGCAGGGACCGAAGCGTCGGGGACTGGTAATATGAAATTTGCACTTAACGGTGCACTTACCATCGGAACACTTGATGGTGCGAATGTTGAGATTAATGAAGAAGTTGGAGACGAGAATATCTTTATCTTTGGTAAAAAGATTGAAGAGGTTCAGGAACTTGAAAAAACTGGTTATAATCCCCGTGATTATTACAACAAGAGTCCAAATCTTAAACGAGTTATTGACCTTATTCAGTCTGGATTTTTCTCTCCCGAAGAATCAGGGTTGTTTGAGCCAATCCTCAATAGCCTTATGAATCATGATCAATATTTGCTCTTTGCAGACTTTGATTCATTTGTTGAGTGTCAAGAGAAGGTCTCTGAACTCTACACAAAACCAAAAGAGTGGACAACCATGTCTATCATGAATGTTGCTCGTATTGGTAAATTTTCATCAGACCGTACTATTAAACAGTATAATGATGAAATTTGGAAAGCACCCATAATAAAAATGTAAAAAGAAGGCTCCTATGGGGGCCTTTTTAATAACCTATGAGGATACATGGATAAATTAGTTGTAACAGGTAACACATCGGACAATCCATTTGCGATTGATGTTGCTCAGTTACTCGGTATACCAATTGACATTTCTGACCTTGTGGCACTTAAGTGCTATGCGAACTCTGAATTTTGTCCCCGTTTTATCAGTGAAGAGTCTGATTTAGAAAACATTGGGACACAGCTCGTAGATCGTACAGTAATTATTTGCTCAACGTCTTCGAATACACACGGTCGTAATAGCCTTGCTATGCGTAACTTCATTCTTGCACGCGCTGCAAAAGAGAATGGAGCGAAGCATGTTATATTAGTTGAGCCAGATCTCTTCTTCTCGGCTCAAGATCGTGGTCCTTTTGTATATGGTGAACTTGAGAAAGGCCGTACCGCAAAAGATTTGAAAAAATTTGATGGTCAAGCATTTACTTCACTACTCTATGCACAGCTTTTAAAGCAATCGGGGGTTGATTCTGTTATAACAGTGCATAATCACTCGATTAAGGTTCAAACACTTTTTAAAGAGGTGTTTGCCGGGAATTTCCATAATTTAATTCCTGCAGAGCTCTATGCGGATTATCTTAAAAAATCAGACCTTCTCCACACGGGTATGAATGGTGAAAATCTCATTTTATGTGCTCCTGATAAAGGGGCAGTACCTTTTGTAAAAATGGTCCATAAGTGCTTAGGGTTGTCTGAAACCAAAATCCTACTTCTCGATAAGGAGCGCTCAGGGGAACGAAAAGTCTCTATTGCGGTGCATTCAGAATCAGAAGTGACTATTGCAGACCTTGAAGGTAAAGATGTGATGGTGATGGATGATATGGTTCGTACAGGCAATACAATCGTTGAATCGTGTGCGGCTATAAAAAAAGGGAATCCTAATAAGGTTGCTTTTGGAGTAACACATTTTTATCCATCACAAGAAGCTCGTGAGAACCTAAACAATAAGGCAATTGATGAGATTATGACTACTAATACGATACATACTGTTATGAATCGTGATAGCCAAGGCCGTCTCAGAAAAAAACTTGTTGTTCTAAAAATTGGAAAATGGATCTGTCGCCATATACTAGAAATGCTAGAAATGGAAGAGAATCGGTTTGATAAAGATTTTTATTCGATTGATATGTCGAGTAAAAATCCACGCTGGCCCCCCCCAAGCGTATAGGTTCACAAGACAAAGTTATTTGCCATGTAAAATTCTAGCTTACCTATCCTGTATAGGTAAGCTTTTTTTATATTTGCCAGATATACGGTGTGAGGAATGTGATGGCAGTGATAATGACCACTATTAAAAAGGGATACAAGTATTACAGTAGTTTGATACTCGTTCTTTTGTTGCAAACAATAATATGTAGTAGAATTGCAATCATAGATAATTGGGATATACCGTCATTTATCCTCAATATGTCTCACTCATTCTTAGCGCTCATTCTCTTTTTTGTACTGCTGAGCAGTCTCCTTTCTTATTGTAAAATAAAAATTCACCTAATTATACACCTTGTGGTATTGGCAATATACGTTGGCTTGCAAGTATATCATATAGTACGGTTTGAACCGCTCTCTTATCTCACTGTTATCAAAAATGGTCACGATCTCTTTTATAAAGAATCTATTGTTTTTATACTCGAAAATGTTTCGTGGATTGGTTGGCTACTCATGGTTGGTCTTTTTGGAGTATTATTTTTTTTACAACGACAATTTTCAATATTTACCAATAGTGTGAATCTTAATAAACCACTTGTCACTTTTCCAATACTTGTCGTAGCTAATGTATTAGTGGTTATTATGTCAAGTGGATTTAATGCCGATCATATAGAATTTGTAACCTCAGTGTATCACTACATGAATCCTAAGAAAATTGATTCCTTTGACAAGCTCAGAGCAGATGGGATTTATCCTTATATGGATGTTGTGGATGAAGAGACAGAAGTTACTATTAAGGACTCTGCTAATAAGCCTCATGTATTTGTGGTAATGCTGGAGTCTTTTAGTGGCTTTTATACAGATCGTATAGAAAATGGAAAGTCAGTAACTCCATTTGTTGATTCGCTCAAACAGCATGGGCTTTATATCTCTGAGTTTTATAGTACTTCTGTTGAGACAAGTAAGGGCCAATTTGCAACACTCTGTTCAGTCTATCCAAGTTATAGAACGAATATATTTACCAGTTACTATCAAAATAACTACCGCTGTTTGTCCCATATCTTGAAAGATAATGGGTATAGCAATGTTTTTTTAAAAGCTTACTCGAGTTTAGGATTTGAAAATACAGGGACGTTTGTTCTTAATAATGGGTTTGAACATGCGACAGGGATGGATGGTAAATATATCTCAAAAGAGGAGAGAGAAAACTTTACTATAGGCTGGGGTATTCAGGACAATATTTTTTATAAAAAAACATTTCAAATTCTTGATTCTATTAGGAACGAAGAGAAAAACCCACTCTTTGTTATGACGATGAGTGTTACTAATCATATGATGTTTCGTTCGATTCCCGATGAACAAAAGTATATCTTTCCTAATGCAAAGAGTAATCACGAAAATTACACCAACTCAATGCATTTGACTGACAAATACCTCCGTGAGTTTTTTACGCAACTTGAAACACGCCCTGAATTTGAGAATAGTATCGTTATTGTGACTGGTGATAATGGGTTTCCAATGGGACAGCATAAAAATAATTATCATAATACAAAATCAGCCTATAATGAAATGTTTAAAATGCCATTGCTAGTATTGTGGAAGGATAAAGTAAAGCCCGGAATTTTAAATAAGACAGCATATTCTCAGTTAGACATTGCACCAACAATTCTAGACCTTCTTAACATTCGCACGACGAATCACTTTGTAGGTAGTTCAGTTTTTGAACGTCCTGAGCAAGGGTCATTTGTTCCATTGGTACAACCTTTCGATGGAACCTTTCTTGCATCTATCCGATATCCCTATAAATTGATTCATAATATTAAAAGCAATAAGGATGAACTCTACAATTTAGCAGACGACCCTGGAGAAAAAAAGGATATATTCGGTAGCTTTAAGGATAGTCTTTTAATTAACCAACTCAGAGAAGACCTCGACAAAATACAGTACAATGAGATTCTATTGAAAGAAAACCGAATATACACAAATGACATAGGCAAAAATAGTATTCGCATACAAGTAGATTCATTTAAGGTAGCACAAGGGAATGATTTAGAATATCGTATTGAGGGAGAGTATGAGCCTGAGCATAGATTTTTAGTTATAAATCATACCATTCATCCTTATACTGCTATGGAACAGCTTGATACCTTGCTACTGAGTCCTCGTTCAGAATTAATAATTCCTACAGACTTTTTAAAGCCGGGAATTAATGACCTAGAGTTCAAAGTTAATTTTGAGGAAGAATTTCTTTTTAGTACGTGGAAGAGTATCTATTTAGAAACGGCTGGTACAACACTTGTGACTGATTTAAACATCACAGGTAAATCAGGATATAAAGAATATCAAATCAATAAATCAGTCAGAGAGATTGATCTTAAAATTGGAAAACATACTTATAGAAATGGAATAGGAACCCACGCAACGAGTACCAACACTATAGTTCTCAATAAAGAATATGGAGTGTTTCATACTTGGTATGGCATGGATGATGGTGCTAAATGTGGGGATGGCGCGCTATTTGAAATTTGGGGTGATGGCAAAAGATTATTCAAATCACATAAAGTAAAACAGAATAAGGTGAACCATATATCAGTACCAGTAGAATCAGTTATGAAACTTGAATTACGAACTCATGTTGGTAATGAGGGATCTTGTGATCATACGGATTGGTTGAATCCTGTTTTGTATGCACCGATATCAAAATCGGAACAAGCAATATATACTAGTTCAATCAAGATACATAAGAAAAAGAGTACCAGTGACTCTATCGCTTTTAGTGTGCATTCCAAAAATGATAGAGGGTTTAATACACAGATAGTTAACGCTTCTGTAGGTAAACAGATACAGGTCCCATCAAGAAAAGGTAAGCATAGTGTGAGTATTGGAGAAATTACACAAGAAGGCTATAATGAAATAGCAATCTCACTTTACTATGACGGTACATTGATAGATTCTCAGGCTCATACCGTTTTTGTGAAGGGAGAGAGTGTGCTTCGTTTAAATACGCTCCGCCTTAAAAGCACTCAGTCATATGGGAAACTCAGAAAGAACAGAACAGTTGATAAGCATCTACTCACGGTAGATGGTAAAGTTTATACAGATGGACTGGGCACACATGCACCGAGTACCATTACTTTTGAACTGAAAGAGTCCTACAGTACATTCACAGCTGTAGTTGGTGTCGATGATGAAGTAAATTGCTCTGATGGCGTCTCATTTGAAGTAGTAGGTGATGGTAAATCACTGAGTAGATCGCCAGTAGTAAAACAGAGTAGAGCTACAACGATGACAGTAGATGTTGCCCATGTAAAAAAAATTGTTTTGAAGACACATGCTGGAGGTTCCAGTTATTGTGATCATGCTAATTGGATGAACCCACTTTTAATTAAATAGGAATACCTATGATTCACAGATACCGTATAGTAGGTGCAGTTTTAACGATTATTGCCGCATTCATATTTTTTGTAAGTAGTATCGTTCTCAGAGAGCCGGTGATTAATACTGTTTTAGTTACCTATGGTGAAACTACGAGTAGTGTTGAGTTTCCTCACTATACCCATGACAGTCTTGCAGATACTATGACGTATACCTTTAATTATGTGAGAGACCAAGAAAAATCTGATTGGTTAACTATTATACCCGATGATCTTCTCTATTCGATGAAGGTAAATGGGACTCCCATTTTACTTGATTCTATCCCGAGGGCACAGCTCCGAGATTATAAAAATGGAGCTCGTATTGCTTTAGCTGACCATTTAAAGATGGGGAGCAATGCAATAGAAGTTGTTGTTTCTAATAGGGGTGGTAGAGGTGGCCTCGATTTAGGTTACAATCCTCCCATTGATCAGTACAAACATTCAGCCCTCCTCCTCTTTTTGGGAGTACTATGTTTCTTGGGTACTTGTGGCATACTTCTTCTGCCTGTATGGCAAACCATTGGTCGAAAAAAATCACTCAATGTAGTTGCCGGTATAATTATTCTTGGAATTACCTGCATTGTTTCTGGTAATCAACTCACAAATATTTATAGTAATTACAATGGGAAGCATGTTGAAGAGCAGTGGCCGATACACAAACATAGCGTTAAAGGGAGATATGTACTCACCTTTGATTATAGCACTAGCCTGTGGAGTAGTGATCTTTTCAAAATAATACCTGATGATAAGCTCATTGAAATGCGGGTCAATGGTGATGCTGTTGATTTGAGCCAGGTTGATGATGCAGAACTGAAAGATTGGCATAATGGCTTTATGTATGACTTTACCCCATACCTTACTCAAGAGATTAACAGTATAGAAATCATTGTGACAAACCAAGGCGGACAAGGGGGAGTTACGGTATTTCCTAATAATGGTATATTTGAGCGTATAGTAATTTTTACGCTCTATTGCCTTGGGCTCTTTCTCCTTATGTATGGTGCATTTAGTTACTTTACTTTTTCTAAAAGTGAGATGGTTCTTTTTGGATTAGGTATTGCTCTTTTAATTTGGTACCTTATCTACACCCCACTAACCGTAAGAATATTTGATGTCTATGAAGGGGGGGGGCATCGTGACTATATATTTTATCTCATAGATAACCTTGGTTTTCCTCATCCTGCTAAAGGGTGGGAGTATCATCAGCCTCCGCTCTATTATTTATTTGGTGCGGTTGTGGCTTTCATAAGTACTCACCTATTTGCCATAGACTGGCATGTACCTATGCGCTTTGCGTCCCTTCTGATGCTCGTGGTTTTTCAGTTTGTTGCCTATCTTACCGTAAGGGAGCTTATTAAATCAAGACTTCTCCGAAGGGTACTCCTAGGGCTAATACTTTTCTGGCCCTCTGGTATTATTCATTCAATTAGAATTGGTAATGACATGCCTATGTATCTCTTTACCGGTATAGGGTTCTATTTGATTGTTCGGTGGTGGCGCACTCATAGAATGGTCTATTTTAATTGGTCGCTGGTCTGCCTCTTTTTAAGTATGGTTTCTAAATCGAGTGGAGTCATTTTAGGGGGTGTTCTCGCAGGGCTCCTTTTGATTCAGCTTATCCGTAAGAATCGTAAACAGTTTATTAAACCAGCACTTTTGAGTTTTGTAGTCGTGATTATTGCGGCAGGGGTGAATATTGGCGACAATATCTATTTTGCACAACAAGAGAAGAGCGACTGGTTGTTGCTCAATGTAGGGACCTCAATTAATAAAAGATTGAAGGTAGATAATGGTATTGTTAATTATATCTATCTCGATATTCCGACCTATTTACAACAGCCTTTTACCTCGACATGGCATGACTGGGGAGGACGTCAATATTTTTGGAATTTCTTTTTAAAGTCATCACTGTTTTCAGAGTATCAATTCAGGAGCTCGTTTCATGCAGTACTGGGTGGGACAATAGGAGTGCTGTTACTTTTAATGATTCTTATGCCCTTTATAGGTATTCGAAGACTCTCTCTTGCCCGTATCTATAAAGAGGCGCCGGCGCTTCTTCTGGTACTCTCATCAGTTGGCGCTCTCTTGGCGTATCGTATAAAAGCACCGGTATCATGTAATACTGATTTTCGGTATATCTATCCCGTATTGATTGGTGCGATTTTGCTATATGGAAGAATGGTTCAGCTTATCCCTGAGGGGGCACTGAAAAAGAGTAAGATACGAATGATTCTTATTGGTATACCAATTCTATTTTCATTCTGTTCACTACTCTTTTTTGTGACATGGGGATTTGTACAGTAGCCACTCCTACTTATGGAGTAGCAGTGGCTCTATCCAGTTGACATGATCTTTTGTTCTATTCTTAAGCTCTAGGACTTCAAGAGTAATCTCTTGAGCATTTGCTATATCAAGGGTAACACTATTATACTGATGTGAGTATACGAGATTCGACTCCCATGCGAGGAGTGAGTCTCTGAATATTCTAAACTGAACGCCATCAGCGCTGAGTGCGTTATCATCAATACCATATCCTGTAATGAACTCTGTGTATGAGTGATTGTTACCAAGATTATAGGTTATTGTTGAGTGAGCATGAGTGCCAATACCATTTGCATAGAGTAGGCCATTAATAGTCAGGGGCTTTTTAGAGATAGATTTGCTGATCTGCAAGGACCCATAATCTTGATGAGTTGCAGAAGGTTTTAGGTCGGTCAGTCGAGTATAATTACTGCTGTCTCTCTGTAAGCTATTAGGAGAGAGTTGCGCCGATTTGTTTCTCTGGGCTGCTTTTTCGGGGTGTACCTTGGAAAGGTCAAAGCCGAGAGAGTATGAGTCTATTGCATAGAGCGTCGATAAGGCGATAATAGGGAGTATAATGGCTATTTTGTAGTTTGGTTTCTTTGCAAGTAATCTCTCTGAACCTTTAAGAAAAAGATAGAGAAAGGCAAAAGCACCAGGGTATATGTAGATTGGTTTCATAGTACAAAGAAGGCGATAGGAGACTGTCATATTTATGATAAGACCTAAGAAGCCGACAGTGACTAAAAGGTAAAACCAATCGCTTCCAGTAAACATATTTGAAAGCCCTTGGTCTTTTCTGTTCCAGAGCTCTTTAATAATACTCCCTAGGCCAATAAACATAAGTGCGAGAGGAATGAGCCCAAATATATAGGCGAGCCGTGCATTACGCAGAAGAATTGGGTTATAGGTTACCCATGACCAAGGATAACGCTCATAACGCGAAAAAGTATGGCGTGCATAGAGTTGAGTCCATACTGAGTTGTGGTGATCCGGATAGTATTCGGTGTCGTTCGTGAGCAGTGGGTTTTGTAAGAGGTCTAAAATGCGGAAGGTTGCATATGAGTGGACGATACTCACAACACCCGCTTTGCTCTCTAAGGATTTCTTGTAGAGATGGGGAAAAGGGTCTTTGGCAGTATTAATGGCAAGGGGACTTCCATAGTAGCGGGCATTTTGATAGTAGCCACTCCAAGGGACGGTGAGAAAAAAGATACAGAAAAAGAGAGCGAGAGATTTTGTTTTAGAAAACCGTTTAAAGAGTGGTGGCAGTGGTGCCGCGATAATGAGAGTCGTAAAGGCAATAAAAAGTACGAGACCAGACCCTTTAGACATGGTGGTTAACGCAATACCAATGACAGAGAAGAGAAAGAAGCGCAATGTTCCCTCTTGAATGTACCGGTATATGTAATAGAGCGCTATGGCTGCAAACATTATTGCAAATGAGTCGTTAGTGACCTGGGCATTAATTGCGGTGAGCTTTGGGTTAAGGGCAGCAATAGCAAATCCCAGAAGCTTTATAAGAGGATTAAAGGGGAGGCGTGACAAAAAGAGAATGAGGAAGAGAAGGGTGACCATACCCGCTACTACATTAACATAGTTCATTACTCTGAACTGACCTGATGGCGTGTCTGGGGATACGAGAGCTACGGCAGCTGCCGCCGTCAAGTGAAATGCTTTGGGATGGTAGCACTGCCAGCACTTATCAGGAGTCGGGACCTCACCGTGTTTTAAGACGTAATTGACAACGCGATAATGATTATCGTTAGACTCGAGATTGTAGTAAGCAATTTCGGATCTGAGGAAAAACGCTACGAAAAAAATAACGCAGTACCATTTCCAATAGGGTACTGCGGTACAATAAGAGACACACTGTTTGATGAGGTTATTTACTCTCATGATATTCACTCTCTACGTTAACCTCCCAAATATTTGACTTGGTTGTAATACCAGATTTCAAATTGTTTACAGCTGTAATAGCCGAGAGCATTGAATGGTCTTGATTGTTGTATTTATGCATACCGTTTCTTCCAATAAGGAAAAGGTTTTCTTTGGCGTCAACATATGAACGAATGGTGTCGAATTCACTGTAGGTTCCAAAGTAGGCAGGGTATGCTTTAGGGACGCGCATTACCGTAGCGTCAAGGACGTCAGCTTTATCAATGATATTGATTTTTGCCAGTTCATCGGTGGCAAAGTCGATAAAATCATCATCTTGCATTGTCCAGAGGCCATCGCCTTCGGTGCAAAAATATTCGAGGCCAATCCACATTGTTTCTGGATCTGCAACTAAATATGGGCTCCAATTATTAAAGATTTGGAGTCTTCCCACTTTAACATCACGTTCTTGAATATAGATCCAATTATCTGCAATGGCTGAACCATCCTTGTTACTCACCATGAGCTTTTTAACCAACAGTCCAACAGTCATAAAGTCTCTATATGAGAGGCCTGAGGCTACGGCTTTTACTGGTGCGGGTGCATGGTGAATAGCTGAGATAAGGTCTTTTACGGGCATGGTAGAAAAGTAGTAATCAGCAGTTGCTGTAAATGTGTCATCACTGGTTTCATTTCTAATAGTGACTTCTGTGAGTGCGTTGCTATTCTCTTCAAATTGAATTGCAGAGTGATGCATATGGATTTCGCCACCAAGCTTAATAACTTCGTCAGCAACGAGTTCCCATAGTTGACCAGGGCCAAGTTTGGGGTAGAGAAATTGACCAATAAGGCTTGTCTCAACCCCTTTCTGGTTAATGTCGGTATCTTTAGAAGGAAAAAATACTGCTTTAAGGGCGTGTTTAATGGTTGAGCTAATTGAGAGCCCTTTGATTCGTTGCGCTCCCCACTCTGCAGTGATTTTATTACACGGAACCCCCCACACCTTTTCGGTATAGTCTTTAAAGAAGGTTTTGTAGAGGGTGTTGCCAAAACGGTTGATGAAAAAATCTTCGAGAGATTCTTCGGACTTTAAAGGAAAGAGTCTGATTTTAATGTAGCTGAGGCCAATTGCAACGAGGCGTGTTGGTCCAAGGTTTAAAATGGTCTGCGCATTTAGCGTGATAGGATAGTCAAAAAACTTTCTTAAAAAGAATATACGAGAGAGACGTCCGCGATAGAGCATTACCCGGTCTTCTTTTTCTGGGTCGGGTGCCCCCGGAAGTTCCGAGAGAGGTATTGGGCGTTGTTGCTCAATATCATCACACGATGGAGCTCCTTGAATGGGCATAATCTCTTTCCACCAGTTCATAACGGTGTCTGATTTTGAGAAAAAGCGGTGCCCACCAATATCGATATGGTTCCCTTTGTATTTGACTGTCTGAGATATGCCACCAATTGCACCCGATGCTTCATAGATGATTGGTTTCACATCGGTATTTCTGAGAAGCTCAAGTGCAGCTGTCAAGCCAGCTGGGCCAGCGCCAATAATAATTGCTTTCTGTTGAGGCATTCTATCTCCTATCTAAAAAGTGTTAGTTTGCGGGCAATAAAGTTCCAGGCAAACACAAGGGCTGTTGCAGCCAGTTTGGAATATCTTTGGTGATACTCAGGTACGGTGTTTATTAAGAGCATAAAGAGGTGCTCTTTAAATACCCATAGTACAAAGGTATTTATTCCCAGTCCAATGAGACCAATAAATGCAAAAATAAGGAATTCGTGGCGTTTATTTTCAACATTTCTGTTGTTAAAGACCCAGCGAATACTCAAGAAATAATTTATAAAGAGTCCGGCAATATATCCGATGACTTGGGAAATAAGGTAATGAACCCCTAAATAATCAGTAAACAGGTTGAGTAGGCTATAGTCGACAATAAAGGCGAGTCCACCTACAATAAGATATCGAAAGAACTGTATTGATACATGATCTGTTTTTGTTGAAAAAAGGAGGCGAACCATATTACCTAACCGTTAAAGCATTTCAAATATACTTTATTTCTAGTAGGATCGCTACCTCTCTCTTGTGTGAGTATTTTCTCACATTTTTGGGGTGTAATGAACATTTATTCCTTGGCAGAAATGGTAAAATAGGGATAGACCCAATTGAGATGGTCACAGTGAGAATCCGCATTGTTATCTGATATTAAAAAGAGTGAATCAGCTTGTGCGACTGCTACTTGAGTAGTATAGAGTTTTCTTCTTCTCATTGTGTTGTTCTGATAGAGGGTAGTTGTGCCATCGGTTATTGAGATAGAAACTCCATCGCCACAGGTTTTCTCGTCAGATAATCCATAGGCAATAAAAAGCGAATCAGCATTTTTTGGGGGAATGAAAGTATAACGGCTGGTGCCGTGGGTTCCCATGCCATACGAGTATGCTCTTCCACTAATCTTGATTGTTTTTTGAGCGACCGTCTGATTTTCCGCAAGAGATTTCCAGTCTTGACTCCCGTTGAGGGATGAAAAAGAGAGCGGGGTGACTGCTCCGTTGTCTTGATTGAAAACCTCTTTGGTGTGTCTTATTCGTTTGCTGGCATTGCTATCGAACATGAAAAAATTGAGTCGGTTATAGCCAGGATACAGAGAATCAGTTGGTAACTTGTAAACTCCTTCCTGAAATGCAGAGAGAATTATCGTCTTTTTGCGTTTATTATACGGTGAGAACAGGGTGGTTTTAATTTCCCCAACCTTTTGATTGGTATGAATCGTTATATGCTGTTGGCTGGTTATTGAGGAGGGGTAGAGATTTAAATAGGGCTCTGATGATAGTACTGGTATCCTAGGAGCATACTCCGATTTTTTGAGGAGTAGGGCGTAGTTATGAAATGGGGTCACATAATAGTGTGTTGTATCAAGACTATTAAGCCTATACGCATCGACAACTGCAATGTTGGGTGTTTCAAATTCTGATTGTTTAAAGCTGAATGTGTAATTATTGTATGAGCGTACTTTTTGAAATTGAACCTTGATCCTTCGAAATGAACGTGATTCGTGATAGCTGTTGGGGTCATCTTTTGTAAAAAAGAGGGCGTGCATATAGGCTAGTTTGTTTTTAGCGAGGACAAATATAGTGTCATCGGGGTTGCACTGTTCTTTTGCTTCGATGAGTGCCTGCCCAAGGCCAAGGTGAAATTTTCTTGGTGTTTCTGTCCGATAGCCCGTGAAATAATAGAGTATAAATATTGAGAAAAAGATCATAATCATTGAGAGTGCAATGCGATAAAAAGTAGGCCATTGAGCATAGGCGAGATAGAGGCCATAGGCAGTAAAGATAATGAGAGGGTATATGAGAATGTTGATGCGGGTTATATTGGGCCCGGTCATAAGTGAGGTTACAAAGCCCGCAATAGTCCAGCAGATGAGCATAGCCCATCCGAGATTCGAAGGGTCACGGAGCCATTTTTTACAGGCAGTATACCCACCGAGAAGTGCTAAAGGGATTGTTACAGGGAAGATTATACCTGCGTAGTCGAGAGAATTGATGCGAAAGCCATCTTCTTGACTCCCAAAAATCAGTACGAGAAGGTTAGAGAGGTGTTTAAATGTGTCACTTAAAAAGGAACTACTAAAGAGCGTGGTGATGGTACTAAATCGTGGGTTTCCTGTGTAGCGAGGAATAGAAAAATAGGGGGTAATTATTTCAGGGAGCTTAAAGGTATTGATGAGAACGAAAAGAATAATGGGTGTGGCGATAATGAAAAAGATAAGGATGCTCATTGCAACGGGCTTAAGAGCAAACTGTTTTGACTTATAGGCAAATAGCGCAAGTCCTATCAAAAAGAGAGGAGTAAAGGCGTAGGATGTTCCGTAAGCATATAGTGAGAGGGCTAAGGTTGCCGCGAATAAGAAGAGAAACTTTTTATGCTCAGAGGCGCGGAGCAAAAAGTAAAACGCAATGAGTACGATGGAAGGGTAGATGTTGGCTTCGAGAGACCATCGACTTACCATTATATGCCATGGTGAAATAACGGTTAAGAGAAGGAGAAGGGTGCCAAATCTTCTGTCGATCAGTCGGCATCCGACTCCATAGGCGGCAAAGAATGAAGCAATGCCGATGAGTGCGCTGGGAAGCCGTAAGCTAAAGGCAGAGAGGTCAAAAAGCCATATGAATGGAAGGGCAAAATAGCCATAGAGTCCATTTTGGCCGCTCCCCCATGCGATAAAATGAACGGGCCAGGGGATGTTGTTCCTATCAATGCCGTAGTTAAGGAGCGCCCATACGTCGTACCCGATAGATGCTTCATCCTGATTGATGCCTGCAGGGTGGGACCCGAGTTGTATGAGTCGGATGAATGCACCAAAAATAATCAGAAGTGCTATAAAACGTTTGTGGTCTTGGCGAAAGTAGTTAATAATAGTATGCATAGTATCGTAAGTAGTAAATGGTATGTGGTGAAATGTAGTAAAAAAGTGTAACCGAATAGTGAGTTTGGGGTAGTGCCAATGAGAGTTTGTTACAGGAAATAAAGGGGAACCTTGTAACAAGCTATGGAGATGCCTTGTTGTCAGTGGATAGAGTGTCCTTTCGTTGGTTCGTCAGATTGGCGGTGGACCACTCGTTAAACTGTCGGTCAATTTGACGAAGGACGCGTTTCGTTCTTCGAGGAAACCAGGTTTTTAAAAGGTAGTCTTTGTTCTGTTGCCACTCAACCCATTTTGTGTAAGGTTCTTCGGGTCTTCTGTTGTCGCCCCATCGCGCTGACTCTGCTATAATAGCATAGTCAATCTCATTGAGGCGCTTCTCGAATAGAGTGCCTGCCCTATCTGGGGTAAAGAGGCCATTGTTGTAAAATTCTTTATCTACGACCTTTTTAAAAAGTGTGCGATACTGTTTGTTAAACATAAGATGCTTATGAAAGCTAATTTCTGTTGTGTCAATTTTTCTAAAACCATTGAATCCAAGAGTACGCATGGCCATCTCGGCGTCCCATGAGTGAAATCGCCACTTACCTTTTTTATGCTGTGTTGCATACCAGTTTTTATAAGCCCAGTCGATATTACCGGTATAGACATTAATCAGAAGGTAGTTGATGTAATCAGGAATATCTAAGAGTTTGGCCACTGCTTCATAATTGGCGTCGAGTGTGAGGTCTTTCCGTGCTCTATTCCACAGTTCTTTATAACTTGTGTTGGTTCCAGAGACGACATCTTCGACAGTGTGTTTGATGACATTGTATTTCTTGTCATTGCGGCCCAAGTATGATTGGGCAAAGTGTTGGTCAGGGCGCTCGTGTATGTAATACATTCCCCAGTATATGCCGTTGAGATAGAGGTGGGCATAAAAGCCGTGGGGTGCATAGCTCCCAAGTTCGTTTTGCAAATCAGCAATGTATTGATCTCGTATATAGAGTGAACGGTTGCGTTCTTTTTCGAATGCCGAGAAAAATGTGTTGTTGTGGGCTGCGTCAAGGATGATGCGTTTAAACTTTTTAACTTCAGTATCTTTAAAGAGCTGGTACTTTAACTTCTTGTACCCTGTTTTCTTTCTAAAAGTGAGTTTAAAAGAGAGTTTGTCTACTTTCCATCTTCTAGTACTGGTGCCACCAAATACCTCGATTGATGAACGAGTTCTGTATGAAGGTTTATTTGGGTAAATAAATTCAACAGAGGCCTCTTGTTCTACTCCCTCGCCTGAGATGTAGATGCCATTATCACCAAAAAGGGAATCCCAATGCATAGTAACTGCGATAGTTGGGTTTGAGAGTAAAATGTCACTTTTGTTTTTAGGAAGGCTATCAGAATTGATAATTCTGGTGTCCATATCCCAATCGGGGCCATACCTTCCCCAGTGTGCATGAGAAGGAATGTCATCGCCCGTTTGTTCAAGAACGTGTTCGGGGAATATGTACGAGTGGGTTACGATGTCTGAAAGGCGTTTACAATCTTGATAGACTGCTGCCCGGATAACACTAGAATTTCGAATTCTGATCGGGGTAGTGTAAGGAGATGCGTTATCAGGTGTCGGGAGTACACCATTTGTGGAGTAGAAAAGTGCTCCCTTAATGGGAGTACTGAGGGCCACGTCAAATGAACTCTTATAAAAACCACGGGTGTGAGTAAAGCTTATATCACTGTCTCCTTGTGAATTCAGGGGAGTAATCTGAGTTTCGGGGCAGAGGTTTTTCTTTGAGAAATACGACTCTATGGTTGTGCAGCTTGATATAAAGGCTATTCCAATGAGTAAAGAGAGGTAATGCATAGAAGGTATCAGTGTTAAAAATTGAGTAGGTGGGCTAAATGTAGCTAAATTTTAGAGAGATATTATTGAAAAGTAGTCTAGAGAGTTGAGGTTCTTGTGGTTAAAATATGAAGCCCTATTGTTGTTAAATTCTAACTATGTGCCGTTTAAAGCTTGTTTTGGCTGTTTTTTGTGAACAGTTTGTAAACTGTAAATTCCAAATTCACTTTGAATACCGCCTACTATAAAGCTATTTTATAGGGGAAGTCTTAAGTGTACTCGGTACATATAACAAGGCGACAGATTATTATTTTTATCCTGGGGGGGATAGTATGTCTATTCAAATTACACGCACACTTTTAGTGTTCATCACAGTATTCTTTTTTCAGGGGTGTATTTCCGAGAATAGTGATTATCTCAATATGGAAATGGCTTCGGACAAAACTTTGGTAAAACGAGAAGATCCTGATGGAGAGAACACTAACATGCGTTGCTCTGATGGAAGAGATAATGATAAGAACGGTGTTGAAGATTGCGATGACCCAAATTGTAGTACTGTGGCAGTATGTATGCCGGAGTCTATTTGTGATGATGGGCTTGATAATAATTCTGATGGAGATATAGATTGTGATGATTCTGCATGTAGTGATTTTTTACCATGCGTCACTGATCGGGAAGATAACAATGCCGCATGTGCAGACAATAAAGATAATGATGAAGATGGCAAATTTGATTGTGATGATCCAAGTTGTGCAAGCGTAGCGGTATGCCTTCCTGAAGGGCAATGTGATGATGGCAAGGACAATGATGGTGACGGTGACAAAGATTGCGAAGACAGTGACTGTGATGGCTTTAGTATCTGTATTGACCCACCAGAACCACCAGAAATTACAACTGCTGATGTAACGTTAAAAATTCTTGGTAAAACTTTGGGGAATGATGCAATGCCAATCAGTAAGGAAGATGTCTCATTTTATGACTTAACCGATGCAAATGATATCGGAGGTCAGAGAATTGAAACTACCGATGAAGGACTTTTGAATCTCACAAATATTGAGCGGGGAGATCGTCAAATTGAGATCCGTGCGAAAGGGTATACTCCATTTGTAGGTGAGCTCAAAGTTGATTCAGATATGGATGTTGTTGAGTTTGTATTACTTTCTGATGATTATAATAAGGCTGATACGATAATTAGTGATTCGATGTTTGTAGTATATAAAGAAGAGGGTATTCCTCTTGACTCTGCTCAGTTTGCGGGCTCACCTGGTTATGAAGGTGATTGGGGAGTGTTTAGTGATGATAAGCACCCGATGAAAGTAAAACTCGAAACGGTTACTGGTGCAGAAGCTTCAGAAGGAACAGAGGCATTTAAAATTACAGCAACACCAAGTTGGGGCGGGTTATTCTATCAATTTGGAGAAGAGGTTACTCAGCCCGATTTAGTAGATATGAGTTACTGGCATGATGCAAAATTAATGTTCGATATTAAATCAAATTTTAACGTACAACTCAAAATGGAGTGGGGAATGCCAAATGCTTCAGGAACAGGGGCAGCAGTAATGTGGCTCAATGATTATGGTATGAAACCAGATGATAAATGGTATTCTATCGAAATTCCTTTCGGTGATTTAATGACAAAGAAATCAATTGAAGAGATGAGGATTGTAGTGAACTTTGTAAAAATAGCTGATGGAGAGTATATTGACGAAGGTAATAACCGCAAAGAAGTGTGGACACCAGCTGTAACTCCAGTTTTCTATGTTGATAATGTGCGGTATGCAGAGAAAAGAACTAAACTGTGTCTTACTGATGCAGAAGGAATGCTCTTCTGTGAAGAGGCCGAAGATTAAGTAAAAATATTTTAAATCTTATATAACAAAGNNCTTTGTTATATAAGATTTAAAAGTTGGTTTTAAAAATACCCTTTCGCTTCACCATAAACTGTAGGTTTCAATGAGCCAAATTCGCTTTCAAGTTCACCAATAAAAATATTCGCTCCCACAGATAGAGTGACATCACTATTCCATGAGTAACTAAGAATGGGCAGTAGGGTAAATGATTGATCATTTACGTTCATGATACTATTGATACTTCCCTTATAAAAATCGAGAAAGTCATAACTGAGTGATGTAAGGGTGTATGACTGCCCAAGGCCGGTCATCTCACCACTAAACATATTCATGAAGTCACCTGAAGTATATTCCGATGCACTCTCTTTACCCAGACCATTGTAGTAATACTCGACCATTGCCATAATGCCATTGTCAAAGGTGTAGTTAAAGCCAGCATCTATATCAACGTATGCAGAGTCGGTTTCAAATATACTCTGTCCACTAAATATTCGATTCTTATAGGCGCCTTCAAACCAAATGCCAATACCGTCAAAAATATCGCCAGCAAGGTCAAATCCAGTGATCCACTTTGGAGGGAGTCCATAGACTGTTCTGTCGGGGGTCATTTGACGTGCCGTTATAAGTGAATAGTCAAAGCCTGCAATATTTGATGTTACCCGTACACCAGCGGAGCCTTCATCGAAGCCCAGGCCAGGTGCTACAACGAGATCAATTGAGCTGAGATCGCCAATAGGGATTTCCGTGCGGAGTGCTGTGACACCAAGTTTTGCCGCTTCGGGGTCCGTAGGGCTTTTCATATTCCAAAAATCCGTAGGGTTCCATGCGTAACCCGTTCCCCATGAGATAACTTGTTTACCAATAGAGAAGTCTGCATGGGTAAAGAAGAGCTTGAGTACGGCTCTATCAAGGGATACTGCGTCTTTAGAGATCATACTGCTGTAATAAAGGTTTGTTATACGGGGGTCATCCGTCAGCAGTGCCCCACCTGCAGTGTCAAAAGGGAGTGCGACGCCTTCAAGGAGAGATGCCATGAGGTCGTTATTTGCCTTCTCCATAAAACTCCCCTCTTTAAAGTTGGCCGAGGGGTCTATGGCCTCAAATGCACTACTAAAGAGTAGATGGGCTTCGAGGGATGCTGTTGACTCAATCTCACGCTTGGCTTCGAGTCTGAAGGTTTCAGTATGTCCGATAAATGCAGTATCTGCAAAATCAATCACTTGCACTTTAGCATTGAGGTAGCCGCCAAACTCAATATTTTGAGCAGAAGTCATTGCCGTGCAGAGAGCAAGGGTAGTGAAGAGGAGTAGCGGTCTCATTATTTACCTAAATTACGTTGTGTGAATGTGGATTTTGGAATGGTAATGTCAAACTCTTGTTTACTTGCTTTAATAACAGTGCGAGAACCTTTTTGAATATTTTTCATCTCTATTGTTGCGGCAGTCCAGTAGTTGCCAAGTTTTTTTACTCCTTCCATTGTGAGCTCTTTCCAAAGTTCACCATCCTCATCATAGAACTCAATAACGAGTCCAATAAACCGTTCTTTATCAACCCACTGTATCAGCTTGCTGTATGTCTCCTCGTCTTTGTCTTTGGCGATAGCTTCTATTTTCCAACACGCTCGATCGAGCTTTTGCTCTTCTCCAATAATCGTATAGGTGTAATCCTCCCTCTTGTCGGACTGGCTCATGTCTTCATACGAAAAATCAGAGCCATTCATTGAGCCTTTACGACTCGAACCAGCAATTTTCCGTTTACGGTTTGTACGGGGGAAGTACACCCAGATTTCATCACCATCATTGAGGGAGAGCATCTTCATCCCTTTCACTGATTTAGGGCTGGTATATTCCATAAAGCTTTTGTCACCCTTGTCGGCACTATAGCTTGTCAGTTTTGATTCACGTGAAGTCCCGTTTGAAGGGTAGGTGATTTGTAGCATTTCACTTTTTGCGCTTTGTGGTTCTTCATTTGCTTCAACTTTGTCGAGTATCTGATCGACCGTAAGGGCAAAGCTCGGTAGTGTGCAGAGGATGAGTAGAGAGAGTAGAGTACGCATGTTATGTTCCTTTCTTTTGAGTGAAACGTTCAACGAGTGATATGAGTGCAGGCATAATAATAACTGAGCTTACAAAGCAGGTCCAAACTCCAATAAACAGTGTTTGGCCCATGGCTGCAATGCCTTGATGTTGTGCAAGCCCCATAGAACCAAATCCAATTGAGGTAGTAAATGAGGTAAGTAAAATAGCTCGGCCAGTATAGTGAAGTACGGTTTTTATGCTTCCACGCCCTTCTATTTTGTAGCGATGTAAAATATGGACTCCGTCATCAATACCAATACCAATAATAAGAGGGAGTGCCATGACACTTGAATAATCAAATTTCATTCCTAGGAGCGCCATAATGCCGACCATCCATGCAAATCCAATCAAAAGGGGGAGTATCGCCATGACTGTGTATTTTATGGATTTAAAATCGATCAATAAAAAGATGATGATTGCTATAAATCCATACATGAGCGCTTGAGAACCATACTCAGATATAAGGTCGATAAAGAGGAGGTTAATAATGGGGGTGCCGGTAATGGATGAATCGATACTCGCGGTCTTTTCAGAAAAGTTGCGAATTTTAATGCCGTCCCATACATTGTCTTTCGGGTAAACGGTAATAAGGTTGCCGCCACTCTCTTTATGGTGATACCTTTTAGAGAGGCTTTCAGGTAATGTCTCAATAGTAATGCTATCACTGTTTGACATTTTCACCAGTCGGTTTTTAAGTCTTGTATGTAGGAGTGTGTTGTAGGTGTTGAGCTTTTCAAGTGCGGCGGGTTCTTGCTTAAGCTCTTCGATGTAGCCAAGAATAAGGCTCAGTGAATCGGCACTCCCCACTATTTGATCAGCCTTACGTTTGATTTTATTGTTTTCACCAGAACCCATAACTGAGAGAATGCCCATCTCTACAATATTTTGGTGGAGTCGCTTGAGCTCACTATAGACTGTTTCCAAATCGCCTTTGGTGAGGGGGCCAGCATCCATACTATTAATTTTTTTAGAAAATGCTTCAATTTTGGGCCGGTTATAACTGAGTTGCTCTTCCATTGGGGGGATAAATTCAGTGATTGCATCCACTCTGCCAATGAGTCCGGTTCGCTCACCCATTTTTTTCAGCTTTTCAGTTTTAGTGCGTACCTCTTCAAGGTCATTAGATGCAAACATAGCGTAGTCGGGTGAGAGCTCGTATGCGTCAATGATTTTATTCTGTGCTATAACAGATGGCGTGTCGTCGGGGTATTGTTTTGTCATGTCATACTCAAATTCAATTGAGTAAAAGCCAAGATAAGAAAGGTAGAGTGTGACTACGGTGAGTATCAGAAGCGAAGCAGTGACGACTGGTTTTTGTACAATGCTGCCAAGGCTTTCGATCCAGGTAAACTGCATGACGTTTCCAATGGGCTTTAAGGGGCGGGTCAATTGTGCGTTCTGAATGGATTGTATGGAGCTATTCCAGATGTTGGGTACCGCGCCGAGGGATATTTTTCTAAAGATATTACCGACGAGTGAATACCCTTTTTGATCCCAGGCAATCATTGCCGGGAGGAGTATCATAATGCCAAAGAGGCAAACCATTATTCCGGAACCCACTGCGATACCCATTTCGGTGAGGGCATCAAACTGAGGGACGGCAAGGGTAAAGAAGACCACTGCAGTAGTGAGTCCCCCGGTGACTACACCTGAACCTACTTTTCTATACATGTAAAAGAATGACTCTTCGACTGAGAGTCCTTGCTCTCTACCATCTTTAAAGCCAGACATGTAGTGTATGGCAAAGTCAATGCCAAGACCGATAAGTATAATGCCAAAGCTCGCTGACATCTGATTGAGATTGTCTAGGAGGAGAAAGAGAAGCCCGCCGGTCCACATTATGCTGATGACGAGACTGACAACAGAGTAAAAGGGGTTTTTCCAGGTGCGAAATGAGCCAATGAGTATGATGAGAATGAGTAACAGTGCAACAAGAGAGGGCCACCCAAAATCTTCTTTGAGCATTTGCATTTCGTACTCTGCCATAATAGCAAGGCCCGCAGGGTGAAAGGTAAGGGTCGGGTACTTCTGTTTGATAGAGGTATCAAGAGTGTCGACTACTGCATGGCCGAGAGCCATAAGTTCATCCCACTCATTCATACTAACTGTAGGTTGAATCATAAGCATGAGAAACTTTTTGTCTGATGAGAAGAAGTAGCGAGGTCCCATTGTCATGCGATCAACAGCATTGAAGAGTTTCTCACTATTTTCTTCTTGCATCCAAGTTGATATGCTTTTGGTAAATTCAAATACGCCATCAATGCCATTCACCGCTTGGTTTTCGCCGTCAAGTGATGCCATGTTATCTTGATCATCAATATATTCTGTTTCGAAGTTGTTGTTGATACTGGTGAGCATGCCTGGGATGGAGAGGTCTGTATACATCTTAAGGACGGTCTTCAAATCCTTCTTTTTCATTGACATGAAGGCGTGCTCTTCGATGAACTCATGATCCATTTCAAAGTCAATGCGTTTTACAAGATTGAGAGTATCCCATTTAACACCAGGAACATCGGTCTCGCCTGAAGCGAGGGCCCAGTTTTGACGAAAGGTGAGCTCCTGTTCTGAATCTCTTTTCACATACGGGACTGTTTGCCACTTGCCGACCATTTCAAGGAGGGCTGACTTCATCAATGTCTCATTCTTTTCGGGACTCTCAATGGCAATCATAATAGTCGAGGCCGAGGCGTAGTTGTCAATGAGCTGCTTATACTCTTTGATTTGGGGAATGTTGTCTGGCATCATATCTGCAAAATTGGTTTTCATCTGAATTTGCGACATTAAAATAATGCTTATGATTGTGATAACCATTCCCGACAGAATAATTTTCCCGGGATGCTGTGCTATAAGAGCGGACAGTTTTTTATAAATGGTGTAGCGCATGGTACTCCTTTTAAGCTCGACCTTTGAATAGATCGGTGTATCGTTGTATGAATAAATTCTGGACTTTGTCGATAGGGTAGGTATCGGGCGTCATCATATAGTCGCACAGTACTCCATCAAAGTGAGCGCCAAAAAGGAAGGCCTCTGTTTCTGGGTCTTTTGCACCAAGGGCAGAAAAGAGTTGTATAATATTTCCCATAATGGTGTGCATACGTGATTGAATTTCTTCTGAGATGATTGCCTGGGAATCGGGCTGAATTGTGATTTGTAAATAGAGAGTCCAAAAGGGAAGGTTTTCTTTAAATGAGGTATAGGATATCTCAATAACATTAATAAGTGATTTAAGAGGGTCAGAAGAAATAGAGTCGCTCATTATTGTCGCAATAGCCGAAAAACCCTCTTCAAATACCTCTTTAAGAAGTGCTTCTTTGTTTGCAAAATAGTTGTAGGCGAGCCCTTTCGAAACGCCTGCCTGCTTTGCTATTGATGCCATGGTGCTATTTGAATATCCCTTCTGAGCAAATGTTTCTAATGCGGCATCAAGGATTTTGCGTTGTGATTGTTGTCTAATCTCTTCATTCTGTTCATCGGTACGTGGGGCCATGCTCTTCTTGTTTCCTCATACTTTTTTTAACTAACCAGCTGGTCATCTAAAATATATCACCGAAATGAGGAGGAGTCAATAATAAAATGACCAATTGTTCAGTTAAAAAGAGATTTTTGCTGAGTAAGCTGCAGAGAATCCATTTTTAGTGATTGAGTAGTCGCTGTTACTTACTGTAAGGGGCTGAGATGAGTTGTCCTGCTGGGGGTCTAATACTTCAATGGAATTCCATACAGGAATAATTTGATTGACAGTAATCGAAAGGGTAACTGTGCCGAGCTTGTAGGCGTAGGATACTTGGAGTGGAATCGTGAGGAATGTGCCGGTGAGGGTAAACGTAGTAGCATTGTTTAGGATTGGAGAACTTAAAAAGAAGGTAGGTATGGTGTAGGTCTCGCGGGTGAGTGAGCCATCAAGAGTATGGAACGAGAAGGGGGTGCTTAAGGCTGCTATACCATAGCCAGATGAATGGGTTATTGATAAGGGAAGAGTGTACTGTTTTATGGAAAGTGAGCTGGTCACAAAGTCACTCTGATTAAAATAACTACTAACGAGGATGGTGCTCAACTGAGAAGGGAAGAGAGTATTATACCTCAAAAAATCGTTGAGTCGATTACCTCTGTCGGTATTATTGGTTGCAATGTTATATGAGAGGTACGACCCTCCAAAGGTGAATGAGTCTATGAATCCTGTAGATGAGAGTGTGACACTCAGGCGGGTATCAATAACGTCGTGAGAAAAATCGGCATGGTGGTATTTCTTGGTATTGGTCCCGAATGAGTCAGTGGCATTTTGTCTAAAACCCATGGTTGTTGTTGTCCCTTTTTTTCTGGTAAAGGAGCCACGGTAGCGAGTGTCTGAGCTCAGCGGGGTATAGTGGTATGTTGCACCATAGGAGTGTGATGATGAAGAATCAGCAAGCCAATAGTGAGACTGATCGGTAGAACTTTCACTGATGTTGTCCTGTGAGGGTTTCGAAAGGGCTTCGCTATAGAAGGTGGAGAGAAAGTGTCTTTGGTATGCGCCGTGTGCTTTGAGAGTTATTTCCTCATTGAGCGCTCTGTAAATGCCATGTATAGCAGGGTACCCATTGATACGAAATGCCTTATTCCATAAATGGAGAGAGTCCTCTTTAAGCTCTGAGTGATAGCTGCCTTCAATAAGAAGATGGTCGGCAATACCAAGACCAGCCGTCACTGTGCCGTTACTCTGATACTCGAACTTTCCTATAAAAGGGGTATAGCCTTGGAGATAGAGGCCCATATGTTTTTGGTGATTGTAGTGAGTAAGAGAGAGGGTGTCGGTATCGAGCTTGGTATAGTCAAGGGATGCGGAGTATGAGCTGAGACCGCCATAGATGGTGCCGAGGCGTTCTATTTTTAAAAAGAGTTCATGGCTATAGGAGGTTGATTGAATGTGACTGGTACTTGTATATAAAATGTTATCATCGTGATAGTTAAATGCGTAGTTAAGAGTGTCGAACGTTGAAAGATGATAGAGTGGGTTGTGTATTGATGGATTGTGATAAGGGAGGATGAGTTGTTTAGGGAGTGCGAGTGATTCAAAGAGAGGGACTATCGCAAAAAGCGGGTAGCAGTTAAGGAGTATCAATAATAGGAGTAGTCTCTGCATAGTATAAAGATAGTTAAATAAAAAAAGCTGGCTCTGTAAGAGCCAGCTGTATAATTATTGGATTGATCTATTAGTCATCAAAACTTGAAAATATAAAAAGAAGTCTATCGAGATCTGATGGATTTGCTGGAAGAGGATTGGTATGACATGTCCAGCGATCATAGGTATAGTTGTTGTCAGGATCAGTATAATCTTCGTACCCGCAATCACGTGCATCGTATGGTGAAATATCTTCTAGTGACTCAATGTAGTCAAAGATGTTGTCATTGGTGAGGTTAGGGAAGATTCCGCCAAAGGTAGGGTCAGGGAATACAATTGTACCTTTGAGATCAGATATATCATCGGGTGTATCATCACCCGGGCCAAATGTTTTGTTGCCAGCGGCATCAGTAAAATAGAATGGGCCTTTTTGACGTTCATCGATATCCCAGCTTGAGTTATAGATACATTTCCATTCATTATTTCGCGAAGACTCTTTGCAATAATCATAGCTTGTATAATCCCAGTCTTCATCACCATCTTCGATACACAGAATAGAAAATTGTCCATTTTTTTCTTTCATAGAACACGAGATATCGTCATTGTATTCATAATTGTCAAGATTGATAGTTTTCCACATTGTATCTGCACTGATAACATCATTCCACTCTTCGTATGGGTTGATTTTATGATAAGGGAAAAAGCTCTGAATATTGCTGGTACGTTTAAAGAGAGCAGGGAAATTTACTTGGAGTGTTTTGTTTCCTTTTGCATATGTAATTGGTACTGTTCCGGTAAAGTACTTTTCGAAATGTTCCATTTGATCAACAGCAGTTTGAAGGTCTTGTGGATCTACATCTGCATCAATACCTGTTCCAACAACATAAATGTCATTCTCTTGGGTGTTTTCAGATGATTTTGCTTCGTTAATACCGTAGGTAAGCCCTGTTTTCACATCGTTGAGTGCCTGAAGAAGTTCGCTAGGAATCTCTGAGAATGCTTTAGCATAGCCTGGTTTAATGGCGGTAAAAGATGAGTTTTTAGAAAAGAGTCCGGTAAGGTGATCGAGGGCAGCGCGTTCCTTGCTACTGAGGTCGTCAAAGTCTTCATCGTCGATGTCGCCAATGGTATTGATCCATTCATAAGAACCGTTATCAGAAAAATCTAATTCGTGAGCGAGTATCACAATAAGAAATGATTTAAAGACTCTCAGCCCTGCAAGCATAGGGCCTACTTCACCGTGGTCAATTTGGATTGTTTGTTCATTGTAGTCGCCTTTACGAATTGTAAAATTGAATTCAAAATCGTCTGCGGCAAGAATTGCAGAGAGGCGTGAGATAGATGCATTTACTTCTGGGAGGATCGAATTTGCGATAACGGTCTGAAGATCTTGAATTGTAACAGGATCGGCTTCAGAAAGCTTTGCAGATGTTTTGAGTAAAAAGGTTGGTGCTTCTTCTGGAGTTACGTTGAGTGTTGGGTTACCAATGCTACTGTTTATCTGTATTTCGTCATTAACAGAAGGCATTGACTCTTCTCTGCTTTCAACAACAGCAGTCTCTTCCATTTTATCAATAAAATCATTGAGGCCATCATCTTGAGTGAGCACCATCATCGAAGCGAGTGCTTTTCCAAAGAGGGCGCCACAGTGAGTAGGGGCAACTTCAAGTGCTTGATTGTAGAGAGATAATGCACCTGTTGGAGCATTGATAGTTGCCTCGTCCCAGCTATCGGCATTAAACATATCTTCCATCTCACGAATGGCTTTGTCATTGGCCTTTTCAACAAGTGCGTCAGCCTCTTCTTGTTTGTCTTCTGGAACATCGCCACAGTTGATTGATGGGTCAAGGCCTGCAGATACGTCTTTAATTTCAGTTTCTGGTTCAGCTTGTTCAAGTAAACAGCCACCAAAAAAGAGCGGGACTGTTAAGGCAATTAGGGATAAATATTTCATTTTTTCCTCGTTTCATTGATAATTACAGTTAATGTACAAGAGTTAAACGATTATGTATGTGATAGGTGTCACATCAAAGTCAAAAAAAATGAAAAAAAGTCAAATTAATGGTGATCGTACACCAATTAAGTGCTTATTGAGTGGCTGTAAGGGTGTTTTTGGGTAAAGAAAAAGGGTTACCTCTACTGGAGTGGTAACCCGTGTATAACTATTTTGAAGATATCTGTTATTCAATAACTTTATTGTCGGCTTCTGTTTTGTCGTTTTTATTGTAGCCCTTCTCTTGGCGCTCAATATTGACGAGATTTTTTTGGTAATAGATATCGAATACTTTATCGGCATCCATTCCTGCAGAAAGGGCAAGGGAGATCCAAAAATGAAGTTGGTCGACGATCTCGACGCGAATATTTTGCATGTCGAGGCTATCTTTTGACCACCATTTCCAGAGAAGTTCATCTTTGAGTTCGCGAGACTCATCATCCATAGCCTCTAGAAACTTTCCAAGCCAAGTATTAGTGTTGGTATTAGGACCGATTTTGTCTGTAGTTTGACCCTCGCTTAACAGTTTTTCCATAGTCATTGCGGAGCCATCGACGGATTTGAGGCCCTGTTTTTGAAAAACATGGTTGTTCAGTGCTGTTTGAAGGCGAAAAAGCTCTTCTAGTTTATCTTTTTGAGGCATAATCTCTCCGGTTGAGGGTCACAATGAAAGGTAGTTTCTTCTCTCTAAACCTCAAGAACTACTTGAAAGAATGCCAAACTTACAATAGAATTAAGTGAAGGCTTAGTTTGTGGAGGACCCAATGAAAATAGTGGTAGCCTATAACAGCATTACACCAAGAAGTCAATCTCTGGTAGAAGCCGAAAAGTGGGCGCGGTCAAAAGGGGCTGAACTTTTTTTAATTCATGTATCGGGAAGTGAATTCGAGACCCTCTACTGGGACACCGAAGGTGTGGGGAATGTCGCAATTGACCAAACTGAAATGTATCGTCAACAAGAACGTGCTTTTGAAGAACAAGGCGAACTTCTCAATACAGAAATCAAACGCCTTAAGGCTCTAGGTCTCATGGCCACAGGAATGGTAACTCGTGGTGAGCCGGTTGTGGAAATACTCAAACAAGCACGTGATTTGGAAGTCGATTTGATAATTGTTGGATGTCATAAGCGGAGTGGATTTCAGGGAATGATCTATAAATCGGTTGTTGAAAAAGCCGATAGACCGGTGTTAGTGGTGCCAACCATAGAAGGCTAATCTTGAAGGTGATTAAGCCTGAGTCAAAAGTCGTTAGTTTGGTGCCATTTACTATATTTTCGGGGAGAAATTTTTCAGGACTCTCCCATGAAACAATATTTGGATCTAATTCAGAGAATACTCGATGAAGGCGTGAAAAAAGAGGATCGAACCGGAACCGGAACGGTAAGTGTCTTTGGACATCAAATGCGTTTTGATCTCTCTCAAGGGTTCCCTATGGTGACCACTAAGAAGCTTCATCTTAAATCGATTGTTCATGAACTGCTTTGGTTTCTTAAAGGTGATTCAAATATTAAGTACCTCCAGGATAATGGGGTGCGCATTTGGAACGAGTGGGCTGATGAAAACGGCGATCTTGGTCCGGTCTATGGAGTGCAGTGGCGCTCATGGAAAGGTGCCAATGGCGAAACCATTGATCAGATCTCTGATGTGGTTGAACAGATTAAAACGAATCCGGATTCCCGCCGTCTTATTGTCAATGCATGGAATGTCGCAGAGATTCCCAATATGGCGCTACCACCGTGCCACATGTTTTTTCAGTTCTATGTGGCGGATGGAAAACTCTCATGTCAGCTCTATCAACGTTCTGCCGATACCTTTCTTGGGGTGCCTTTTAATATTGCATCCTATGCCCTTCTTACCATGATGATGGCTCAAGTGTGTGGACTTGAAGTGGGTGATTTTGTACACACTATTGGTGATGCTCATATTTATACTAACCATTTTGAACAAGTAAAGCTCCAACTCAGTCGCGACCTAAAGCCACTTCCTCAGATGAAGATCAATCCAGATATTACCAATATCTTTGACTTCACCTTTGACGACTTTGAGCTCGTAGGGTATGAGTCGCACCCTCATATTAAAGGGGCTGTTGCAATATGATGCTCTCAACAATTGTCGCAGTAGCTGAGAATGGAGCTATTGGCAAAGATAATTCGCTCATTTGGCGCCTCTCTAAAGATTTGAAACGATTTAAAGAGATTACGACGGGTCATCATATTATTACCGGTCGAAAAAATTATGAAGATATTGGACGGCCGCTCCCCAACAGAACAACGGTTATTATAACTCGACAAAAGGACTATAGAGCTGAAGGATGTGTTGTTGTCCATTCACTAGATGAGGCGATTCAGGTTGCTAAAGATAATGGTGAAAGTGAAGCGTTTATTATTGGTGGGGCTCAAATCTATGATATGGCACTTCCTCATTGTGGTAAACTCTATCTAACGGAAGTACATCAATCATTTGAAGCGGATATATTCCTCACCAACCTTGGTGAAGGGTGGAAAGAGGTGTATCGTGATGGCCCCTTTCCCAAGAGTGAAAAAGATGAGTGTGAATATTCATTCGTAAACTTTGAACGTGATATCTGATTTTTAAAAAGTACCAACTCTCAATTTTTTTTATAGAAAGAGCCTCGTCTTTTGGACAAGGCTCTTTCTATTTATATAATCAATATATTATTGTTGTGATAAGACGATAATTGCAACGAGTGGGATGGCGGCTACAACAAAAGCCCACATGGGTGAGTAAGTGGGCTCAGACGTTTTCTGTTTTATATGGACATGACCTTTAGGGTGCTCGATAAGAAAATCGATCTCTTTTTTGAGTGTCGAACTAAAGTTATTGAAATCGCGATAGCTCTTCTTGCTGAGATACTCAATGTTTTTATATTTAGTCGTGAGCGGTTTCATACTGGGGCGCTTGTTAAATCTATACTAGTGATTATACAAAATTCAATTCCATTTGTGTGTGTTGTTTATCACAAGTGTGATAAGGTTCACACGTTCGCAGGAAGATAAAATATGACTGACCGTTCAGAATATTCAATTGAAAAGCCCGACCTTCTCCTTGAAGAAGGGGGGCGACTTGTCTCAAATTCCTTTGATGATGTATACTATTCTATTAAGGATGGGCTCGAAGAGTCGCGATATGTTTTTCTAAAACATAATGACCTTACTGAACGATGGGTTGGTGTTGAACCCTTTGTTGTGACTGAGTTCGGTTTTGGAACAGGTCTTAATTTTCTGGCAACATGGGATTTATGGCGTAAAACAGCCACTGCTCCGCTTCATTTTATTTCTATGGAAAAATTCCCCATTGGAAAAGAGAATTTAATCACAATTCTTGAACGATGGGATGAACTCAAAGAACTCTCAAATGAATTTCTTGAAGTCTACCCAGATTGTAATCCAGGGAAATATGATCTTTATTTTGACGGCGGGAAAGTGCACTTAACACTCATTTTTTCTGATGTTGCTGATTGCTTGGAGGACATCCCCGATGAAGTAGATGCGTGGTATCTTGATGGGTTTGATCCTAAAAAAAATCCAGATATGTGGTCTGACTCTGTATATGAGGCCATAGGTAAAAAATCTAAAAAAGGTTCAACAATTGCAACATTTACCGCAGCGGGTGTGGTGAAGCGTGCGTTACGGTCAAATAATTTTAAGCTTAAGAGAATGGATGGATTTGGCCCAAAGTGGCATATGCTCAAAGGGGTCTATCAGGGGGCTGAAGATGCAGAGGGTTAATTCCACATCGAGTACTTTGCCTGCAGCATAAGGTTTCGTCAGCTGGTACAACACCGCTACTGACCATTAGTCTTTTTGCAAAGGGTATGTGTGCTCGAAATATATTCAAGGGTGGTAAGAAGCCATGTATTGAGTAGATTGGGGAGATGGTAATTATTAGAAAATAGTACTATACTGGTAGTGATGTATCATTTGAAGTTTTAGTTAATGGTGTCTGTCGGTGGAAGTATAAGGAAGTGCATTGATGTCATGAAGTATATTCATGTTTTGTATCGTGATATAGAATATGATGTTCTCTTGAAGTTACTTCCTTTTATGTCAATTACAGGGGTAATAGGGCATGTGTTTTTCTTTGTAATATTGGGTTATTATACTCCCTTTGTTGAAGTGGTGGAACTGAGAGTATTAACGATTGTAATATTTTCTACCTATTATATTTTGCCGAAATTTAAATTTTCATTGTGGGTCCAGTGGTTTTATGAACTGTCTTGGGTCTGGGTGATGGTGGTGTTTTTTAATATTTACATGGTGTATAATCAATGTAATGTTTATTCTGCAAGTAGTTTGATCTTTGGTGCTGTTATATATGGGTTAGGCGCTCATCCATTTAAGGCACTTTACCTTTTCCCTATGGCTACACTGTTAGTATTTATAGGATATGAAGATGCTATAGTTTCAAATCCAACTATACTACTCAATTATATGATGGTGAATATTGCTGCATACTTTTTGATGTTTTTGATGACGGGTGCTCAGGCTATTACAAGAAGGACTTTTCTGGAGCTTAAATCTACAAAGCACTTATTGGCGGAGTCAGAAAAAATAACTGCATTAACACGGGTGTTTGAGAAGTTTGTACCAAAACAATTTTTGAGTCGTATTTCTGAAGGTGGAATTGATAGAATACAATTTGGTCGAGCAAAAACAGAATTTTTAACGGTGCTTTTTTCAGATATTAGGAATTTTACTTCTATATCTGAAAAATACTCACCTCAAGAATTGCTTGATCAGCTCAATTCTCATTTTCGAAAGATCTCATCTATTATTCATGAACATAATGGGTTTGTGGATAAATTTATTGGTGATGAGGTGATGGCTTTATTTGAGGGTAACAATAGCGATACTTCCTATGAGGCGGTAATTTCTGCAATCAAAATTCAAAATGCCCAATACGTTTATAACAAATGGGCTGTCCAACATGATTTGGAAGAATTCCGGGTCGGAGTGGCAATCCATGGTGGCGAGGTGGTGGTAGGTACCGTTGGAAGTGAGGACAGAATGGATTCTACTGTGTTGGGTGATGTTGTCAATGTGGGGGCTCGTCTTGAGTCACTCACATCCTATTATGGTGTAGATATTATTGTTTCCTCAAATATTTATAACTCTTTGGTGGGTACATATGAAAATTTAATATTTAGAGAGCTGGATCTAGTTGTAGTGAAGGGTAAGTCAAAACCAGAATTGATATATGAAGTGATAGGGGGCGGTGGAAAAGAGGCTCTAAAACTTAAGAAAGAGTTGTTAGAAATATATGAAAAAGCTCTTAGGTTATACCAAAGAGGAAAATGGATAATGGCTATCGACGTATTTAATGAATGCTTACAAATATATCCAGATGATAGTGTATCAAAAATCTATATCACCCGTTCGGAATGTTATTTGGATAACCCGCCGGACTCAGACTGGGAACGCTCTTATGACTTTAATAGTAAATAAAATGGACTATTAGGTAAATATTTATGACTCAATAATTTTAAAATACTAAAATATCGATACAATTGTTTTTTAATTGTTGCTCTCTTTTTTTTATGCGATATATTATTGCTCACACGATAAATACTATTAGCAGAAAAAATGAGAGGGGGCGTAGTGTCAAATAAAATCGAATTAACAAGTGATATGCAAATTGGGTATTTAAGAAAATATTTAAACTCGATGGGCGTTACAGATGTATCAGAAGTTGCAGAATATGTTCAGCAATTAGCGGACTTACAAATAGCTGAGGGGGTATACTCCTACAATAGGTACTCTAAGCAAGGGTCAGCAACCAGTGCAACAGTTTGTGATGTTGCCGGAGAGCAAGAGTGTATTATGTGGAGCTTAAACCATTATCTTGGGCTCAATAGAAATAAGAATGTTATTGAAAAGGCAAAGAAGGCCTTAGATGAATTTGGGACAGGGTGTGGCACATCAGCTATGTCTGGTGGTTTTTCATCATTACATATTGAAATTCAAAATAGGATAAAAGGACTTATAGGAAAGGATGTGACATTATTTCCTACTGGCTTTACGGCAAATTCAGGAGCTATATCTTCATTAACCAGTGACAAAGATCTTATTTTGTTTGATAGAGAGTCTCATGCGAGTATCATTGATGGCTGTCAACTGTCGCCAGCTAAGATGCTCCCGTTTAAGCATAATGATATCGCTGACTTAGAGAAGAAAATTTCTCGTTATCAGGAAAAGTTTCAAAATATATTTGTCATAGTTGAGTCGGCATATTCTATGAGTGGTGATTTGGCCCCGATAAAAGAGATTATTGCTCTGCGAGAAAAGTATAAATTTTTACTCTATGTAGATGAAGCTCATACGTTCGGTATATATGGAGAAAAGGGAGCAGGGTATTGTAGTCATTTAGGTGTTGTAGATGATGTTGATTTTATCATGTCTACATTGTCAAAGGCGACAGCTTCTATAGGGGGATTCTTGGCTGCTGAGAAAAAGTATGGAACGCTGTTGACCGTGTCTGCTCGTTCGTATCTGTTCCAAGCTTCATTGACTCCTGCTGATGCGGCAGCGATCTTAGCCTCTCTTGATGAAATAGCAGAGCATCCGGAAATGTTGGAAAGGTTACATGAGAAGAATAAGTATTTTCGAGGGAGATTAAATGAAGCTGGGTTTGATTTAGGGGTGAGTGAAAGTCCTGTAGTGCCAGTATATATTGAAAATATTGAAGCATTACATGATGTAAATCATGAGTTGTTTAAGCAAGGTATTTTTACTGTGGCAGTTACTTTTCCTGCTGTAGGGAGAAATGAAGGGAGAATGCGGTTTATTCTAAATGCGGAACATTCTTATGAACAGATAGACTATACGATTGATAAGCTCATAGAAATTTGTAAAAAGAATGGTGTGCTTTCTACTTCTAAGGACTTTAATTTTGACTACACAAAAGTGGCGTCATAAATTCTGCTAACAGTAAGTTTCCCTTACTAGCAATTAAGGGGCCTCATTATATGGGGCTCCTTTTTTTATTCCAAAAGAGATCTCTGTTCAGTGCAACTCTTCGCCTTGTCTGATGGCTTGGGATGTCCTATTGGTTGAGTGATGAACGCTCGGCTTCTTACTCGGAGGGGGATCAGTGGACGACCCAGGATGAAAATATCAGTATAAACGAAAAAAGGATCTTAGCCATAAGGCTAAGATCCTTTTCAATACTCCCAAGGAGATTTGAACTCCTGTTGCATGGATGAAAACCATGAGTCCTAGGCCTCTAGACGATGGGAGCTTAGGGTGTTCCTCTCAGAACGAGGCTAAAGATAAGTATTTCTAAATTTGGTGTAAAGAGAATGGGTCAAAAAAAGTGAAAAAATGATAAAAAATATGAAATATGGTTCGTAAGGAGTCAAATAGCTACATTTGACCAGATGAGTGCTCAATTAAACCTTAAAAAAGAGATACATTCTGCTTTTGCTCGATCATTAGTGGGTTTTAGAGTTCGTTCGGTTGTGGTTATTTTGATTCTGACCCTTCTTGCCGCCTTACTCGATGCCGCTCTTCTTGGTGGTATTCGTCTCTTTTCTGGGATGGTTACCGGCGAGTCCATAGACCTTTTTTGGGGGATAACCTCTACTCCTGCTGATTTTGTTCACTGGATCTGGATCATGGCTCTCGTTGCTCTTATTAAACTTGCAGTTTCCTACTTAAAAATGGTGCGTTCTGGAAAGTTCTTTATTGTGTTCGAAAAGTACTTTCAACAGCAATTGCTTCTCTGTTACTCAAGGTTGGGAAACCGGTACATGCGCACCCATACAAGTGATGAGGAGGCATTTCATTTCACTGCTGATTTTCGCATATTAGAGAAAGGAACTGAAGCAGTCTTTTATGGAATGCACGCATTGATACAGCTTGCCCTTTTTGTACCCCTTCTAGTGTGGCTCTCATGGGAGCTTACGGCAATCATCCTGTTTGTGGCTGTACCTTTCGTTGCATTTGTTCAGGGGAGGTTGTCGGTGCTTAATAAGCCGATTGCGCAGCTCCTAGAGTATCGAGGGGTGGTTCATAGGAGGATTACGCAATACCTCACTCTTATTCAACGGTGGACCGATACCAAGTCTCTTAGAGCTATGAATAGTCATTTGCATGGTATGGTTGGTGAAATGGCGCACAAAGATACCGTAGTCATCCAGAAGAAGAGTGTGATTTATGGAGGTTCTGAATTTGTAGCAAATGTTGGGACGGTGTTTGTATTCTCAGTGGTGGGGTGGTTTATACTCGCGGGTTCTATTACGCCGAGTGATGTGATACTCTACCTTGCCTGTCTTTTTTTGCTCTATAAACCCGTAAAAGAATTTGCACGACTTGTGCCTCTCTATAAAGATGCTCAAATTACTTGGGGTCGTGTCCGAACGCTCCTGAGTCAAGAGCAAGAGGTGACTCCTTCTGAACTATCTGACTCTCACATTGTTATGAGCGATGTATGGTTCTCTTATCAAACAGAGCCGCTCTTTAGTGGTATAAACGTAACCATTCCACTTGCTACTCCAGTGTTGGTGTCAGGAGACAATGGGACGGGCAAATCAACACTGCTGAAACTATGCTCAGGGCTCGAATACCCTGTTACTGGTGTATGTCGACTCCCGGTCCCTTCTAACATGATAGGGTATTTAGATCAAGACCCGATGATACCATTTCTACCTCTGAGTACTTATTCGTTTGAATTGACGTGTCAGCAAGATAGAGAGCTCTATGCTGCTTTGGGAATAGAGTCAATAGTAAAAAAACTAGGTGACAGAGGCGTGAGGGAGCTTGATGGCCTTGGTTTTGAACTTTCTGGAGGGCAACGTCAACGATTGGCTTTAGGGATTGTGGCTTTTTCTAATGCTCAATTGCTCCTTTTGGATGAACCAACGTCATATCTCCCTGCCAGTGAGCGACTAAACCTGCTTTCAGTGCTGATAAATTTTTGTACTGCTCATAAAAAAGCTATTATTATCGTATCTCATGAACCCCTTGACCGGTTAACGGACTGTTATCGGATTGATTTGAATGAAAAACCTTTATTATAGACTTCGTGGACTTCCGCCGCTTCTCTTGTTACTCTCATTAGGGTACATTGGTGCGAATATTGATAATAAACTCAATACTTATGCATTGGGTGTGATTATGATTTCTCAATTTATTCGTAATTGGTCTCGTACCTACATTGGGGGGCATAGTAGAGGGCCAGATTTACAGGCGCCGCAGTTACAAAAGTATGGGCCTTATTCAATCTCTCGTAACCCGCTCTATGTTTCAAATATCCTTTTCGGCTTAGGATTAATTCTCTTACTCAATATCTGGGGAATAGGTGTGATTGTGATTTTCCTCCTCTATGTCTGGCACTATACTACGCTCGTTTCTATAGAAGAGAAATTTTTAAAAGAAAAGTTTGCAAAAATGTATTATGAGTGGGCCCGTGAAACACCGCGCTATTTTGCTGGTGTTTCTAGATTTTCAGAAGGGGTACCGGAAAGAACATTTTTTGAAGCATTAAAATCAGACACCACAACTTGGGTATTGC
This sequence comes from Fibrobacterales bacterium, assembly GCA_051532035.1. GTDB lineage: Bacteria > Fibrobacterota > Fibrobacteria > Fibrobacterales > JAOPTW01 > JAOPTW01. The sequence continues at coordinate 35,884 of JAOPTW010000029.1, read as the reverse complement.
AATGGTTGATGGTGTTTATCTGTCTCTTGATTAGCGTATAAAAGCTATCCATGAAGAGAGTAGCCTACTCTCATCATAGAATATATTCAGAACAATTCTCTAGTTCTTTTTACCCAAAAACTTATGTGAAAGATAGGGGGTAATACAGAGTGAGGTAATAAGTGCTGCAATAATACCAATTACAGCAAGTTCACCAATAGTACGCATACCCCTATGGTTGATAAAAAGCACACCCACAAAGCCGGCAATGGTAGTGAGTGATGATGCGACCACCATCTTACCGGTTGTGTCCATGATGTTTTTAATGCCTTCTTCTCGATGTTTCACAAATGCTATCAAGAGATGTATCGTAGAATCGATCCCCACACCCAAGGCTGTGGGGATAACAATCACATTAAATATACACACTTTACCGAGGTCAATGGCACTAGTGGCGAGGCCCATAAGACCCATAGTCCATAGTGCGCCAAGGCCAAGGGAACAAAAGCTAATGACGACCATTGTGGTATTGCGAAGTGATAGACTCAGTGTTAGTAGAATAACAATGCTGATAAAGATGGCCATTTTGAAACTGTCACTTTTCACTGCCTCAATAACATCAGCAGTAATAAAGGCCGAGGAGAAGACTCTGAGGTCTTTATTGCCAAAATTCCAGTGGGCATATTTATCTTGGAATGCTTTCATGTCGTTTGCATCCCAGCTATTGTATTTGCCATAGATAAAACCGATTGATCCAATTGAGCCATCCTTCTCTTTAAGGGCGTCAATGGCCCATTCAGGGATATTTTTTGCAGTAAAAGGGGCGACGTCAACCATGCCTCTCAGTTTCACAACCATCGCAGAATCTTCTCCGGTCACTTTACTAAAGGCACGGGCGTTGATGAGTTCTGCTATTTCTTCGACCATCTCCATTCGTTCTTCTTGTTCATCTTCTTCAGGGACAAAGGTTTTTAGGGTGAGGAAGCTTTTAAGATAGGGGTCTTTGGTGATATTCTTTCGAACCATGAGTGTATCGTAGAGTCTATCGAGGTCTTCTCGAGAGTCACCTAGTACGGCGGCAGGTTGAGAAGATTTTCGCTTTGAAGACATGGCGTCACCATAGCGAAATCGTGGCTTATTTTCTTCTACCTTCGTTTTACTCTTTTTTGGTCGTAAGTTCCGGAAGTCGTTTTCAAACTCTGCATAGGGTATAAAGATGGCAAGGATCGCGGTCATGATTAGGACAGTGATTGCAGCTTTTTTCATAAAGGCTGCGACCTGAGAATCTCCCCAGTGATTGGGGAAAAACGATGTTGGCTTCCGTTTGTTAAGGCCACCAAAAGCCAAGACAAGTACTGGGAGGCCTAAAATTGCAGTGATAAAGCTTAGGGCAATCCCCGTTGCAGTAATGACGCCAAATTCATAAAAGCCATTAAACTCAGCGATGAGGAGTGTAAGCATTCCTGCAATGGTAGTGAGTGCCGCAAGAAACATTGGGTAAAGTAAGTGTGAAATAGTATTGGCAAGAGCCGCATTAAGAGTAGGGTGGTTATTTTGAAAGCGTTGAACATTACCCATTACGTGGATAGAAAAATCAATACCCATGCCGAGGATGATTGCTGCAACAAAAAGAGTATAGTTGTTGAGTTCTCCATAGACAATGGTCGTAAAAAAGAGCATGATGCCTGAGGCAAAAGAGACTTGTGCAAGGAGGAGGAGGGCCGAGAGAAAGCTTCTGAAAAAGAAGATGACCAGACCAAAGATAAGGAGAATCGAAATGATCGCAGAAGTTATTCCGTCACTTTTCATCTCTTTAACTTGCTTGAGTCCTTCGTATGAGCCCTCAACCGACATGCGAATGCCAGGGTATTTTACTGTCATTGAATCGATAAGGGTCGTTGCTTTTGCGAGTACCTCTGTGGTAAAGTTAATATTAGTTGGTGGCTGGTTGAGTTTTACGAGAACGAGTCCATTAAAGACGGTCTCTCCCTTAGACTTTGCAAGGAGATAGGTTTTAAGTTCAGCGGGAAGCTCAGCTTTAGGGTCATAGTCAGGGACAATCTCTTCCCCGGCTTCTTCCTTTCGCTTTTTCTCATCAGTATTGTAGTACCCTTCAAATGCGGTAGCTGCTTCGTCAGGAAGGCCGAGTTCGTCGGGGAGTGAGGCGTCAAACCAGACAAGCTCTTCATCCGCTTCTTCGGTCCCTTCCAAAAGGTCAACAATCAATGGTCCAGCTTTTCGGCCCATACGGCCCTGTATTGTTTCGAGGTTATCTCGAATGCGCTCGAGGTGAGGAACAGGGAGATAGAGGAGTGCGTGGTCAACAAAAAATGAGTTGTCTCGTTCATAGTTCGAACTGATGGCGATGTCGTTCCACTCGGCATCAATGATGTCTTTTACTTTTTCTTGAAGTGTTGCAACATATTGAGGGTCTTCGTTTTGGATTACAATGATAAATTTATCAGAGCTTCCAAAGCGTTCATTTGATTCATTGAGGGCTAGTACAGAAGGGGTGTCTTGGGGAAGCAATACCGAGAGGTCATTGTTTACCTTTAAGTTATTGAAGGTGTAGTAACCAGTTGCGACGAAGAGAATAATTGCAATAGAAATAATGAGATAGCGAAACCTCTCTGCAAATGCAATATAGCGTAGGGCAAACGTGTCAATTTTTGAAGCCATTAAAATATTCCTAGAACGAGTGTTAGGGGAAATATACAAAAATACCCTATGGGTACTGTTTCAATAGAGTGAGAGAGTGATTAGAGGTAAGTTTTTACGAGAGCATAAAAGGGAGTATTTTGGTGATTGTCGAGAAACGCTCTATCAATGGTCTGTTTCAAAAAACGTTTTTCAACAGAGTTGTACCAGTGTATAAGATAGGTTTCATCACGAACCATACTGTGTATCTGTTTTGCGTATCCTGGCTTAAACCAAAAGGCTGATATTTCGGGCCCGAGAGGGTAAAAATGTCTGAAATTAAATACCGTCATGTTTGGTATAGACCGATTGCCGGTAAGGCCTTGCATGAGATGAGTACCTAATCTAAAGCGTTTGAGTCGTTCGTCTTGAGGCATCTGTTCAATAGTATTGAGGGCGGTAACCCAAATAGGGTTTTTGGGTGCTGAGCCGATAACGGCATTGTTTACTGCTTGGTGATAGAGTGGTTCTATTAGTTTAAATAACTGATACCCATAGGGGATGCGTACACAAAACTCTCGAGCTGCCATGCGTATTCCCGCAGTAAGCCATCTGAATGGGTTTTTGGAGTGAAAGAGTGAGCCAGGGAGTGCCACTGTTTCGGTGCCGATAAAGCCATCAAGTGTTCTGAGAGGGTCTAAACTTTTAGTGGTAATAGTGTCCATGTCTAAATAGATACCACCTAATTTGTAGAGAGACGCCATACGAAGAAGATTTGCGCGTGATGCTGGTGAAGTGAGGGTGTTGAATAGCTGTAGTGCAGTCTCTCCGCCAGGAGGGAGGTCATTAAACCACGAAGAGTCGGCATCCATGAGGGTGACTCCATATGTATTTACGAGTTCTGCAATTCCTTCGGTCTCCATTGAAAGGCCTTCTTGGATAAGAAGAGTCTCTTCTGGCTTACACTTATCAATGGCTGATTTAATAGCGAGTTGATTGGCGAGAGGAAATGAGTTTCCAAACCAGATAAAAATAAGGCGATTAGGAATTGAATAGTTCATAGCAAGAGGACTCGTAAAAAGCTTTTAGTGATGGAAAATGTAACTATTTTAGGGCAGTTCGACCCCAACTCTGTAGATGATTTGATTCGCCTGAGTGGTTTTTACCTCAAATGCCATTTTTTGTAGGTATTTTCTACATTTTCCGCTAAAGACAATCTTGATGTTATTATGATCGATATACAAAATATTTTAAAAGAGCATATAAGTGTGGTAGAAGCACTTGGTTCTATTGTGGACACTATTGAAGAGTTGTCACAGTTAGCTGTTGAAACGGTGCAATCAGGGAACACCATTTTCCTTTTTGGAAATGGAGGTTCGGCGAGTGATGCTCAGCATATCGCAGCTGAATTTACCGGCCGCTTTGTGAAAGAGCGGAAGCCACTTGCTGCCATTGCACTCACTACAGACACTTCGGCGCTCACAGCAATCGCCAATGATTATGGGTATGATGCCGTATTTGTACGACAGGTACAGGCACTGGTTAGGCCTGGTGATATGGTAATTGGTATATCAACAAGTGGCAACAGTGAGGGAGTCAATAAAGCATTGATTGCCGCGAAAGAGTGTGGTGCTCATTGTGCAGCACTTACTGGGAGAGATGGTGGCGCAATGGTTGATTTGTGTGAAGTATCAGTAGTGGTACCCTCTGAAGTAACCGCGCGTATTCAAGAATGTCACATTCTTATTGGCCATATTCTTTGTGGCGCAGTAGAAGAGCAACTGTAAGATACCGTATGGCTATTGTTCCTAAACCATTACAAGATTTTTATCAGATAGTAAAACGCGACTATTGGAGTTGGTGGATGCGCCCTCAGTTTCTTAAAAAAGGTCCACAGAGTGATACACTCTTTGCAGGGCCTTGGATAGGTGAGTTTGGTTGGGAGTTACTGAATTGGCAAGGATTTGTGCGGAAAGTAAGTAAAGACTATTCAAAGGTGATCGTCTGTTGTCGCCAAGGTAACGAAGGGCTCTATAGAGACTTCGCCACGGAATTTGTCTATCATTCTATACGAGGTACTGCAGAGTGTAACACTGCTCATGATATAGAAAACCCGAGTGAACTCAAGCGTATCAATGATCTTATTCCTGCGAGTGCAGATGTATTAAAGCCCGTGGGGTTTCTCTCTTTAGATAAACAGGAATTTGCAAAATTTGGAACGCCTGACCCTGAAAAACAGTACGATGTTGTATTTCATCCACGCGGAAGAACCTTTGGCACGGTACGAAATTGGGATAAAGACAATTGGGAAAAACTGATTGTTTTACTCTCTCAAAAAGGGTATCGCATTGCATGTATTGGCCTTACCAATGCAACACTGGATATTGATCCACTGTTGGCATTTGATGACTTCCGGGATGTCTCTCTTGATGAAACGTTAGACCTTTTTGCATCATCAAAGCTCGTTGTAGGGCCGTCTTCAGGGCCAATGCATCTCGCCTCACTTTGTGGAACACCCCATCTTGTTTGGACTGATACCAAGGGCCATGCTCGCGGTCGAACAAACCGTGATAAGTATGAATGGTGGTGGAATCCTCATAAGACACAAGCGATAGTTTTTGACAAAGAGGGCTTTGACCCAAGTGTTGATTCTATTTACCGCGCTATAGTGAATACTCTTTCAGTATAGTTTCTATTTGAAGATACATAGCCTCGCGCATACTCTCACACTATTTCTGTATGGTGTATGTAGATCTCTTTAATAAAAATATCGACACAATAGATACTATTGATGCTGCAAACACCACTATTTTTTGTTGTAACATTAAGCTTTGAATTGAGTCGAAATAGAAAAAAGAGAGTATGGCTATTATGAAAATTATGGAAAAATTAATTAACAAATGCTTTTCGTAAGGAATGATTCGGGTATACTGATATTGTTTGTACAAGAAATAAAAAGAGCTCACAATTTGAGAGGTTACCGTAGCTATGGCTGCTCCGACTACCCCAAAATGAGTTATTAAATAGTAGTTTAAACTGACGTTAATGATAAGTGTCGCAATGTTTGCTTTCATAACGCTTTTACTGTTCCCTAGGCCAAGCAGTATGATGCCATTTAGGCCAAAGATACTGTTCAGTAGATTACCCACTATCAATACTGAAAGCGTTTGCAAATCTGCCGAGTACTCCTTTCCTGCAATTTCCATGATTTCTGCAGGAAAAAAAATGACAAATACCGCAATAAATATTTGGATTGATGTTATGACATTAACAGTATAACTTGCGACTTCTTTTAAATGGGTGTTGTTTTGAGAGAGGTTCATCTTGCTGACAATTGCTATAATCATAGGGTCGTAGCCCTGGCGAATTGTTTTGATCGCATTGGTTAACGTGACCATTATGGAGTAAATAGCTGCTTTCTTGGGGCCCAGTAGTGCAAGTATCATCCAAAGGTCTACTCGGAGGAGGAGTGAATTAATGATCTCTGCAATTCCAATTGGTATTGAGTAATTAAAGAGATCCCTAGAGGGGAGCTTTAAGGTAGACCACTTCATGGTAAATATTTTACGTATGATAAAGAGGTAGATAAAAAGCCCAATATAGTTGCTTATGGTGAAGCCAAGTGCCAAGCTATAATTAGTTGCGAGAGTGTAGAAGAGAAGAATTGATATCAGGGGTCCGAGCGCTTCAATAGCAAATTGATTGAGGAAAATTTTATATTGAGGCTTTCTCACTCCTTCTAATGCGGCTGAAAAACAATGGAGACCCATTAAAGGGAGTAGTGAAAGAAGAGTTATAATGATAAATGTGTCTGAACTATTGGGGATTGCCGGGAAAAGTGTTAGCCCGCCAAATGAGATAAAGAGTATTCCCAGAACGGTAAGTATAACGGAAACGATTGATGTAAAATAGTAGGACTCAATAAGGTTAAATTCTGTGGGTCGATTATGCTTTTGGTTTTGAGGTATATACCATATAAGGCCTTTGTCGATGCCAAATACAACAAGTCGAGAAAGAGTCATCACAAAAAATTTAATAGAAATGAATATGCCAAACTCTTCTTGTGAAAAAAGGCGTGCCATTAAAATTACGAGTAGGGGAGGGGCGCTTTTGGGGATTAATCCCAATAGATTGAGAACAGTGCCTTTGAGAATGAATGATTTGTCTTGAGTCACACTATTGCTTGTTTAAATCGGTTTGCAAATTTTGTACATTGTTAGTCATATACTATCATAATGGCTAATGTAACAAAATATGATAAAACAGAAAGTGTCAGCGTGTATTTATGGTCATCATGAACTCGATTATCCAAGAAATGCTCAAATAACTGCATTACTTAAGCGAGGTGGCTTTGAAGTATATCTATGCCATTCGCGTATTTCCTTTCCTTTTCGACACCTATCCTTAATAAAACAGTTTCTTGGCTGTGTAAGGAACGTTGACTTTGTTTTTGTTACAGAGGGTGGTCACCGGCTTGTGCCACTTCTAAAGATTGTTTCGTTCTTTTTTAGGAAAAAGATTGTTTTTGATCCATTTATTTCACGCTATAACACAAGAATTGAAGATAGGAAACTCTACCCAAATAATGGCTTTCAGTCATGGATCTGTAAATGGCAAGATTGGTCAGGTTGCATGGCTGCTGACGCTTTAATTTTTGATACCCTGCAACATAAGAATTATTTTTACGAGCAGTATGGGTTAAAAAAACCTTGGTTAGTTGTGCCAGTGGGAATTGATGAAGAGACATTTTCTCAGAATGCAGTGTTTAAAAAAAGTCATACTGAGTTCAGGGTTCTTTTTTATGGGACATATATCCCGCTCCATGGGATTCAGCATATTATTGAGGCGGCAGAGCTTCTACTACCCTACTCCGATATCTCATTTGTATTGGTAGGAACTGGTCAAACTTATGATGAAATGAAAGAGTATGTTATTGATCGGAACATTACAAGTATTGTACAGAAGCCTCAAATGAAACTACAAGACCTTGTTGCGGAAATTAGGGAGGCAGATGTATGTCTTGGTATTTTTGACGATGGTGTAAAAGCGTCGAATGTCGTTCCCAATAAAGTGGTACAGTGCGCTGCACTGTCAAAACCAATTATTACCAGAGATTCAGATGCAATACGAGAATATTTTATCCCTAATGAGAATATTGTCCTTTGTGATCCTGCAAACCCATCGAGTATAGCAGAGAAAATACTCGAACTCTATACCAAGAAAATGGATAAAAAGCAATTGGGAGATAGTGCACGGGAAGTCTTTGTTAAAACATTCTCTCAAGATGCCTTGTATAAGCGATTCAAAACATTTGTAGATGAGATATGATGGAACAATCCCAAAAGTACTTTCACTGTTATGCAACAGCAAACGATTCAAAATATTATTTTGAGGATATAAAAAACCTCATTCGTATCTCAGAAATAAACCATGGGGTTTCCCATGTTGAACTTTATATCGCAATCAGTAGAGTAAGAGATGAGAGCTTTTTCGATACTTTTTTTATGAGTACTGTGCGAAAAATATTTGAGGGGCATGCTAACTATACACTTCGAGAAATATTTTTTAAAGATAATGTGGGAAGAGATTTTAGTTCTTATGCTGAATTATTGAAGAGAGTATTGATTCAGGGGGATGCTTCGGACTATGTCTTTATACAAAATAGAAGCGCTTGTGGCCCCTATGTTGAAGGGTGGTATGCACAGTTTATACATCAGTATTCAAAATCAGATTTGGTAGCGTTGTGTGGGAGTACTATCAACTTTCTTGATCATCCCCATAGAAGTAATCGGGAGGACTTGCCGCATGTGCAAACCTATGCCCTTTTATCTCAAGCCAGCCATTTAGAAAAAATCAAGGATAATTTTCCTGGTGCAACAGAGACTGAGCGATTACAGATCATACTCAATGGAGAAATTGGTCTCAGCGCATTCTTTTTAGAACGGGGTTTTAGTATTACCTGTCTAGAGTGGCCTGAGAAAATTGTAGCGCAGGGGGATAGTGCTGAGATAGCCGCTGATTGCAAAGAGAATGTTTCTGAAAATCACCCATTTTATCATAGGCATTATATTCGCAAAAACAAAACGAGAAAGATTAAAAATTCACTGTTTCCATCATTGCTAGTGTATATTAAAAAAGCATTTTTAAAGCCTGTAGAGCTTTAGGAACGATTGAGTTGTTTTTTTCCATGAATACTCTTTGTTGATCCAGAGTATTTGTTCCTCGAGTATATCTGAATGTACAGGACTATTGATGAGTGTCGTAATTGTTGCATGCAGTGATTTGGGGTCTATGGTTGAAATTTGTGTACCATAGGTGCCGAGTATTTCTGGGAGTGAACCTTTGTCGGTTGTCACAAGTCTTTGACCGAGTGCGAGGGTTTCCAACATTGTATTTCCAAAAGACTCTTCAAAACTTGGTAATACAACAAGTGATGCTTTTTTGATAGTATCAACAAGACCTTGCCCAAATGACCATTCAATAAAAGTAATAGGGTATCCCGATGCTTGTTTCTCTAGTTCACTTTTTAATGGCCCCTGTCCAATGATAGTCAGAGGGTGCTGTTGCTGAATATCAACGCTGAGCATTTTATAGGCTTGGAGCAGAATATCAATGCCTTTGCTCTTGGTAAGTCTGCCATAGAATAGTACGCCGGATTGTTTGTTAGATTGAGGTAGAGTCTGATTCATGAAAACGGGGTCGAGGCCATTATAGACTAGATGGATTTTATCTTTCGAGATTCCAAAACATTCACTCACTTGATTAACAGAGTGTTTACTCGTGCAGGTAATGGCATCGGCCTTAAAAATGGCTAGAGCCATAGCAGTAAATCGGCGCTCCCTAAAAGTTATTTTTATCCAGGTGGAAGCCTTACTCCAGTCATTACCAAACATATAGTAGTCAAAGTTGGGATAGCGATTGGTGTATATAAATCGCCGTTTGTTCGGTATGTATCCGAGAAGGCTTGCTTCGTCGCCATTTGAGTGGATGACTGTTTTGGACGTTGATATTTTTTTTATGATGCGATAATAAGATATACCATTGAGGAACCTGAATATTGATGAAATTCCCGGTTTAATAGCAAAGAAAAATGCCCATTTAATGTCGTAGGGAACTTTGGGTACTTCTACTTTCTCAAAGGGGCCTTTTGAATAGACAACACATACTGAATGACCTTGGTTACAAAGTTCGGTTGCAACCATGTGAGTCGATTTTTGCCCACCGCCACTGTAGCTGGACCAAGGAGAATAATTACAGGTGAGGATAACGTCATACTGTTTCACTGGTAACCTCCTGTGAGAGAGCCTGGTGGTAGAGTGAAATTTGTTTTGAAAAGCAGTGTTGCCAACTAAGGGTCTCAGCGTAGGTGCGAGCATTGCTTTGTAGGTGAGACCGATTACTCATAGTGACGAGGGTTATGAGGGCGTCAGCGAGTTCTCTGCTATTATACGGTGCCACTACTAATCCTGCTTGTGAGTGTTCTGCGTGTTCAAGAGCTGCGCCATCACTTACGGCAATAAGAGGAACTCCTGAAGCCAAGGATTCAACAATTGAAAGCCCAAAGGTTTCTCCACTTGAGAGAGCAAAACCAATATCGTTTGATGCATGCCAGCGGGCCATCTCTTCTGTTGAATTTATGAAGCCTACGTAGTGAATGTGTTCATGGCTTGCAACATATTTCTCCACTAAGGGGAGGTCGGGGCCCGTTCCTGCAAACACGAGTGCGGGTTCAATAGGGAGTGTTCGACAGGCCGCGGTATATCCTTCGAGGATTGTGCGTATTCCCTTTTCATCACTAAAGCGATGAGGGAAAAAGAGGATAAGGCGACGCGGTTCGCCTGCTTGGTACTGTGCTCTTAACGCGTAATCTCTTTTGGAAGGATTAAAGAGTTCAAGGTCTACCCCTAGTGGAAGGTGCTGTATGTTTTGCATACCCTGTTTTGTCATTCGGTTGATAACGAGAGTACTCGATGAAAAAATCATCTGCATTGAGCGGTATGATTTTCGGGCAAAAGCCCAGGCAAGAGATTCCATTATACTGGCGAGATGGATGCTGAATTTCTTAAAAAAGCGCTGTACATAGGTTACGGGGAAGTCTGCATGCCAAAAACCAACAATAGTGGTCTTTGGTGAATGTGACCGTTTTACCGCTTTGCAAACAAGATAGGGCATGACATAGGGGGAGCCCACTTCAATTATATCTGGCGTATATTTATTGATAAGAGCGAGAATAGGTTTGGAACGCATAAGAAAGCGATACTCCCAATTCCCTGGGACTTTAAATGCTTCAACATGTTCAATAACAGTTGATTCATTGAGTACTTCGGTATAGGTTGATGAATCTTGCATCATAAAGATGTAGTGTACATCCTCTCTTTTAGAGTAGTAGGCAAGTTTTTCAAGATGGTAGCGTCTGACACCACCACCGGAAGGACTCCAAAAATTATTACAATCAACTACCGTAAGCATGGGGTAAATATACAAAGAAATGGGGGTAAACTGCTCAATGAAAATCAATAGAAAATCAAATGAAAATTTATTAAATGTCAATAAATAGGTAGTTTAGAAGCCCGCCATGAGCTCAGTGTGAAACTCAATAGAATCAACAGAGTGAGTGACTCGTATTGAAGGGGATTTTGCGAGATCAACCATTTCGTACCCTCGTTCAATAACAGCTTTCCCAATGGAATTTGAGAGTGTTCTGAGCATAGGGTGGGTGATACTTTTGGCATTAGATGAGACTACTTTTGCATACATGTTATTGGTGAGTTTAACAACTGACCCGATTGGAAAGAGAGGGGTGTACATGAAAAATGCATTTACCAGTTGAGGTTCAAAAAGGCCCAATTTATTCATGTTGATGACTGTTTTAACCCCATCAAATTGAGGAAGTGCTTTTCGATGAGGTCTGTGGCTAATTAAGGCACAGTACACATCTGCAATAGCAATAATTTTTGCAAAGGGGTGGATATCTGCGGCTTTCTTATTTTTAGGATACCCCGTACCATTTTCGCGTTCATGTGCTTGATAAATAGCGCTATTGGTAGAGTCATAAGTTCCCGTTAATGAGCGGACAACATTTGCCGCAAAAATTGGGTGCTTTCGAATGTTCTGATTGTCATCTTTATCAAATTTCCGTTTAGAATTGCGCATGGAGTTGTTTATTGAACAGAGTCCGATATCTGAAAGAAAAGCGGCAAGGCCAACTTCGGCAAGTTCTCCTCGTGAGAGATTTGCCCCTGTACCAATAGTAAGAGACATGATCATTTTTTTTATTGCATGTGAATAAACATGATCTTTATAGGGTGGGTGCTGGTAATTCAGTAAGTTGAGCATGATATCCATGTCGCTGGTCAAAAGCTCAATGTAATTCTCTACAATTTCTGCAACAGGATCTGTGGTTGTAAGAGTACAACTTAAAATGTCTTGATAAATACGCTCTGCTCTATCACAACTCTCTTCATAATATTTTGTCACTTTTGATTTGTAACCAGGACTTCGTTCATTGTAGGTTAATTGAGTAATATGAATTCTATGCGATCGAGATCGTGATATAGGGTCAGAAAGGGTTTTGTTATCAACGTCAGTTAAGTTGTCTTTGTCATAGAGCTGCTCAATGGTAAAACTTATGTCATCGGCAAGTTCAATCTCTTTTGCGGGCTCGTCAGGTGGGAGTGGTATAGGGGAAGGCGTTTTCTTGAGAGCATTCTCTTTTCCTATTGCAATAACTTTGGTTACAGTGGCATTGGCACTCGCAAAATCAAAAAAGAGAGCATCATCGCTTGCCTTAAGTCTTAAGATGTTTTTGTCACTCAGCGTGGTGTCTTTGGTGAAAATAACGCGGCCCTCTTCAGTGACAATATCACAAAAGGTCTCATGGCGCTCTTTAAAAAAATTCTGTGTTATGGCGTAGTGATAACTCATAATAGCCTCTAAAAACCTTCCATGCTTTTAGAATTAATAACATTATTATCCGCAGTACCAACAATTGTGACTTCTTCATCTTCAGCGAGGTCGACAAGCCGGAACTCATCTTCGCTCAAGATTTTCCCCTCAGGGTCAGTAATTATATTGATTTTTGGTCGGGTAATATTTTGTTGATTCGAAGAGACAACTTTTGCGTATGAGTTGTCATTCAATTTAACGAGTGAGCCAATGGGAAAGAGCGACATGTATTGTAAAAAGTGACTCACCACTTTTATATCTAGCATTCCTACTTTGCCCATGGTGATGAGTTGTTTCATAGCTAAAAAAGGGCGCTGGCCTTTTCGGTGTGGTCTATTACTTGATATGGCAGAGAATACATCCGCAACAGCAACTATTTTAGCAAATTTATGTATTGCATTTTTTGAGCGACCACGAGGGTACCCTTTTCCATTTTCACGTTCATGGACTTGATAGGCGATAACACTGGTAGAGTTTCTAAGGCCAACCATATTCTCTAAAATATTTGCCGAAAATATGGGGTGTTTTTGAATTTCAAAATTCTCCCGAGTGGTATATTTTTGGGGTGAATTCCGCATTGTTTTCTTCAAAGAACGCATCCCTATGTCAGAGAGCAGTGCGCCGAGGCCAATCTCAATAATTTCCTCTTTTGCATAGCCATAGGCAGTAGCGATGTTGAGTGCGGTAATTACAGTGTTTACTGCGTGAGTATGAAGATGATCATCATCAGCGGGATAATCAAAGTTAGTGAGGTTGAGGAGTATATCCTTATCAGTCATCAAAATATCGAGAAACTTCTCTACAATTCTCTTTGCTGGCTCTCCATTAGTAATAGTGCCATTTATGATGCCGCTGAAAAGTTGATCCGCTTCTGTACAAAGATCTCGGTGAAGGGTCTGCATATTGTTTTTGTATTCTTCGTTGCGCTCACCCACTTGAATCTGGGTGATGCTTTCACTGAGTCGTTGTCCTTTGGGGATATCATCAAATTCTAGAATTGAGTCAAGCTTTTCAAGAGGGGCTTCATCCTCTAATTGCATGAGGTTAAAACATGACTCATCTTCAATCTCGGGCTTAAGGTCATCAGGTGGGATGAGCTCTTCTTCTTCTTCTTCTTCTGGTTCTTCCTCTTCTTCAATTTCATCGGGATAGCCTGAGTCAGTATCACGATTAGGATCCCATTGGAATATTTTTTTTACTTCTGCGCTTTTACTCGCAAAGTCAAAATAGAGGGAATCTCCATTATCTATAATTTTCTGGAGCGCTTCGACTTCAATTAACGTTTTTTGTGCAAAAACAGTTTCACCCTCACTGCTAACAAGGTCGCAAAACACCTCTTCATTAGGCTTAAGCAATTCTGTTTTTACTTTGTATTCCACCACAAACTCCCTGGTTATATCGGAAACATCCTATTAAGCCCTCAATGGGCGAAGGGGATGCATTTTAAGATAGGGTGTGTTATTTATACTATCGGTATATATAATGATACCATAAAGTGACATTGAGGTGCCACTAAAAAAATTAAAAACCCATCATAAGGCCACCTTCAAATTCTAAAAAATCTAAAGTCCCTGCGATGTGTATGTCATTTCTTTTACAGAGATCAATTTCATAATAGTGATTGTCTTTAATGAGCTCACCCTTGAAGTTCGACATGACACTCACTTTTGGTGCGGTAACATCTTCTGGATTGGATGATAATACTTTAGCAATGGCTCCATTGCTGAGTGTAACAAGAGAACCAACGGGGAAGAGTGAGGCGTATTGCATAAAGTGCGCTATTGTTTTGAGGTCGAGTAACCCTACCTTACCCATAGAGATCAGGCTTTTCATGGCATAAAAAGGGCGTTGACCTTTACGATGTTTACGATTACTTGAAAGAGCTGAGTAGACATCAGCAATAGCAAAAATTTTCGCAAAAGGGTGTATGGCATTTTTAGAACGGCCTCTTGGGTATCCTTGTCCATTTTCTCTTTCGTGATGTTGATACGCAATGATACCCGCTGTAGGGTTCAGCCCTTGTATTGAATCAATAATATTTGCTGAAAATATGGGGTGTTTTTGTATTTCAACTACTTCATTCTGAGTGTATTTATGATCAGTATTTCGCATTTGCTCGTGAATTGCGGCCATTCCAATGTCCGCAAAAAAAGCACCTTGGCCAATCTCGAGTATTGCATCATAATCAAAACCCATTGCGGCTGCAATATTAAGGGTGTTAATTATTGTATTGGTTGTCTGCTGATAGAGGTGATCTTCCTCCATAGAATTATCATAGTTACATAGGTTGAGTAATATGTCTTTATCTGATCGCATTATATCGATGAGCTTATTTATGGTGTCAGTAACATGTTCTGCATCGCTAATCTTACCTGATATGACATTTTTATAGATGCCTTTGGTTGTAGCAATAAGTTCTTCGTGAAAGAATTCCATTTTTTGTAGGTACTCTTCTGTTCGTTCACCAAAACCAAGTTGTTTAGTAAAATGGGAAAATGAGTTGTCAAATGTTAGATCAGTTGTTATGGTCTCTTCATCGAGCTTGCTCGTAAGGTGTTCATTTTCGAGCATCATTTTACTGAATTGACTTCCGGAGGTAATGTTGTGCTCGAGCCTCTCTACTTCGCCCTTTTCAGGTTTATCATCTGAGTCATTGGGGGCACTACGCTTGCGTTGTGGAATAGGATTAGTATTCGAGTCTCGATGTGGTTTAATTTTACGAACTGAGCTTTGAGCACTCTCCCATTTAAAGTAGAGTGTTTCAAATCGTTTTTTAATTTCTTGAATATCGTGATGACTCAGAGCGTTCTGTTTTTCAGCAATAACGGTATCATCTTCATCTACATAATCGCAAAATGGAGTATGGCCCACAGTCATATTTTTTATGAGAATAGCATAATTACTCATAATTTGTCGTCACCTAAGAAAAGGGTGGTTTTCCCTATTTATATTCATTATAATACTAATCAGTCCAAAAGACGAGAACTTTTTAGGAGTACTCTATGGCAAAGATAAGTATTGAACATGTAAATCCATTTCTAAAGGCAACGGTTGAGACCTATAAAACCATGTTGGGTGTTGAACCTAAGCCAGGTAAGCCGGTATTAAACCAAGGAAGTGGTATTAAATATGATATTTCTGGTATCATTGGTTTAACAGGAGATGTACTTGGGTCCGTTTCCATGAGTTTTCCAAAAGATACCGCATTAAAATCAATATCAGCCTTTTTAGGTGAAAAAGTTGATACCCTTGATGATGATGCTATGGATGCAATTGGTGAGCTTGCAAATATCGTTGCAGGCTATGCTAAAAAATTTCTGAGAGATTTTGATATTAGTATTTCATTGCCTACTATTATCAAAGGAGATGACCTTACATTGAGAGAGCCGAGGGATGTGTTCTCTTTTATTGTACCTTTTGAAAGTGAGTTAGGAACTTTTGATGTTGGGGTAAGTCTTAAATCAAAAGACTAAGAGCATCGTTGTTTATTGAAATGATAAATAGAATAAGCCACTGAATGCTCAGTGGCTTATTCTATTTAAGCAAAATTGTAATCATGTAATCTACATCACCCTTCTAGTAGAAGGGCGATTTTCCGTGTACTTTGATTATGTATTAAAATCACTTTTGCACACACGGTGAGTGGTACGCCAATAAGCATTCCAACAGGTCCCCACATCCAACCCCAAAAAACCATTGAGAAAAACACGACAAAAGCAGAAATATTAAGTGACTCTCCCATTATGCGTGGATCGAGATAACTCCCAATGGTGAGTTGTATTGTGAGAATACCGAGCATTGTTATGAGTGCCCATTTGAGAGGACTCTCAAATTGAACGAGTGCTAAAAGGATTGGAGGTAACCCAGCTATTATGGAGCCAACTGATGGGATAAAGTTTAGTAGAAAAGTTAAAAGAGCCCAGACAATAGCGAAATGTATCCCTATTGCTGACAGTAAAATGTAAACAAAAAAACCGGTTGCAAGGCTGATCAAGGTTTTATAAAGGAGGTATTGTTGAATCTGATTACTGATTTTGGTGATAGACTCGGGAATTTTACTTGCACTCCCAAATATGGTGATTGCTTTTTGACTCAAACGTTCGGACTCGATGAGTAAGAAGAGGGTGAGAAAAAAGACTAGAAGGCCGTACTTAAAAAAGACCATAATTGAAGCCATTCCTTGCCCAAAAAGAGATGCAATAGCTTTATGGTCAATCTGACTGATGATACCACTCATGTCTGGTGTAATGCCAAAAGAGGAGAGGGGTTCTGAAAATTGTGCTAATATTGCTTGGAGACGATCGCTATAAAAAGGAATTTTAGAGATAAAATCATTAATGGGCACAATGAGCATGGAACTAAATATTACTAGAATAAAAAAGACGAGACTCAGAGATAGAATAGATGCTAGAGCAGGTGGTACCTTACGTACTCTTAAAAAATGAATAACGGGGCGGAGTAGAAAAGCGAGTAATATAGAGAGTACAAGTGGAAGGATGATGGTTTGTGCGATTTTTAAAAATGCAAATACCAAGAATAGGGCGATGATACCCAAATACATATTGCTGGTTTGTGTTCGTCTAAAAAGCATAGCTACTACTGATGATTGATTGACTTAAGTATACAATATTAAAAAACACAAGGCACTCAAAATAGGGAGTGCCTTAATTTTAGGCAATACGACTCTTCTTCTCTTCTAAGTAGTCCCAGCGCTCATAGAGAGCAGTCACTTCATCGCGGAGTGTATCACTCAATGTGTGAAACTCTTGAATACTATCGATATTATTAGTTGCAGATGCATCAGCAAGTTTCGATTCTGCACTGGCAAGATCTTCTTCTCGCTCTAATATGGTCTCTTCAATGGTTTCAAGATCTTTCTTTTCTGTATATGAGAGTGATTCTTTTTTTACTTTCGTTGCAGTTGAACTATTTTTTACAGGTGCTGCAATTCTCTGCTGTTCTTTTAGCCACTCCATACAATAACTATGACTGCCTGGCATTGAGTAAACTGAACCACCGTTAAATAGGATACTTGATGTACATATCTTATCTAAAAAATATCGATCATGAGACACAATAATCACACAACCGGGGTAATCTCTAAGGGTCTCTTCTAATACTTGAAGACTATAGATGTCGAGGTCATTGGTAGGTTCGTCGAGTATCAAGACATTTGATGGAGTGAGCATCACTTCGGCTAACTGAAGCCTGTTTTTTTCACCACCACTGAGACGCTCAATCTTGGTATTTTGTAGTTCAGAGCTAAAAAGCATTTTCTCTAAAAAACTTCTTTTATGGATTTTTTGATCACCCCAATAGACGTGGTCACTGTCTCCACCGATATGTTTCCATACTGTTTGTTCTGGGTCGAGTGTATCTCTCTTTTGGTCAAAATATGCGATCTTGGTGTTGACTCCGTGAATCACCTTCCCACTATCACTTTCAATTTTTTCTAAAATTATTTTGAGTAGTGTTGTTTTGCCACAGCCATTAGGGCCAATGATACCAATACGGTCTCCTTTAATGAGCTCCAAAGAAAAGTCTGAGAAGAGAGAATGGTCGCCAAAAGATTTACTGACATTATGAAGTTTTAAAATAGTTTTGCCGAGACGCTCAGTTGAATCGAGATTGAGTGCCATTCCAGAATCGGTTTTGAATCGTTCTTTAGAGGCAGCGTCGTTAAATTTATCGATACGATATTTTGCCTTTGTTCCACGAGCTTTGGGGCCACGCCGAATCCAGTCAATTTCTTTTTTTAAAAAAGATTGTCGCTTTTCATCTTCACGCGCGAGTTGCGCTTCGAGTTCAGATTTTTTCTCCAAAAAGTAGTCGTAGTTCCCGGTATACCCATAGGCGCTCCCTCGCCAAAGTTCAATAGTATGGTTTACAACACGATTGAGGAAATATCGGTCGTGTGTCACCATCATGAGTGTGCCACTGAAGTTTTTTAGATAGCTCTCGAGCCAAATAATGGTAGAATCGTCGAGATGATTCGTAGGTTCATCAAGAAGGAGCAGGTCGGGCTTATGGGTAAGTGCTTGGACAAGCTGTATTTTTTTTAACTGACCACCAGAGTGGGAACCATTAAAGGTAGCATCAAGGTTTATGTCTAATCTGCCTGCAAGAGATTTTATTTCAGAATAAAGCTCTCTACCATGATGCCTATTCAGTTCTTCTTCTGCCTCCCCAATTCCTTCTCCACTCAGTATCGCATTGTGGTATTGGAGAACTACATCGCCATCGATGCCTTTACTACTACATATGTAGTCAATAATAGAGTTCCCTTTGGCAAGGTCGGCATCTTGATGGAGGTAATGAACACGTAAATTGTTTCGCATGATCACTTCACCAACAAAGTCATCTTCAAGACCTGCAATAATCCTCATGAGAGTCGATTTACCACAGCCATTAATGCCAAGAAAGGCCGTTTTTTGTCCTTTTAAAATACTGACATCCATGGATTCAAAGAGAACTTTTTCACCCCATGCCTTACAAAGTCCCTGTACATTAACTATCACTTCTGCCATTATCGTGCTACTCCAACTCTGTCCCAGGCTGTAACCTGAGATCCATTTACAAAGGTTACCGTTATAGATACTGCGTATATGCCATTACCCAATCGATTAAGATTGAGTGGTAACCGAGGGTTTTTACCCGAAACTAATTGATCAAATGTTGTGTGATAACCGACGTATCCTGCAACATCATAAAAGAAAACTTCTGCCTGAGTAGCGTTATCACCCAGTGAAAGATGTACAAAGGCTTCACTCTGTGTAATAGGACTTGGATAGACATAAAATGAGTCTATTGCTAGAACACCAGTACTGTTATTCGGTTTTTTAAGGAGTGACGCATTAAAATAGTGAGTACGTTGAGATACTGCTCCGACTTCTAACCACTGATTGGGTGAGTGGTTCGCAAGAGGGAAATGTAATTGCGTAGTAGAATGGGCGTAGGCAATAAAGAGTTGGAGGCCTGAGTTGTCTTTTGATTGAGTCGCTGCAAGAGAACCATAGGGGGAGCGGAGAGAGTCGGCATAACTTACTGAAGCGATAGTCTGAGGCCAGAGAGTAGTAGGAGTACCAGGGAGTGTTGTTGGAGAAGCCAGAAGTTGCCCCTTGTGTGTCACAGCATAGAGTGAACCTTCTGGAGTGGCCGAAAGTATTTCGGGGAGGGAATCTCCGGTAATATCAGCAATTACAGGAGATGATTGAATCGTACCAGGAGGATAATCTGCAAAACCTAAAAAGTTTTGAAGATAGGTTTTTGAATAGTAAAATGGAAAACCGTCAATGAGTGCACCATTATAATCTATTGCATAGAGTCTGTTATCTCCGGTAAAAATAATGTCGATATACCCATCATTATTTATATCACCAAGAGCAGCACTGCTACTATCACTTCTTTCATAGGTCAGGGGTGTTGGTTCGATAAAAGAACTATTGAGTGGTACAATGGCGGCATCACCTCGTGAGCCGAGAATAAAACTGTCGTCAATACCGTCTCTATTAAAGTCACTCACTACTATTGTATAGGCATCGGGCTGGGTAGTAAGGGGAGTACTTATCTGAGTAAATGAACTCTCTAATGGATTAAAGAGTACTATTTGACCTCGAGAGCCTACTACTGCAATAGTAGGTAGGGTATTGGGCGATTTGGTTGCTCCTTGTGCAAAAGATTGGGGTACGAAAGGGGCATCAAAATTTGGAAAGAGATAATGCCCAACGGTATCTAAGGATTGGTTTAATACCACGATCCCTTTTAAGGTAAGAGTAACGAGGAGTGAATCGAAAGTCATAAGCCCTACAGACTCTGATAGTGTAAGGCTATCTTGCTGGAGAGTAGAGTCAGAAGAGAAATGATAGGCCTTTAGACTACCATCGATTGCTTGAGTATAGATACTTGAGTTTTGAGAAATGACATGGCTAATAGGTGAAACTGATGGAGTAGAACTATTGTTGAAAGAGAAGAGTGTTTGGTTAATGCTTGAGTCTGCAAGGGGAATCTGTCGTCTGAGCTTGTTTTCTATAATGCTGTTGCCTTGGGTAGCAAATGCTGCTATAGTATCACCTGGTAACGAAAAGAGTTGAGCGAGTGCATTGGGGGTGGTGCGAACAAGAGCTAAAGAGTCATTATATGGATGATCTAAAAAAGTGAGCGCCTCTGGGAATGCGTTTCCTCTAGTGTTTCGTGGCCACTGACTGTTAATAGTAGTGTGTGGATTCCATTCTATTGTGAGGGCAAAAAGAGGGGACTCAAAATTAAT
The DNA here is from genome assembly GCA_051532035.1 of Fibrobacterales bacterium. Taxonomy (GTDB): domain Bacteria; phylum Fibrobacterota; class Fibrobacteria; order Fibrobacterales; family JAOPTW01; genus JAOPTW01. The sequence goes on along the minus strand of JAOPTW010000029.1, from coordinate 15,057 downwards.
GATGGTATCGGCGGGGGAGTGCGGAAGGGGGTTTTTCTCCTGAACATGAGTACTTGGTACGTTGATAGTGAGGGAGATATTTGAGTGGCCGCCATTAATTGATTGAGTACTGGTGAAACCAGAAATTGAGAGAGTCGTAATTGTATCGCCTTGAGCATTTATATGAGGAAAAAGGTCACTGGGACTTCCAAAGCCAGAGCCAGAGACCGCTCGCCCGGTTGTGGCATTTCCATCAGCCTCAAGGAGTTGAATGCCGGGATAGTGATCGGCAAGGGTGTCGCCATTGGTTGCGTTAACGTATCCAAGTGATAAGGTCTCTTCAATAAGCCACTCATTAATATGCCATATAACAACCCCTGAGCCAGGGAGCCCCATATCAAGTGAATTGGTTGAGTCAATAGTTCCTTTAAACACTTCAGTAAGGTGACGAGCTAATGAGTCGTAGGGTAAAGTGTAAGGCGTCGGGAGTCCATTGGCAATAGTTTGTATTATGAGTGTATTATCATAGGTCCAAGAACGCTGCCTATTTTCTATAAGAAGATACTCACCATTATTAATGGGGACCTTAATTATCTCGCCACAGTTTGATGTGGGGCACAGATTTGACTGTGCATGCGCAGCTACCCATAGAGTGTCAATTGCTCCTGTTCTTTTAGGAGTAAAGGGTTGCGTCCAGTCCATAAAAGAACGAAGCCAAGCTGAGGGAAGTGTTGGGAAAAAACCATTGACTGCATTATGGCCCGCGAAGTCCATCGCATCAAAAAAGCCGAGGCGTGATTCGCCTGCAATTATGTCATAAGTATTTGGAAGTCCCATACTTCTGAGAAGTTGATTCGTAAGAATCCCTTGGATCCCCCAGTTGAGACTATCCTGAGAGGCGTGTTCACTTACAACCATGACAGAAGTAATTGTGTCGATACTTGGTGAGGTAACAGCGATACCATTGATACTCATAGCATGCTCTTTTGAATCTTTCAAATAGACAAAGTCCTCTTTTGCAATGAAAAAGTCTATAAAGTCACCTGGGCTATCTGCATTGCTCAGGCCCAGAGTTCCACCATCGGAGTATCGAGAAGATCCTGCATGAAGGAGCATATAAACCCGATGGACATTCGCTGCAGGAGGGGTTTTTAAAAAAGGATTCTCCGTTGAGTTTGTAACTGATTGTACTGCGTCGCCAATGAATTCCATATAGAGTAGTGCTCGGGTAGAGTCAAATTGTGCAGCTTTTTCATCGTCTGTTCTTTGTGTTCGTCCATAGCCAATCATCTGCCTTGGAAGTATGTAGGCTGAGCTATCCTTAGGGTAGATATCTGCTTTTAAAGTGAGTTGATTATTTGAGACTGAGTGTAACCATTTATTAGTTGTAGAAAATTGCTGCAACCAATAGGTTTCGGTGTCCCTGTCTCCCGGTTGTTCGAGGTTATAACCTTCAAATATTTTATCTGAGTTAAATGACCCATTCCCTGTAATGTATTGAGAATCCCCTTCTTGAAATGCAACCTTGAGTACAATCACTTCAAGAGTATCGGGTTGGTTGTTAAACGTTGTTTTAAAGAGAGGAAAGCTAAAGAGTGATGCAAGAGGAATAAGTGTAATAAATAGAAAAACTAAAAAGCGCATAAGTGCCTATGTATTGTGTGGTACTGTTTAATTAATGGTTACATCTTCAGGGAGTTTTAGAGTCCAGTACTTCTCTTTTTCTTTTTTCGAAAGATTTATTGATGAGAGATGTATCGTCAATGATGATCCATTTGATAACGTGTGTGTGGTAGTTTGAGGAAGTATATAGGATGACAATGACGCATAGTCACTGTAGTGAATGACTTCCAGTGCACCATTGTATTCTACGTGTACGCGCTCTACTTCTCCACTTTTTTGGTCTATAGTTGCAGAGTAACGGTACTGAGAGTCAGACCACGTAAGTGTGTGTTGACTTCCAGTAGCTTCACTGCCGGCGGTATTCCATCCCTTGGGGAGAAGTTGATTCCAAAAGAGACCCATCAGCCTATGGACATCAATCGCAGGGATGTTAGGGAGTGCAATTATAGGGCCAGAACCTGTCATGACTCTTTCTTCATCGGGGATGTAGAGTTGCCATTGATCATACTTCCATAAAAATGACCCTACATGGATACCCAGTGGTCCATAAAATTCTATTCTATAGCGTTCATTGGGGGCTACTAATGCTACCGCATCAATAGAGTTGTTCTCACCATTTGATACAATGGTCAGAGAGAACTTTGCTTTAATAAATGGTGGCGGCTCTTGAGAAATACTAGAAAGATATTGTTCGATCTTTGGGTGCGTAGTGGCACAGGCATTAAGGATAATAAGCAATAATAGGTATAAGATGTAGTGCCATTTCATCACCATAACTATTGACCTTTTAATGGAGCTATACCTTTTGGTAGAGGAATATTATTCTTAACAAAGAACCCATGGGCACTTTTGTTTTCAGGCGCAATTGAGAAGACTTCGATCCAGCACTCCTTCTCTTTGTCAATCATAGAGAGCTTGTTATACACTTGAGCTATGTGTTCAAAAATGATATCATCGTGCACGGCCCCTTTGGGTATTTGAGCGATATATTCTAATGCTTTTTTATAGTTGCCAGTGAGGTAGAGGTACCATATTTTTGAGTCGAGATAAGCAATGTTTGTGGGCTCAAAGGAGAGCGCTTTGTTGATAAGGGCATTTCCTCTTGGGAGGTCAATATTTTGTTCAACAAGGGTATAGCCTAAATAGTTCATCGCGGCATGATTATTCGAATCAAGAGCGAGTAGTTTTATAAAGTAGAGCTCACATTGTTCAAACTGCTTAATTCGTTCAAAACTTGCAGCAATTTCAAAAAGGAGGTCGGTGTTAAGAGGGTCACTTTTGTGTATGGTCAGAAGTAAGGCAATGATCTTCTCTTTTAGCGGTACTATGAGTGTATCATTCTTAGGGTTTTCTGCGAGTGACAAAATTTTGTATTTAAGTGCGCTAATTTTATATTCAAGAGGCCTGAGTTTATCAGGGTTTTGAACTATGAGTGTGTCAAGAATAGCAAAACCTACATCCCACTCTTTACTCGTATAGTAGAGTGTTGCTAAATGGTTTTTGTAAAGTAAAGAAGCAGGTTTAAGGGCAATTGACTTTTGTATATTGATAATTGCATTGTTAAGATCTTTAGATACGGCATATATTGAACTCATATAATAAAATGAGAGATCGTTCTTAGGGTCTTTTGAAGTCACAATTAAAAAGTGTTTGAGTGAAGAGTCAAGATCATTTATTTCGTATTCTAATTGGGCGAGCTTCTGAAGGTACGTTATATTCGTTGTATCAAGTGCATAGAGTTTGTACAAATAGGGAGCAGCACTGGGGAAGTCTCCGTTCTCTATATAGATTCGGCTGGTCTCATAGAGAGCATTTTTATTTTCGGGGTTCTGTTCAATCAGGTCGATTAGAATCTCGATGCTTTTATCTGTATTACCTTGCTTTGAGAGGAGGTTTGCAAGTTGAAAACCAAATGATTCAGTTCCTGTGTGTTCCCAAGCCTCGTTATATAGTGTAATGTTTGCCGTAGAGTCACCGTAAATAGTGTTGAGTAATGCAAGGCGTTCAACATAATTTTCTGGGAATTGTATTTGCGGTATAAAGAGAGAGTAAATTCCTCTCAAAGCGTCGTAGTTTTTGGTCTCTTCAAGTAAAATAGAGTACTGGTATAATGCTTCTACATTACTCGAATCTTTTTCAATAGAGAGACTGTAGTGCATTATAGCAGAGTCAGTTTTGTTGTTAAATTGGTAGAGGTATCCGTAAAATTGTTCTTGAGAGGATGTTGGCTTTTTTAATTGTGCATATGCTTTTGAGTATGTTTCTAGTGACTTGAGGTATTGACTCTGCTGTGCATAGAGCTTCGCAAGTTCGAGAATAAGGAAGGTACTGGATGTATCGTATTGATACGCTTTTTCATAAAAAAGCGACGCGAAATCGGGTCTATCAATATTGTTGTAGTGGAGGCCTCTAATAAAATATTTCGAAGCAATAACCCTATTCTGACGTCCGGTTAAACTGGATGATCCAATAGTGTTCTCTATGCCGGCAAGGGCTTGTGGTGCAGCGGTTATAGTTACAGTAGCTATTGCGATGCACAGTGCTAAATAGTTGAGTAGTTTCATTATTGGGCAATGGTTAAGTGTATTTGAGTATTCTTTTTGAGGTATTCTCCGGAGCGCGGTTGTTGATTTAAAATAGTAAGGGGGAGTTTTGTCGTATCAGAGACCATTGTTGTATCTCCAATAGTAAATTCAAGAGAGTCGAGAATCTGCTCCGCTTTATGGTATGAGAGACCGACTACATTGGGTAACACTCGTGTACCTGACTTTCGTGCGGCTGATATAACTAAATTAACTTGTGAACCAATAGTGATCAATGACTTAGATGCTGGTTCAGTCCTAATAATAACGCCCCATGGTATGAGAGAGTGTGAGCTTCGAACAGCCTCACCTATTTTGAGTCCTAGCTGATGAAGTGAAATCTCAGCTTGTCTGCGGGATTTTCCGCGAAGCTCTGGTATTATTACTTCTCTAAGGCCTTTACTCACTTTCAGAGAGATAGTGCGGTTCTCCTTAACCACTTTATTGGCAATAGGAGTTTGAAGCATTACTGATCCTTTAGTAATAGTTGCTGAATATTGACCTTCGCTCTGCCATGAAAAATTGAGCCCTTTGGATACCAAAAGTGCTTCAGCTTCATCAGCAGTGAGATCGGTAACATCTGGTACTATAACGGTCTCTTTATATTGTCCAGATATATAGGGCATAATAATCGAGTTGATAAGTACAAACCCAATTACGATGATGATTGACCAAAACCCTGTTCCAAACGCTATGTCTTGTGCTACTTTCTTATTCACTATGATCTCAACTCTTCTTCCTGCAATATGAGTAGGTCTTTGCCAGCGATACTGATGCACCCTTTTTTCTGTAGTGCCTTCAAAACCCGAGAAACACTTTCACGGGTAGTCCCTGACATTTCTGCAAGTTGTTGCTGGGTAGGTTTATTCTTAATAGCTACAATCATTTGGCCATTCTGAGCGTGTATTCGAATACCCTTCTCTTCCATGAGGTTAAGAATTGTTGCGGCAATGCGGCCATATACAGTCATGAGAGAGAGAGAGCCAACTTGCTTATTTGATTTTCTGAGCCGGCGAGACATCTCTTCTAGGAGTGACATAGCAAGATCGGGAAATTTCACCATCTCTTCTCTGAAATCTGATCGTCGGAGTACAAGGATTTCAGTTTGTGTAACGGACTTGACAGATGCAGAGCGTGGATCACCATCAATGAGAGACATTTCACCAAAAAAGTCACCAGTTCCAAGCATTGCAAGTATCGTCTCCCTGCCATCGAGCCCAGAAATGTACACTTTCACATCGCCATCTACAATAATAAAAAGAGCCTGATCTTCAGAATCATCCTCAAGGATGATGTTTTCATCTTTTTGATATGAACGTGAAAGCACTAATTCCGAAATGAGTGCGAGCTGTGCATTGTCAAGGGACGAAAAAAGATCGACCCCTTTGAGTAGTTCCAGCTTGTCGTTATTCATGTACGCCTCTTTATTGAAGATCTACAGTAATACTCTGGTCACGGCGTGGCCCTACAGAGACCATACCAATTTTTACATCAATGAGTTTTGAGAGAGTCTCGAGATATTTTTTTGCATTCTCGGGTAATTCATCCCATGTTTTACAGTCAGTTGTGTCGCTATTCCAACCTTCAAGCTCAATATAAACTGGGTTTGCCATTGATACTTTAGTGAGTTGGTTAGGCATAACAGTGAGCGTTTCACCATCAAGTTCATAGTCAGTACATATTTTAATGGTATCGAATGTGTCAAGTACATCGAGCTTTGTAATAGCTAGATGTGTTAAACCATTGATTTGAGCTGCTTTTCTTACAACAGGAGCGTCAAACCAACCACAGCGACGTTGTCTACCGGTAGTTGCACCAAATTCATGTCCAATGTCACCAAGACGTTGTCCATTATCATCATTGAGCTCTGTTGGGAATGGTCCATTGCCTACACGAGTTGTATAGGCCTTTACAACTCCAATAACCTGATCAATAGCAGTAGGGCCAATTCCAGAACCACAACATGCCGAACCTGATACAGTATTTGATGAAGTTACATAAGGGTATGTGCCATGGTCTACATCAAGAATAGTACCTTGTGCTCCTTCAAAAATAATTTGGCCACCTTTTTTCCACTCTTGGTTGAGGTAGGTACTGGTGTCGCAAATAAATGCTTTGAGTTGTTGACCATAGTCATAATACTCTTCAACGATTGCAGCCGGGTCAAGTGGCTCTGCGTTATAGAGAATTTTAAATTGCTCATTTTTAACATCTGCAATAGCGTTGATTTTCTCAGCAAGACCTTCCTTGTCAAGAAGCTCTCCTACACGAAGACCCAGGCGGTTTACTTTGTCACTATAACAAGGACCAATGCCACGGCCTGTTGTACCTATAGCATTTTTACCTGCAGCGATTTCTTTTAATTGATCGAGCTTCGTATGAAAAGGAAGAACTACATGAGCATTGTCTGCTATTTTAAAGCGGCCATCAGGTTTAATACCTTTTTGCTTGATGTCTTCTAACTCAATTAACATTTGTTTGGGATCGAGAACGACGCCATTACCGATGACACATACTTTGTCTTCGTGCATGATTCCAGAAGGAATAAGGTGAAACACAAACTCCTGATCTCCAACTAATACTGTGTGACCTGCATTAGCACCACCTTGAAAGCGAACAATGATATCTGCTTCAAATGTGAGAAAGTCTACTACTTTTGCTTTCCCTTCGTCGCCCCATTGCGAACCGATTATTACTCTATTTGGCATATTTCCAACTTGCCCCCGGTATCTCAACCAGCGGCGGTTTTGTTAAACATCAATCTTATCAAGAATAAGATGCGCATTATCTTCAATAAATTTTCTACGAGGGGGAACTTCATCACCCATAAGCATGGTAAATATTAGGTCTGTGGCGACATAATCTTCCATGGTAATCTGTTTGAGCATACGGCTATCAGGTTCCATAGTCGTATTGGCAAGTTGCTCAGGATTCATCTCACCAAGACCTTTGTATCGTTGTACATATAGCCCTTTCACATCAGGGCCAAGCTCTGCAACTACTTTGTCTTTCTCTTCGTCACTATAGACATAGGTCTCAAATCTTCCCGCTTTTATCTTATAGAGTGGTGGTTGCGCCATGTAGAGCATACCATTTTCTATGAGAGGTCTCATATGACGGAAAAAGAATGTGAGCAAAAGTGTTTGGATATGTGATCCATCCACGTCAGCATCCGTCATAATAATAATTTTGTGATAGCGAAGTTTATCGAGGTTGAATTCATCATTACCAATCCCACAACCAAGTGCAGAGATGATGGTGTTGATCTCTTCATTGCCCAGAATTTTATCTATGCGGGACTTTTCAACATTTAAGATTTTACCCTTAAGAGGGAGAATTGCTTGAAACTCTCTGTCACGACCTTGTTTTGCTGATCCACCCGCAGAGTCACCTTCCACAATAAATAGTTCGCAAATTTCTGCATTTCTACTTGAACAGTCTGCAAGTTTTCCTGGAAGGCCACCGCCTTCAAGAACATTTTTACGTCGTGCAAGTTGTTTTGCTTTACGGGCTGCTTCGCGAGCGATTGCAGCATAGTATACTTTTTCAACAATTTTTTTGATGATAGACGGTTGCTCTTCAAAAAGTTCGTTGAGCATATCGCCAGTAACTTGTTCAACAAGTCCTTTCACCTCAGCATTACCAAGCTTACGTTTGGTTTGGCCTTCAAACTGTGGCTCAGCTAATTTAATAGAGATGATTACGGTGAGCCCCTCTCGGATATCTTCTCCGGTAAGGCTGACATCTTTTTTGCCCTTAGCGAGGTGGTCGCCAGCAAATTTATTTATAGCACGAGTAAGAGCTGCTTTAAAACCTGATACGTGTGTCCCCCCTTCATGGGTGTTCACGTTGTTGACAAAAGACATGAGGTTTTCTTGATAAGACTCATTGTATTGAAGCGCTATCTCGACAGGACATGCGCCCTCTTCTTTCATGATGTGTATAGGTTTCTCAAAGAGAGGTTTTTTATTTTGGTCAAGATACTCAACAAATGCAGCGATGCCACCTGGGTAATAAAAATTTTCTGTACGTGGGTTTCCTTCTTCATCTTTAGCATCATCGCGAAGGTCAGTGAGTACAAAGCGAAGGCCGTCATTGAGAAATGCAAGTTCTCTTAAGCGAGCAGCGAGAGTATCAAAGTGAAATTCAAGCTCTGTAAAAATTTCTGGGTCTGGAAAAAAGGTAAGGTGCGTACCGTTAAGGTCTGTTTCACCAAGCTCAACTTGATCGCCTTGTGGTTCACCTCTTCTAAATTCTTGATGTACAATTTTTCCTTCGCGGTGCACGTCAACGATAACATGTTCTGAGAGTGCATTTACACAACTTACACCCACACCGTGTAGTCCAGCAGACACTTTATAGGTGTCACTATCAAATTTACCACCAGCGTGTAGTTTAGTCATCACTACTTCGAGTGTACCCATCTTTTCAGTAGGGTGGTAGTCAGTTGGAATGCCTCGTCCATTATCTCGGACGGTAATACCATTCTCTTTGGTTATGACTACATCGATATCGGTACAGAACCCTGCAAGAGCTTCGTCCACCGAGTTGTCGACTACTTCCCACACAAGGTGGTGAATGCCGCGGCCGTCGGTTGATCCAATGTACATAGCCGGACGTTTTCGAACGGCTTCAAGCCCTTCGAGAACGCTGATATTACTTCCACTATAATTTTCTTGAGACATCTAAAATCCTTAAAACTAAGACCATCTAAAAGTAGTAAAAATTGGCGTGAATCTAACTGGAAATTACCATTAAATCACCATTTTTTGCCCTTAAATGGGAACTCGCTGAGGCTCTCCTTTTAGAAGAATTTGAAGCTGTTGACTTCGGTTGGGCTAATGAGTACTCTAATTTTGTCGAGTATATCAGATTGCATGAATATAAATTCATTTTTACTCGCCGTAGAGCTTCCAGAAATCAGAATAGTCTCACCTTGAAGGCCGATAAAGGCAATGGATCCACTCAGTTGAGGTCCTAAAATACGACTCCAGTTGTCTCGAATAAGTGTGTCAGACTTTACCCCTGAAAAAGCAGGATCTTTAAGGACTTTACCAATGATGCCCGCAACAGGGTGCATGGTTTGTTTTTTTCGCATCATGCGAGGTCTCCTTTGACTATTTCGATAACGCTATCAGTAGCGAAGGGTAGGTCTTCTCTATGGGGGGTTGCAACCAGGACCTGGGCGTGGTGGGAGATTAAATTTCCCACGGCTAAGCGGCGGTTGTTGTCGAGTTCTGCAAAAATATCATCTAAAAGGAGTATGGGGGCTTCACCAACACGATCTTCAAGCATATGAGCGGCAGCAAACCTCAGAGTGAGGGCGATAGAGCGACACTGGCCTTGAGAGCCAAAAGTTCGAGCATCATGTCCATTCAATTGTAGGGTCACGTCATCTTTGTGTGGTCCATAGAGCGTACTTCCGAGTTCAAATTCAACCCGGGATTTTGCAATAAGTTTATTCAAAAAGAGATGCTTTAATGAACCTTCGTCAATTTCTTGGGTTATTGAGGTGTGATACCCAAGGGTGAGCTCTTCTGCTGCGCCAGAGACTGTCTCATAAAACCTACTACAGGTAGGGGAGAGGGTGTCGATAAATCGTTTGCGAGTGAGAATGACGTCACTACCCAGTCTAACAAGCTGTTCGGTCAAGGTTTCCCATAGTGGAGTCCGCTCTCGCTCTGCTTTAAGGAGGGCGTTTCGTTGTTTAAGAGTTCGGTTGTAGTCCTTGAGGGTTTGTAAAAAGGAGAGAGAGTGTTGAGCTATCACGGAATCCATAAATTTTCGGCGGTTTGCAGGAGCTCCTTGAACCATCTCGATGTCATTGCTGACTATTGGGACAACACAAAATGATCCGATAAGCTGCGAGAGCTGAGCTGACTCTTGGTTGTTTACTTTAACCTGTTTTTTGTTTTTTGTGGTAAGCTTGTAGGATTGTGCCAGAGGGCGATTACCGACAAATCCTTCAGCCCTTACAACACAGTGCGGCTCGTTCCAACCAATACATTCAAGAATTTTAGAGGTACGAAAGGAGTGTCCTTGGGTAACAGTATAAAGTGCCTCAAGCAGGTTGGTTTTACCATGGCCATTAGGGCCAATAATGGTGTTGATCCCTCGGGTTAAGGGAACCGTTACTGAGGAGTAATTTCTAAATTGAGTGAGGGATAACCGCTCGATATACATGGGGGCTCGCTATTGTATTTCCAGCAATTGCCATTTAGTTGAGTTGACGTTTTCTGCAGTGTCGGTCACAATAAAACGATAGGTGTAATACCCTTTTTGAAGCCGTTCATTGTCATCTCCTCGACCTTCCCACTGAATAGTCTTCGGGGGAATACCGCGACCACTAAAACTTTTTACCGCCTCTTTTGCCGAAAAGTTTTCGGTGACAGTGCAAATTACCAAGTACCACTCTTTGAGGTTGCTCGTTATATCGCTCGCTTTAAGCTGAAAATGTATTCCTCGCGCTGCAGGGCTCGTCGGGCTAAGCAGTAAAATACTTCGATCAAGTTGTGCAGAAATAATGGGAAGATCGGTGTCGATAAAGGGATCAAGTACCATTCCAAAGCCAATGGTATGGGACATTGATTTGAAATTGTGCCCTTGGACTGCAACATCTTTAATAGCATAGTGGGCACTGATGAGGGTGTTGAAAAATCGTTCCTGCATTTTAAGGCCAAAGGCGAGTGAGCCATTAAGGTGAGAGTTGCGATTAAAAAGTGCAAGGCCGCCCTGCACTTTTAAGTTGTTGTTTGTGCCTGCAATAGTGCCGAGCCCCACTGTGGTAATAGGCCTTTTAAAAGTGAGAGAATGGGTCTCAACATCAATCAGTGCATAGGTTCTTGTCTTACCAAGATGTATGGCACTCCCGAGGCCAAATGAACGAGAGATGTCGGGGTTACTCGCGGTGCTATCTAGAGTTTCAAAGATTGAGCGGGTATCGAAAGCAATTTTCAGGAAATTATTGTGTCGATATTGAATGCCAGCAGAAAAATCCATTGAATACTCTTCTTGTTCTGAACGACGCCCCATGCCAGAAAAACCGACCGAGATCTTTTTTAGAGGAGCTAATGATATGGCGAATGAAACTGTTTGGACTTCAAAATCGAGCAAAGGATCGATAGTGTAAGCAAGATTCATTGCACTGTTTTCACTGACGGCACGCATCCATGAGAGATAGTAATAAGGGTCTACTCCAAATCCAGACATGCCTGATTCAAAGGTGTCGGTGTGCTTGGTTGATAGAGGTGCAGGGTTGCCTGAGTTTGTTGAGGTCTCTAGGTCGAGGGCTCGACCGCCACCACCGAGTGATATTGCATCAAAGCCATAGAGGTTATTGTCCGTCTTATGGGCACTTAATAGGGTAGAGAGTACAAAGACTGTTGTCGCTATACTCTTAAACATAAGTGAAAAACGGGTTCGGTCCATATTACTCTGTTAAACGGAGCGGCATGAGGAGGAAGAAAAAGTCAAGTCCATCACCAACTGGCTCAATAATAGTAGCGCCTACTGCAGTATTCATTTTAATAATTACTTGGTCAGACGGGCACATTTTGATGATTTCTAGAAGGTAATTTGCATTGATTCCAATGTCAAATGGTGCTTCACCTTCAAAGCTAACAAGAAGTGATTCATCTGAATTACCACCAACATCTTGATTTGATGTTGAAAAAGTGAGCTGGTCAGTTTCAAAATGCATTTTAATCTGACGAGTACGGGCATTTGCAAGAGCGGCCTGACGGTTGATTTTTGCAATTGAATCCATGCGATCAAAGGTGCAGGTTTTAGTAAAATCTGCGGGTATAACATTTTGATAGTTAGGGTATGGACCTTCAATAAGTTTAGATACTACTTGTACTTTTTCATTTGAAAAACAGATGTGCGTTTCATCGATTTTCACATCAACTTCTGCATCGCCAGGGAGTACCTTTGAAACAAAAGCGAGTGTTTTACGAGGAATAATAACACCGGCAGCCCAGCTTTCACCCTCTTTTTCTATAAATGCTTTACCAAGTCTGTGGCCGTCTGTTGCAACAAAAATCAGTTTTCCACCATCAAGTTGGCAGAATACGCCGTTTAAGCTGAGGCGAGTGATGTCGTTTGATACGGCAAAGAGTGTTTTTTCACTCAGGTATTGGAGCTCTGAGTTCATTACATGGAGCTCTTTATCAGAGTGAATCTCAGGAAAGCGTGGAAATTCTGACGCTTCAAAGCCTGTGATGTTCGCAGTGTATCCAGAAGGAGATTGGAGCGATACATTGTTTTCAGAAACAGTAAATGTAAGGGGGAGCTCTTCTTGAGTTTTAACAAGATTGAGTAAGATTGCTGCATTTACAACAATATCACCATTTTGAGACCCGTTTACTTCGAGTTTAACACTGATTCCGAGGTCGAGGTCAGTTGCTGAAATCTCTAGGAAGTTCCCTTCAAGTCTTAGAAGAAAATTATTGAGGATCTGCAGAGTAGATTTGTTTGGTACTGCATAAGATACAGTCTGCAAAGCATCTAAAAAATCACTTCGTTGAACTTCAAATTTCATTACTTGCCTTTACCTTTATTGTTTAATAGTTAAAAATATAGACATAAATTGTCTCTTAACCCTTAAAAACTGAGAGTAGTAATACAGTTTTATATAATCAGCCCTATTGTTGAGAGCCGAGTATGGAGTATATTTAACTGTTTCGCGAGCTAAGGTTCTCTTTGAGGGTAGAACTATGCGTTACGGATATAAAAAGTAGCTGCAACCAGACAAATTGAAACGATAGCAATGACCCAAAGCACCTTTGGATTAGCAACTGCATCTTTTTTAAGAGGGTTATTCTTTGCTTGTTTCTGTCTGCTTCTTCTCTCTTTTCTACCCATGAGATGTCCTTATAAAGCTCGGCGTTAGTGTTAAAAAGAAATGTAAAAATAAGTGGGAAGAAATTCCGAGGAAAAAGTACAAATATTAATGATTTTTTGGCTATTTGATGTTAAAAATGGTCTAATGGGTCGAAAACCAGCTTAAAATTGCTTTTTCGACAGCCTCTCGTTCATAGTCGAGGGTGATGATGTGGTTGCAATTGGTAAATGCAGTCAGTTGTTTGTCGAGGGAGCCTAAATGTTTGAGTATAAAGTAGGAATTGGAAAAGCTACTAGTTTTGTCTTTAGTACTGTGAAGAAGGAGTGTTGGGCAGGTGATTGCATTTAAATCACTACTAAAAACCTTGACTCCTTTGAAGAGCTCTTTGAGTGCATGAATATGCATTTTTGGGTAGGTGATATGTTCATGTCGAGCTACAGGATTGTCGATTGCGCTATGCTTGTTTTTAGTAAATACAAAGTTAAAAGGAGGGATGATCCGCACTAAATCTCGTACACAGATAAAAGGGACGGGGAGCTTGGGGGTTCTAATAAAGGGAGCAATGAGAATGAGGTTTTTAATTGTGCGCTCTTTTGCAAGTTGCAGTGCAAGTGCACCACCAAAACTAAGGCCAATAACAGAAACTTTTGAGTAGTTCTTCGATAATTCGTCATAGGCGTTAGACACAGTGGTATAATAGTCATTCCATGTATAGGAACTCATAGCGGCATATGATTCTTGCCCATGACCATTAAGGCGCACCCCTTTACAATAAAAGGTTTCTGCGAGTTTTTCGGCGAGGAATCGAACATCACGAGGGCTCGAAGACCATCCATGAATAAAGAGTATTGCTGAATCACCTGAACCGAAAGCAAATGCCTCCGCTCCAGGGATAATAGTGTTCTTTGGTAACGAGACGTCCGACATAGTCGAGACTAATTACCTTTACCATAGAGATTTATAGGAAGATCATCATTCGCCATCATTTTTTTCATCTCTTTGGCATTTTTGGTGATTTCACTAGTGATAATGTCAAATGCCTCATCTACAGAGTCGACTACGTGGAAAAGGTCGAGGTCTTCTGTATTTATCATTGCGGTCTCTGCAAGGAAATCAATATTAATTAACTGATCCCAAAAATCTTTGCCATACAGAATAATTGGGATTGGTTTAATGATTTTCTTTGTCTGAATGAGAGTGAGTGTTTCAAAAAGTTCATCAATGGTACCAAAGCCACCTGGAAATGCTACAAGTGCTTTTGCAAGGTAGAGGAACCAATACTTTCTGATAAAGAAGTAGTTGAAATTGAGATTAAGTTCTGGGGTGATATAAGGATTGGGACTCTGTTCAAAAGGGAGCTCAATATTGAGACCGATATTAGGCGCTTTTGCGTCATGGGCACCTCTATTTCCCGCCTCCATGATGCCAGGGCCGCCACCAGTAACAATACAGTAATTCTCTTTCTGTTTTTCTGACCAGATCGAGATTCTTTTAGCGAGCTCACGGCACTCATCGTAATAGCGGGCAACTTTTTTGAGCCCTTCGAGTCGTTTATATTCTTTCGTTTTGGTTTTGCTGGCTTTTTTAAGCTTATTGAGTTGACTATTGACATCTCGAGTTGCAAGGGTACGAGCTGATCCAAAAAAGGCGATTGTATGATCTACATTGTACTTATTGAATTGCTCTCTTGGTGATTCAAACTCTGCAAGTACACGAACCGTTCTACCCGCTCGTTTTTCAATAAAATTAGGATTTTGATGTGCAAGAATTGGTGTAGTGTTTTTTGATTTTTTGGCCATTTGTGCCTCCTTTCCATATATCTAGTATATCCTGAAAATGGGGAATATGCAAGGCAATTGAGAATTTCGTGTGAAGAGGAGTAAAATAAACAGATGAGCGGCAGAGAGAGGGCGAAATACCTGTTTTTATTCAGTTTTACGAGAGATATTTGCCTTTTTAACGAAAGTATCAGATAATGAAGGTATAGCACGTTTTTTTTGTGCCGATATTAGATTATGAGAGCTGAGTTGA
>JAOPTW010000028.1:4873-22420 GCA_051532035.1 Fibrobacterales bacterium | reverse complement strand
GGGAGAAGTGAGAAGAGAAATAAATAGATGAGTTGCTGTTTGCACAGAGCACTACATACTGTTCTTTTAAAAAACATATTTAGACTACACATTTAGACTATACATCTTATTCGCCTCGTTTATGCATTATACCACAAATGTGTTTTTAAGTCTATAGGAAAAGTGTACTTTTTGAAAGCTCATAACTATTTAGAATTTTGAGTTATGTCTCCGTGGTGAAGGAAATACGCTGGAGATCTCCCTATACACATAGGCGTTAACCTAAATTCCATATAATCGATTTAATATCTAATCTCAATAGTTATAAAAGTGCCCACCTACCTACTAAAGAGGTAAATGAACACTACAGGATAGGGATGCTCTAGTGTAGTATATTGGGCAAAACCAATTTTGTTACTGCTTCATGAGAGTGCACTTCAACATAATGAATGCCATTATTTAATTGAAGTGCTTTAGAACCATTAACCATTCCTTCATAAACAACACTACCGTCTAAGGAAATTATTTTTACCAAAGCGCTCTGTTGAGACTTTGAAAGTAATGAAAAAACTCCATTATTATAGCTCACTGATACAGAATACGCATCAGACTCAGCTATCGGAGCAATTGCATCTGTATCATCCAGCGTTATAATTTTTTGCGCTGGGGGTGGCATACCTTCTGATACAATCTCATGTATAGTTTCTGTTTTTGATGGTGATGGTGCAGACAGGATTTCAACGTCATCTTCATATTCTGATTTTGATGGTGCTGCCACTGGTAGACTGAACATTTGTGGAGCCATTGTTGGCTTCTGTTCCGTCAGGGTAGTTCTTTTATAAATCCACGCGAGATTAGTTGCATCCACAAAGTTTGGATCTAAACCACTGAAATAAATCGCATTTTCACCTTCAAAGGGTGAATGCTCATAATCGTAAATAGCAACAAGTGGTGGATCATTTTTCTTTATGCGGACATTGACTTCTTTTATCCTATATTGAGTCCCATCTTCATTACGAACCGCATAGAGTGCACCTCTATAAAACTTTACATTATTAGCTCCGTAATGGAAAGGATATGACGTTGAAGAGATCACAACTTCCATACCAACAATATATTTTTTCTTTCCTCCCTTATCAATTGGTAAAAATTTATTGTAGCCAGCAAGAACAAAACGACAGATATCCTCTCCTAAATAATTATTAACCAATGTACTCAACGTTGTTTCTTTTGTACGAACAAATGCATGCTTTTTATCTGGATTAGGATCAAGCCTAAAAATATCTCCTTGTGATGTATTATCTGGGGCCCATACCAATATAAGTGATTCTTTCAAGCACTTCTCTTTAGATTCGTCCGTAGTGCAATGAGGATTAGGAATTGTAGTAAGGCCACGAATTCCCCCAATAGGCGATATTGTTGGGCCCTCTGTTTTCTTTAGATCCTTAAAATTGTGCACAACCTTATACCGTTCTGAAGGATCTACATTTAGACCATTTTTTCTTTTATATATCTTAGTATCTGATGAAAAATAGAGATTGCCGTTTGCTACAACCATCCCTAAAGTACGCGTTTTCACCGGGCCAAATTCTAGATCATCATCCCATCTAATTTTACCTTTCACGGAAGGATCATACACACCAGACAAAATGCCTTTCTCTCCAATAGATATAAAAACGCGTTCTTCGCCGGTCTTCTTATCGGTATATACTTTTATTGTTCTCACACAAAAATCTTCTTTATGGTCTGCCCATCCAGAATAGACGGGAACTTTTTCCCAGCGACCTCCATTACCATTAATGCGCGTATAGACAAATATTGTTTTATATTTTCCTTTAATGTGATCTATGGATGCCGCAACTAATAATTCTTCTGGTTTATCTAATGGCTCCCCATTTTTATCTAACGTAAAAACAAGTTCCTCTAAAATTTCTGGCCGTAGATGTCCTAGTCCCATATCGAGATCTACTTTCCATCTTTTTTCAGGGCCTCCCTTTTTGAGAATTTGAGCCCACCCTTTCGAGTAATCATTTCCAACGGACCCTCTATTAGAGTCTTCCCAATAACTGTTTGCAGCATAAAGTTTTCCCTTATACCCCTGTAAGTGCATTATTTGGGAACCTCCCATAAATGCACCATTTTTATCGTATGATCCGGCAGTAAAAGACTTTTCCCATGTTTGGGCTGTACTGTAGATATGAAAGAATACAATCAATAGAACCGTTAAGATATAGTTCATAAATACTCCTCGTGTAATTAATTTAATATGACTATAAATTTATACTCAATTAATATCATAATGTTCGATACGAACTTTTACAAAACACATTTTACACTTGCGAATAAATTGAGTACACCAGAAACTAAGATTCTTTTTACAATCAATGGTCATGGTTAAATGGTTAAACGAATACCTTGAATAAAGAGATCTGAATCATACCTGTAGCATCATACTCGTAGGTGTATTGAATAGTATCGAGAGGCGCTACGTCATCGACCATGGGTTCTTGTACGAGGGCGCAGCCTTCACAGCCGGTAAATACGAATAGGCTTAGGATAAGTGTGGCGCAGAGGATTAGGAGGTGATACCTATAATCCATTGACTATTTTAGGAGATTTAGATTTGGTCATGAATAACGACAAAACCAAGTCAACAAATGTCACCAGTAATAATTGGTTTCAATCTACCGATTTTACTCCGTCCGGGTTAATAATCTATTCTTGAGGAAACACGTCATAACACATACACAACTGGGGACACATATGAATCAATTACTTATTTTTGCAACTGCAATGATACTTACTGCAATACCCCTTTTCGCAGGCCCTGTTTCTGATCATGGAGACTTACAGGTTCTTAATAAAGGAGGTAACTATGGATATACCATCTGTGACGAATCGGGGAATCCCTATCAACTGAAAGGATTTAGTGCACTCGACCTGAAAAACTGGGACACTGAGTGGGTTGTCGGACACACAATCCCTAATATTGTCGCTCTTACGGGTTCCAATGCCGTTCGTATCGCGATGTATACCTATGAAGCATCTCATGGATACATGAATCAAGATGCTGCCGGCAAAGCACTGTATCGCCAGAAAATGAAAGATCTCATTCAAGACGCAATACTCTCAGACATATATATACTTATTGACTGGCATATTTTGAATGATCCCAATCCATGGAGTACTGAATATTACAATGAAGCCTACAGCTTTTTTACTGAAATAGCTCAGGAGTATGGAGTTTTTGACAACCTTCTTTTTGAGCTCGGCAATGAACCCCTCAATGTGAGCTTTTCCAATACCATTAAACCGTGGGCCGAACATGTCCTCTCTGGTATTCGACTCTACTCAGACAACCTTGTTACCGTCGGTACGCCCAACTGGAGTCAATCAGTTGGTGATGTCATCAATAACCAAATTACCACTAACCTGGGCCGCGGTATTCTCTATAACTTACACTTTTATGCTGCAACACATGACCAGTGGCTCAGAGATGCTGGAAACACCGCTCGCTTGAATAATGTTCCCCTCATCATTTCCGAGTTTGGTACTGTTGATGCAAGTGGAAGTGGTATTCTTGATTTAGCAGAATCTGCACGCTGGCTCGACTGGGCCGATACGCACAACTACAGCTGGTTTAACTGGTCTCTCAGTGTTCGTAACGAAACCTCAGCAGCACTTATTAATAATGACCTCGCCGGCCCTTGGTACCCGAGTGATTTTTCTGAATCAGGACGTTGGATTCTTCAGCGCCTGGGGCAATCCTTTGTAGACCACACCAATATTGCCTATGGCAAAGCCGCCTTTATGAATAGTACTCACACCACTTATTATGCGTCAAAAGCTGTAGATGGTGTCGTTACCGGCTACAACCCTGAATTGGCCCATAGTCTCGAAGGCCCTGCAGAATGGTGGATGGTAGATCTAGGTGCTGCATATACCGTCACCGAAACCCAATGGTTCAATAGGATGGATTGCTGTTCCAACCGCATGGATAGCTACACCATTCAATATTCACTGAATGGTTCTACCTGGACTGACGCATCAGTGCAATCTGTTGAGATGGCCTTCCCTACTATCATCCCTATCAATGCTTCTGCACGCTATATCAGATTGCTCATGAATAAAGAGGCGTATATTAACTTCAGTGAAGCACAAGTATTTGGATCACTCACCCCTCTCGATGAAGACAACGATGGTATTGTTGATGGAAGTGACCTGTGTCATGGTACTATTGCCGGGCACAGTGTTAATGCACATGGTTGCGCACAATCTCAACTTGACGATGATACTGATGGCGTAATGAATGATGGTGATATGTGTCCCAATACTCCTGTTGGATCAGATGTTGACGCATCTGGTTGTGGAATCGACAGTGACAATGACGGTATTTTTGACGGGCTCGATGAGTGCCCAAGTACAACAGAAGGCGAACTGGTTAATGAAACCGGATGTTCACTTACGGATGACTCAGATGGCGATGGCGTTCCAAACGTGGAAGATCAATGCCCTGAAACACCCACGGGTGAGTATGCTAACAGTGATGGTTGCTCAGTAGCGCAGCTTACACCACCTTCGGCGACGTATCCTGCTTCGAGTGATGCTGGTGGACCGGGTGTGAGTGGTTGTACTGGTTCTAAGAATTGTTCTGGAATGTCGGGGGGAGTTGACCTCAATGGTAAAACGGGTTACATGCTCGAAGTAGCGGGAGGCGATTTTGGTGGTACTGCAAAGCTCTTTGCCCGTATTTCTATACCGAGTAGCAGCCGCGCTATGAGCCTTTGGCTAAACAATCAGTTTGTGTACAGAATTTCTTCAAACAGTTCTGCAAGCCCCCGTCCAAGTGGGCGAGAATTTGGTCCCTTCACTATCAACCTCTTACCGGGTGCAAATACCCTCGAATTTCGCGATACCGAAGGAACGGCTGAGTTCGACATTCTTAATGTTCGTGTTGAAGCCGTACCTATTGTCTTTGACGCTGATACTGATGGCGTAACTGATCAGGATGATCAATGTCCTAATACACAACCAAATAATCCTGTTGACGCTGAAGGCTGTGATGACAACCAAAGAGACAGTGATGACGATGGCTTTTTAGACAGAGATGACCTCTGCCCTAACTCTCCTGCAAATGCTCCTGTTGATACTGACGGCTGCGCAGATAGTGAAAGAGATACCGATAGAGATGGCGTGATTGACCTCCAAGATCAGTGTCCTAACACACAAACAAATAATCCCGTTGACGTAAATGGCTGTGCTGACAATCAAAGAGACAATGATAGCGATGGCATTATGGACTCAGATGACCTCTGTTCTAACACTCCTGCTAATGCGACCATTGATACTGACGGGTGTGCAGATAGTGAAAGAGATACCGACGGTGACGGAGTGAGTGATGCATTGGATCAATGCCCTGGAACGGTAGCTGGTGCTTTTGTCGATGAACATGGCTGTTTTACCTTCTCAGATGAAGACGGTGACGGCGTCGCGGATGAATTTGACCAGTGCCTTAATACACCCACAGATGAGTATACTAACAATGAGGGTTGCTCCATAGCACAGCTTTTAGTTCCTTCGGCAACGTATTCTGCTTCCAGTGATGCTGGTGGACCGGGTGTGAGCGGTTGTACTGGTTCTAAGAATTGTTCTGGAATGTCGGGGGGAGTTGACCTCAATGGTAACACGGGTTACATGCTCGAAGTAGCGGGAGGCGACTTTGGTGGTACTGCAGAGCTTTTTGCCCGTATTTCTATACCGAGTAGCAGCCGCGCTATGAGCTTGTGGTTAAACAATCAGTTTGTGTATAGAATTGCTTCAAACAGTTCTGCAAGCCCCCGTCCGAGTGGGCGAGAATTTGGTCCCTTCACTATCAATCTCTTACCGGGTACCAATACCGTCGAATTTCGCGATACCGAAGGAACGGCTGAGTTCGACATTCTTAATGTTCGTATTGAAGCCGTACCTATTGTATTTGACGCTGATACTGATGGCGTACCTGATGCAGAGGATAGCTGCCCTGGTACACCAACTGGCGCTACGGTTGATGCTGTTGGTTGCCCACTGGATGAAGACAGTGACGGTATTTTCGATGGATTGGATCTATGCCCAGGTACTGTGACTACGCCTATTGATATCGATGGCTGTGCTGCCGAGCAAAAAGACACTGATAATGATGGTGTTAATGATGCCATTGATCTGTGTCCATCGACGGATCCTGACGTAGCTGTGGATTATGTGGGTTGTGCTCTGCCTGATACCGATGGTGATGGTGTAATTGATGCAAGCGATCTTTGCCCTTCGACGTCTACGGGGGCTAGCGTTAACGCAGCTGGTTGTGAAATTGGGCCGGTTATTGAAGCTGAAAATTTCAATGCTGGAACGGCCTTTGCGCCTTTTGAAATCTTAAGTGCCGGCGGTGTTACCTTTATCGAGTGGCCGAGTACCGGTAGCTACGCAGGCACCGCGGGAGATGCCGTTACTGGACAGGCCCACTATACGTTTACAGCCTCTCAGTCTAACGTGACTTTGTTTGCAACGGTTAACTGTAGTTCTGGGGCAAATGATAGCTTTTACTACAAGGTAGTAGGAAAAACAAATTGGGCTGTACAAAACAATGTACATACCGCCGGATTTCAAGAGTTAAATGTAACAACGTGGAATAACTTAACGCCGGGGCAAGAGTATACTTTGATGATTCTTCGCCGTGAGGATGGCACCAAGCTTGACAAATTCCGATTGAATGGGGGAATGTTTACGCTTAATTAATGGATCGTGTCGGCAATAGCTTGCTGAGTTTGAAAAAGATGATGATAAAAAGAGCTTGTTGAGAAATCAACACGCTCTTTTTTTGTATGAGTATATTACAGAATGCACACCACTTACATGGAGTATACTCCTCATTGATAGCACCCCAGATACCCTAATGTCAACATAAGTCAACACATACTATTGGTTATTCAGTTGGTATACTGTTATTCTAAAAAAAATGGATATTTTTAAAACACACATTACATAGCATTCACACGCTCATTCTGATCAACACCAAACAGAGTATAGCAAGGAACTCACAATGAAGTTTATTATTCTAAGTTTTCTAATGTATATAACGAGTGCACATTCTGAGGAAATTTCAGAAACACGTAACTGTGGCGAAGTTGATGATCATAAAATTGCCTTTATGGGGTCTTCAGTATGTTATGGGTTACGTGCGAGTGAAGCCCCCAATAATTGGGATTATTATGCCAGCTATACAGACCTCAGAAAAGGATGGGTCTACAACGTTGCAACCATGCTCGACACCCGTTTTAATGAAGGCTCAGGAGAGGATTGGTACGTTTCTAATGTCTCTATCTCTGGTGATAACACCTCGAAAGTTCTTAACCGTTGGGAAAATGATTTACTCTCGGAATGTTCAAAGTATGTTGTGTACTGCCTTTCTCAGGCTAACGAAGGGTATAATGCTGAAAGTTTTAAAAACGGCATGAACCAAATTATTTCAAAAACCCATGAACAGGGAATGATACCAATAATAGCTACCAATTATTCTAATGGTGGCATGAATGATGGGATGTATACTAAAACAAAAGATATGAATGCATGGATTAATAGCCTGGATGTACCCAGTATTAATGTTCTCGGTGCTCTCGACAACACACTGGGACAATGGGGATCATGGTATCAATATGATGATGGTCACCCCAACGATAGAGGGTATTTAGAAATGTCTACTGCAGTGGTACCATCACTTTTTGAAGCGCTGCATGCACAAAAGCCAATACCGATGACACAATCGACAACCCATGTAACCATGGTGCCCAACACTATCATTGAATTTTCTCCAGAAGCTCTGACACACTCTTTCGCGACAACAATTGATATGAGAACAACAGCATCAGGTACCCTATTAGAGATTATCAATGGCGCTGATTCCTATCCATTAATCATTAATGCTCAAGGAAATGTGGAGTTTGCTCAAAGTGGTATTGTAGGCCACACCTCAGTTACTGATGGCGCATGGCATACTCTCACCATAACCCATTACCACACCATTGGACGCACGTATCTCTATGTAGATGGAGATGAACAAGGCATCCTCAATGATACGTACCTCTCCCCAACGAGAGTTACTATTGGACATTCAAATGCCCCTGAAACAATGGATGTTCGAAATTGGTACTTCCACCGGGCCGGATTAAACACCAACCAAATTGCTGATATGCATTCAGGAATTCTGATACAATCGAGCCTTGAACTGTATGCACCACTCAATGGAGAAGGACTCATTACTGAAACCGCTTTAGTAAACTATGCGCAGAGTTTAAATACCGTTACTTCAAACAATTACTACACATTTTCAAATGAATCTTCTGAAGAGATCAGTTCCTCAGAAGAAGTGAGTTCTATGTATGAAGTAATGAGTAGTGCACTCTCTTCTGAGCCCAGCTCCTCTTCCGAAGATCAGACATCGTCATCATCAGAAGAATCCCCATCATCGGTATACGACTCATCGAGCCTAGAATCGGAGAGTTCTCAGGATTACATTAGTCCCCTAGGGGCAGTAACTACCCGTCGCAATCTAAATCTCACTGTTATGGAAAGCTCAATTACCATTACAATAGAAGAACCCACTCAGTTAAATTCACTTACCGTTATGAGTGTACATGGTCAACGAATATCCGAGCTCAAACAACGGAATGGTAGTGCATACCTTAATACCTCTGCACTGAAACCCGGTATCTATTTTGTAATCGCACAAAACAATGCATTTAAAGAAATACATTCATTTACGGTTTTTTAACGATTCTTAATAGTTTGAATTTTTGTTTTTTAACTATGATTCCCAAGCGCCGGCTTGGAGCGGCCAGACCTTTTGGATGCCCAAAAGACTGGATAAAAGGCACTCTGCTGAGAGCTTCAGTATAAGGCTCTAGTGTGTTACCCAGGTTACACTGCTCTGTACATCGAATAATCACTTGTGGCTCTACTGGAGTATCTACCAAATGATCATCATGCACCAGTAGACGCTTTAACCTTATAGTGGTGTTTGATTAAGTCTGTACATCATCAACCTGTATTTGATTCTTTCGAAAGCGCTGCATACTGTAAAACGTGCTCCGCACATGAGTTAAAGAAGCCTCGGGCACAGAACCCCATAAACTATCTGGACTCATACGAAGGGTTACGATATTGACCAGTCGCATAACTTGTAACGAACTTCTACGGTCACCTTAGAAACGGTATGCGGGCATCCCCGCGTACATAAATAATTCTCCTGGGGCATGATTAAAAATACCGTCAGCAGGTACAGAGCGGTTGACTGCAATATCCTCTACCAAAGGAGGGTTATCACTTAGATGCTCTTCTTAAAAAACGAACAATTATAATTATATTTTTTTTTGACTCATACCTTACTTATTCCTTCAAAACTTAGAGATTTAATTGGAATAAATCGTTCTTCTTGTTTTTCAACCAGAACATAAAAGCCTATAAGATAAATAATGACTAAAAGATCACCTCCCATATTAATCCCTAAAATAGAGTTCGCCAAAACCATTAGTATAAAATATGAAACGAGCATGATGAAACCGCAGACAGAATAATAAGCTTTTTGCCTCTCTACGTTTGATGCATTTTTTAGATTAGAGATATATGATGGCAATATAAATATCGACGTGAATGGAAAGAAACACAGTATTTTAGTGATTCTAGAAATACCGATGGCATCTTCTTTAAATTTTTCTTTTTTATATTCTTCTTTTTCTTTATATAAAAGTTCAATATCTTCTTTTGTATAACCACGTTTATCAAATTCTTGTTGAACTTCACACTTCTTTTCTTCGGACACATCAGGATCGATTAAAAATGAAGCTAGGTTGTGATCAGTATAGTTTTGCATAAAAGAGTCCCATATTTATATTCAATTAAACGTTCATTAAAAATAATTTAAAATTATCATTTACGCCACAGGACATGAGGTTTTACAGACATTCAAAAAATTGTTCAGTTTTCAGACCGAAGTTGGGAAAGAGTATTGATAATTGCAGTTTGACAAGGAATTCATGGATGAACACAACATCACCCCTCCCCCAACCGACTCACCATCTCCAGCGCCCCTTTATCAAATTTGGAAAAGGCAAACCAGCTTTTACCAAGGTCTTTCAATGAGGCTCCCAAATGGTATATATCCTTTTGATCAATAATCAAAAACCTATCATGAGACTGAGAAAACTGTTTGATGTTGATTTTAGATCAATTTCAAATTTTCCTATTAAACACAGGAGAAGGGGGATATGTTACCAGAAATTGAAATAAGTGGAAATTAATTAAATCTACCCAAACTAAATACTAATCTTAAGCCCTAGATCAACCTCAATTTGAAGGTGTCCATTTGAATAGGTATCAATAAGCATAACAGGAAGTGCTCCCCCTAAATACAGTTCACCATATTTAAAAAGCTTTACTGCACCCTGGAGTGCGGGACCCATAAACCAGATCGTTACATGCTTTGATAGTTCGTCAGTGTGATGTTCCATAAAAAAATGCCCCGTTTTTAAAAAGCCCCCAACTCTAATAGACCCACCCCACCAACTATCATTATCCACACTTTCGAGTCCATAATATCCTTGAATCCCATAAGATAGCATACGACTTGTAAGATACACTGATCGTGAATCATAACTATCATCCTGATTCCCACTACCCTTCTCTCTACTCGTTTGTATATCAAAAATAAGTGTACCATATGATAATTCACCCAAACTATGCAAAGACGCTGCAGCAACACTAAAGTGATTGTCTAAAATATGAGCAGTACCCGAAGAAGGCATTACTTGCGCTGATAAATGGTAACTCTCATTCAATCGATACCGTAGCCCTATGGGTATACCCGGTTCCACATTGTTCGAAATTCTATTATCAGCAAATGAATAGTGAGTAATTACCGGAGTAGGCATAATATTAACAGAACCCGATACATCAAAGCTCTTTTGATCCTTCACAAAGGTATGGTTGCTCACCATCTGGACAGGTTGTTTGATTTTTGCTTGATAACAACTGGTAAAATTTATGGCCAATACTGCCATAATTAATGATAACAGCGAATTTTTCATTGAGTCTCCCTATACGTTTCTGTATTAGACGAACCCAATATCATTGAAGTAACCACTCTATTCATTATTTTGATATTTATGGAAGATTTACTAAAAGGCACTTCTGTAAACGCCCTATTAAGCCTGTATGGCCTAAACTTACCCTACATTGCACTCCAAAGCATTTTATGATACACTATAGATTAACAAGACCGGTTACGAACCAATGAACGGATTTGAATGTACCAACCCATTTTCTGGAGAAGTACTTAAGAAGTACCTGTTTCAAGATTTTGAGACAATCAAAGCACTGTGTTCCGAACTCCACAAATCTCAAAAAAAAGTCTCGGCCCTTCCCATTACTGAAAGAGTTCAAAAGTGTAGAAGCGCCCTTACCTATTTTAAAGAACACGCAGACGAAATTGGCCTATCGATCACCCAACAGATGGGACGCCCCCTCGCGCAAGCAAACGGTGAAGTTGAAGCCATGCTCGACCGAGGTAATTGGTTATGCGATAATGCAGAACAGATACTGTTAGATGACGCCATCGAAGAGAAACAAGGGTTCTACCGAGCAATTAAAAAAGAACCACTTGGACTCGTCTTTATTATTTCAGCGTGGAACTATCCCCTACTCATTACCATAAATGGACTCCTCACCAGCATCCTCTGTGGCAACACCGTTTTATTGAAACATGCTCAAATGACAACTGAAATAGGGTCTCACTTTGCAAAAGCTTTTAATCAATCATTTGAGATGGAGGTTGTTAGGCATTTGATAGCGACTCATGAACAATGCGCCGATCTCATCAAAAATAATATCGTGGATCATGTGGTGTTTACCGGGTCTGTTGCAGGAGGACATGCAATTTATCAATCAGTGGCCCATACGTTTATGGATTGCAATTTAGAGCTCGGTGGAAAAGATGGCGTGTATGTTGATGCAAGTAGTGACCCAATAACTGCTGCTGATGCAATTGTAGATGGGGCATTTTATAATGCTGGTCAATCATGCTGTGGGCTTGAAAGAATTTATGTACATCACTCTATCGCCCTTGAGTTTACGCAACGCTGTATAACTAAAGCTCAAGAATATACCTTAGGTGACCCTATACACCCATCAACAAATATGGGCCCAATGGCCGACCCAAAGTGTATTCCTTTTTTAGAAAAACAGATTCATGATGCACATGATAAAGGAGCACAAATTCTCTGTGGAGGGGGCTACAAAAAAATTAAGGACGGCTATTTTTGGGAACCCACAGTACTGGTCAATGTCACTGAAGATATGCTTATTATGCAGGAAGAAAACTTTGCTCCCCTATTACCTATTCAAGAAGTTGAGAGTATAGAAGAAGCTATCACTTTCTTGAATAAATCTTCGTATGGTCTTACTGCATCTATTTTTACAGAAAACAGCAACACTGCTGAGATGTTCGCTTCAGCGGTTGAGGCGGGGACTATATTTCAAAACAGGTGTGATTTCCTCGACCCAGCACTCCCTTGGACAGGGTATAAAAATAGCGGGAAAGGGTCTTCGTTATCACAGTATGGCTTTATGTATCTCACGAAACGGAAAGCGATTCATTTCAAAAATGGAGAACATTAAAGTGCAAGTAAAAGAAGAGATTTTAAAACGATATACGACTGAAGGTATTAGATATATCAAACTGGGGTTTGTAGATATTGATGGCGTTATCCGTGGTAAATATATTAGTCTTGAAAAATTCACTTCTATACTTGGTTCTCATGCTGGTTTTTGTGATTGTGTTTTAGGTTGGGACATCGATGATCAATTGTATGACAACACTTCGTTTACCGGCTGGCACACCGCCTACCCTGATGCACTATTTAAGATTGACCTCTCTAGCGAGCGAATGCTCAACGAAAAGCATCCTACTCCCTTTTTTCTTATAGACTTTGTCACCAAAGAAAACTCAAGCTATTCTCTCCATCCTATCTCTCCAAGAACGGTACTTAAAAAAATTATTGAGAAAGCCAAATCCATGAATATCGGAGTGACCACTGGATTTGAATATGAATTTTTTGTGTTCAATGAAACCTCTCATTCTATTCGCGAAAAAAACTACACGAACCTCACACCATTTACCCCGGGCAATTTTGGATACTCTGTATTAAGAAATTCTACAGAATCTGACCTATTTCATGATCTCCTTGAATACACCGAAAAACTTAATATTCCCCTAGAGGGACTCCACTGCGAAACGGGCCCTGGAGTTATTGAAGCAGCAATTCACTATACAGATGTTTTGAAATCGTGTGATGACGCAGTACTGTTTAAAACATTTAGCAAAGTTTTTTTTCAACAGCGCAACCTAATCGCAACCTTTATGGCAAAATGGTCAATGCAGCACCCCGGCCAAAGCGGGCACATTCATCAATCATTGTATGACCTGGAAACAGGTGAGCATCTCTTTTATAATGCCGATGCCCATCACAATATCAGTGATACATTGCGATACTATATTGGCGGTCAACAACGGTATCTCAAGGAATTACTTCCGCTTACCACACCAACAATAAACGACTATACTCGATTAGTCAAAGGGGCATGGGCACCCACCTCACTTACCTGGGGAATAGAAAACCGTACCACCTCCCTTAGAGTGATACCCGACAAAGAGAGTGCACAACGATTAGAGTTCCGCATAGGGTCAGCAGATGCTAACCCCTATTTAGCTGCAGCAGCAATCATCGCCGCAGGATTACAGGGTATAAAAGAAAAAATAGATCCGACCGAGCCAATTACGGGGAATGCATATGAACAAGAAGCACACCTAGAAAGTCACCTACAACTCCCCACTAATTTACGTGATGCAACATCTCTCTTTAAAAGTTCAGAGATTGCCCCCAGTCTCTTTGGATTAGATTTTTGCAAACACTTTTCTGCCACACGAGAATGGGAAGTACGGGAATATGAGAAACAGGTTACCGATTGGCAACTCAAACGTTATTTTGAAGGTATATAATGATTCAGTATAATTATCCAACTACACTATTGTATGGCGAGGGAGCACTCGAAGAATGTGTGAACCGGATAGCACAATTATTCTATCGCAACATTCTTATTGTCACTGACCCCGGTATTCTTTCACTCAACATTCATCAACCGCTTCTTAAGTTACTCGACACCTACGGAGTTCCCTATGAGCTCTTTACTGATACTCACTCCAACCCTACAGAAAGTGATGTTCAAAAAGGGACTGCACTCTATTCAATACACTCATGTGATGCAATCATAGCCTTTGGTGGAGGCAGCTCTATTGATACAGCAAAAGCAATTCTATTTATGGCCACCCACGCTCTTCCCTTAAGTGAATTCCAAGACTCATTAGGGGGCACACAAAAAATGACCAATCCTTTACCGCCATTGTATGCAATACCTACAACGGCTGGAACAGGCAGTGAAGTAGGGCGCTGTGCGGTTATAACCCTTAGTGACGAAAAAAAGAAGGCGCTCTTTTTTCATCCCGATTTGGTACCAAAAATTGCCGTCCTCGCACCTGAGCTCACAATAGGATTACCGAAAACTCTGAGCGTAACTACAGGAGTAGATGCCTTAGTACACAATATTGAAGCCTACTTTGCTCCTCTGTATCACCCCATGGCAAGCGCCATCGCACGTGAAGGAATAGCGATGGTATTGCACGAACTGCCCATCGTATATAATGACCCAATCAATTACGATGCTCGAGGAAAAATGTTACTCGCCTCAACTATGGGAGCAACGGCTTTTCAAAAAGGCTTAGGAATGATTCATGCCATGGCCCACCCGATCTCTGCCCACTTTAATCTACACCATGGATTGGCAAATGCGCTCCTTCTTCCCATTTGTGTCGAGTGGCTTGAAACGCATATCGATGATGAAGTGCACATTGCAAAAATGAATACCATAAAAAACATCGTGCACATTGGAGAAGAGGGCTCTCTTTCCTCATATTTTGTAGAATTTCTTGAACAATTTGACATCACCTTAGGACTTCACCGCTATGGAATATCTGAGACGGATGTCCCTCAACTTGCGCGCGATGCCTATGCAGATGAAAGTAGACTCACCAACATGATACCCATTAGCGTTGATGATTTTGAAACACTCTATAGAGAGGCATTATGAAACTTGCACTTCTGAAATGTGATACCGTAGTACCAGAACTCATCGGCATAGATGGCGATTACGACGATCTCTTTACCCATGCCTTTCATTCTGTCTCCCTAGGTGTTACGATTGACACCTTCAATGTGCATGCACAGGAATACCCCATTGACTACACGACTTATGATGCTTTTGTTATAAGTGGCGCTTCAGCAAGTGCTTATGACGACCTCCCATGGATCCATCGGCTTGAAGAATACATTGAGATTCTTCATGCTACAGAACAAATTCTGATTGGAATATGTTTTGGTCATCAAATAATCGCTCAAGCGCTTGGTGGTGTAGTTATACAATCAGACAAAGGGTGGGGCGTAGGCTCACAAGATGTAGCGATACACTCCAATGAGCAGTGGATGTTTCCAAAAGCTGATTCTTTTGCTATTCCTCTTTCACACAGGGACCAAGTAGAAACACTCCCACAGGATGCAAAGTGTATCGGTTCAAATGAGTTTTGTCCACATTCGGTTTTTACCATGCGCAACACACTCTGTTTTCAGGGGCACCCTGAATATTCGATTGCATATGCTACTGCGCTCTATAATCTACGAAAAAAGAGTATTGGTATTGAAAGAGTCGAATCAGGTATCAGAAGCCTGCATGCCAAACATGACAACCTTCTGGTTCTCTCATGGATTATTGAATTTATTCGGATATCACTCAAGTCCTAAAATAGAACACTATAATACTCATTTATAATAATGTTTAAATAATCCTTCACTAGTCTGTGATGGACGGTTTCCTTAACAAAAAGCTAAGGCGTATTGGTCAGGAAAAATTACAGGGCGGAATTACAGTATCATACTCGTAGGTGTATTAAATAGTATCGAGAGGCACTATGTCATCGACCATGGGTTCTTGTACGAGGGCACAGCCTTCACAGCCGGTAAATACGAATAGGCTTAGGATAAGTGTGGTGCAGAGGATTAGGATTTTGATGTACTTCTAGTCTAGGAATTTACGCAACTCTTCAATATCCAACTGATCTTTTGTACGACCTGTAGAAGATTTGTTCGTAAATAGGTCATCGATCGAAATTATAGGAACTTTAAAATCGTCTTCTAACTCTACATATTCTTTATTTGTGTAAGCATCAAGAAAAGAGACGCCGGTAATCTCATTAATAACCTCAATTCTTAAGGGTGTTCTTCCTATTCTGAAGACGTTACCTTTAGTATTGAGCATTGAGATATCAAAATCTGGAACTCCAAATTCATGAAGTGCTCTTTTTACAGAAAGAACATTATCTTTTGAGATACCAACAAAGACATCCATATCTGCGGTAAAACGAGAATAACCATAAAAGCCAACTGCCCAACCGCCAACTAATAAATATTCGACATTATTGGAATTTAGTAACTTCAAAAACTCTTTGAAGTCTACCGGTAGTTGCCTCTGGTCCATAGAAACTTTCTCTTAAATAGGTTATTAATGCAAAACGGTCTTGAGGAGTTGATTTTTTCATCTCTTCAATAACCTGTCGTTCATTTGTTTCAAATGAAGACGATGTAATATGTGTTCTATCTATATGCATACAGTAAATATACTATTTTCGATTGGACTCAGCCTCAAATCATAACTTTTATCATTTTTGGTTAAATTATGGAGTTAATTGATCAAAAAACGCCTCAACCCCTAAAAGCCATCCCCATCACTACGTCTATACTATCTATTAAAAACAGAACTATCAAACGGCACGATAATACTCTTTAGTGTCAGGGTATCCCCTACTCCATATCTATTTTTTACTGCAATAATTTGTTCATATTCTTTACCTACATGGGTTCGATTTGGACTCATGTGCAGTGTTACAATATCCGTTCGCAGTATGGGTTCTAACGCAGACGCTACTGACACCTTATACAGATAATTAAAAACCGGGCATGACGTCATTGAAGCGAGCCTCAGATCTCCTGGGGGACGATAAAACATACCATCAGAAGGAACAGGGCAGTTATTTGCTATGTTTTTTACAAAACTTAGGGTATCACTTAAGTGCTCAATATGCACTGAATCATACTCTATATGCTCTACAACAACGGGAGCATTGACACTGTACCCCTCTTGCAACGTATCAGCCAACAACCGAAGCTCACCTTTATTGGTAATACGGGGTGGATGGCTTTTTAAAAATGATTCTGTTGAGTCGGGATCCACATCGGCCCATATGGTATCGAATATATGCCTAGGGTAGCAATCACGATAGATGGCATCCAGATAGATCGTATCTAGAGGATTGGGATATGAGATATGCAGAGTATCGACGGGTATATAGGGGTTTCTCCGTGGGGCACAATCAACACAATA
>JAOPTW010000028.1:1463-4682 GCA_051532035.1 Fibrobacterales bacterium | reverse complement strand
GGATAAGTGTGGTGCAGAGGATTAAGAGGTGTATAGGGGTCATGAGTGTGAATATAGCATTTTTGATTTTGGTATGGTGGGCTGGTGCGTTATTTGGGGTGAGGTGGAGTATAATTATGCTTAGGTGATGGAAGTAGTTGGTTATTAGGGAATCTTACACATCAACGTGCACCGAAGTTGGCAGTGTTTTCATCTATTTATAGAAAATATTGCATGTTACGGCTGTTGGTGGATCGTAGTAATGGACATGCCTTGGCATGATGTCTATTTGGGAGAAAAGAAAATATTTTTGCTTTACTGAGCGTAAGCAGGGGCGCTGGAGCGATCAAACACTACGCTTATATCATGATGCCAGCATCAATCCATAAGCATAACCAACACTATAAGCCATTATAATGAATGCAATCATTCCTAAAAAGCCCCACCCTAATGCACTCCAACCATTTCTAGGGGAATTTCCTAGGGTGTCTTCATTCAACCATAATTTAAATTCTGAAGTTTGCAGCATAGGAAATAATACTGAAACTAAAGCTTGAAATATTCTTCCGTAAAATTCCGGCACATCATCTGGTAGATAAATCAAAAATGCAATAATCAAAAATGAGATTATCATAGTAGCAGAGAATATTTTATAACCCTTATCTCTATGTCCCATTCGTTTAAGATTAAGATAAGTAATAATACCAGCAGAAATTGGCCCAAAGGAAGCTCCATAGAAACCAGTCACCCATGGTTTCCATGGCAATTTGTCAGTATTATACTTTATCTCTGAAATATCCACATTCTCTTCTTCTAACATACTTCTCTCTTTATAACTTTTAGTTGAGCGGAACCTTCATATAGAATATAGCATTATATGGTTAACGCTCCAACGACTGTTATAAACGTAAACCATGTCCCTAATTACTCCCAAAATTTATCACTATGGAATTTGGTTTGCTTTTTTTTAATTGTGTTTCAATTATATCCAATGGGTGATAACTTATATTATCACTAAATCTATTATTAGCATGGCTTATCATTTTTACGTAATAACCGAAAAGAAGTGTATTAGTCACTTTTGTCATGAAATCAGCTTTGATTGGCTCCTTAGGATTGTTTAATTCATTTGATGTCATTAGCGTAATGAGTTCATGCATATCCGGAACACTCCACCGTACAACCGGCATTGCCCTTGCATGTCCACTTTTAAGAGGAATCGGATATAAAATTAAAGATTCCTTACTAACCAACGCATTTACGTATGGAGCTTCATTTTCATCTCTAGGAAAATGGCTTAGCAAAACGACTCACTACACAATACTCTAAATCACATAAGAAAAATAAGCATTTATCTGGGTAGATACTTTCCCATCATTAAGACCCCGTTTTGAAGATACTGTATATGAACGATAAAATTCGAGACCAAAATAATATTGAGAGTCTACTGTATCATACAACTGACCAAAGGAGATATTTTTTGAATTAATTTGATCCAACAATTGTTTTATGTGGGCTGAATTTAAAATCACCCCCCACCCTCTCCGTTTTTCATCGATATTCATACTTCCTTCATCAACACTTCCCCATGATAACTCGAGAATAGTAGCCAAACGAATACCATACCCAAAATACATTCCAGAAAAATCTCTTCTGTATTCATCCCTCAGGCCAACTTCATGATGATCATAAGAAACATCCATAGAGAGCCATGGGCCTAAGTCCCCTTCTGCACTTACCCCAATTCCAATATCGTGTAAAAAATTGATCGATGAGTTCCCGCTCCAGGGATTGTAGTTCTCTTCACCTTTAAGCTCAGCGACAATACCTACACCTTCATTTATCACCAAAGCTCCAGCTACAGTACATTGATTTCTGAAAAACCGATACTGGTAAAGCAGGCCTAGATCTAGGGTCAAAAACCCTCCTGTTACAACATCTGAATAATTACCACTAAAATATTGGCTACCATAGTTTAGAGTAGCACCCATATTAAAACCTTTTAAAAGCTGCATAGAAACATTAAGGCCAACCATTTTTTGAGCACTTTCAACAGGGGACCGGTCATTCCCATACTCATCAAAATCTTCAGTTTTACCAAAATCCAAATACTTATACAACAATCCAAAACCAAATGGAATATCATTGATTATTTTTTCCACACTAATAACTGTTCCAGAGTACCAGATATCAAAATCCTGTTTTGGTAAAAAAGGCTCATACATGGTTCCTGCGTTATATAGATACCCGCTTGATGGTTGAATATAAGAACTATGAGCGGGATTATGCAAAAAGGATAACGAAGAAGACGGTCGTGCTATTCCTGCATTTCCTCTTGACAAATTCTCAACAGGATTATCCAAAGTAAGAATAAAAACATCTTCTGTTGAACTAACAGAACCATTAATTTGCCCAAGTAACAAACAAGGAAACAAGAATAAAATACAAATACAGTTTAAATGTCGCATAATTTAGTCCCTAATATATTTTGTTAAAAATAACAAGTGTTCCTAACCGTTTAAATAGTTGGACCAGTTTGTAGCTCCAAAAGGAGAACAAAATGGGAGAAGAACTCATAAAAAGTGTACGTCTATACTACCTATTAAACACAGAACTATCAAACGGCACGATAACACTCTTAAGTGTCAGGGTATCCCCTACTCCATATCTATTTTTTACTGCAACTATTTGTTCATATACATTGCCCACATGGGTACTATCAGGCCTCATACGCATTGTCACAATGTTTTTAATTTTTAATTCTTGTTGTTGACTCCCTACGGTTATTTTTGCAACACTAAAAGAGGTATACCAACATGCCGACCCCTCAAAAAATCGTAACGTCCCTGGCTCTATATAAAACATACCATCAGAAGGCACTGAACAGTTATATGGTATATTATCTACAAAGGTAAGACTATCACTTAGATGCTCTATATATAGTGAATCATACTCTATATGCTCAACGACAACTGGAACATTGACACTGTACCCCTCTTGCAACGTATCAGCCAACAACCGAAGCTCACCTTTATTGGTAATACGGGGTGGATGGCTTTTTAAAAATGATTCTGTTGAATCGGGATCTACTTCGGCCCATATGGTATCGAATATATGCCTAGGGTAGCAATCACGATAGATGGCATCCAGATAGATCGTATCTAGAGGATTGGGATATGAGATATGCAGAGTATCGACGGGTATATAGGGGTTTCTCTGTGGGGCACAATCAACACAATA
>JAOPTW010000028.1:0-1308 GCA_051532035.1 Fibrobacterales bacterium | reverse complement strand
GGATAAGTGTGGTGCAGAGGATAATGAGGTGTATAGGGGTCATGTGTGTGAATATAGCATTTTTGATTTTGGTATGGTGGGCTGGTGCGTTATTTGGGGTGAGGTGGAGTATAATTATGCTTAGGTGATGGAAGTAGTTGGTTTTAGTACCTGCTTCGGAGGTATGAAGGTGTTGATGGGATTAATGCCTTTTTATGGAATGGTGAAGAAGTGTGCAATAAAGCTAACACAATTAGTTGGGCCCAATTGGAGCACTTAACAATTCGAGTACTAGAAATAACCCCATCATATATAAGCTTTAATTACCCTCTTGTTAATGAGTACAACTATACATAGTTTTATAAAATATCACTCAATGCAATACCATCATGATTCGACTTACTTGTTTTAAATTATTAGCAACCCTTGCAATACCGCTACTCTTTCTTCAGTGTAATTCATATATGCCCCCAAAGATTGTAGAAGAAGAGTATAAAATGGATAGTTTTAAACATAGAACAATTTCGGTTGTGCCGATTTCTTCACTAAAAATGTCTAAAAAAATAGAGGGATTGATTGAGGAGGGGCCTATGTCTGAGTACCTTGATTCACTGATTGTAAACGAATTACAAAGCCTCTCAAAAAACACTACCATCAAGGCTATGCACAAAATACCAAGAGATACTATTTTCTTTGAATTTGTTCCAATGAAGGTTGGATATAATCACACATTGAAACAGTATAATATTGTATCTCTCAGAAAATTAAAATCAGACTATATCACTATTGCAGACACAACTTTAGATATGGCACTGGCATTTGAAAATCTCTCCATTACACTAACTGTTAGTGAATTAGGCACAGAAAGCATTAGACTTGAAGGATACTATCTTATATGGGACTATACCAATGAACGAGCGGTTATGCGCGGCAAAATCAGCACCTCTACTGGAGCAGTGAATCTATTAGGGATGTGCCCGACAAAAGGTCTGATTTGGTCGAGCCTCTGTGGTGTAGGAACTAGAGAGCTCGAAGCATTAATAGAGCGAGCAATGTATCTACTCACTTTTAACACTTCTCTGTAATAAAGGAGATTCTTTCATCAACGTGCACAAAATGTAGGCAGCGATTTTCTTCTTCATCTTTAGAAAAAATCGTTGCCTGCTTTTGCTGTTGGGCCCAGTAGGTGATTATAGATCTAATCTCTCCTAAGAGATGTACATACATCGGTTTATCATCAGAAACCAGAATGACATACTTACAGCTTTTCAGCTTTCATAATAATTGCTGTATTCAGTGCTTTGCTAAGAAGTGAACTCGGCACGGTAA